>NZ_JAVAJF010000004.1 GCF_030718085.1 Marinobacter sp. MDS2
TCGGCCAGCGCCCACACGAATTACTTGGTCAACTTTTTAAAGAGCGTTTGAGCTGCTGCTCAATCAAGGCCGCGAATTATACATCGTCTCGCCACCTTGTCAACCGTTAATTTTAACCGCTGTTTTCGTCTTCGAAAACGGCCGAAAAACTCACCGACGTTACTGCTAAATCGTGGTGCGCATTCTACACTGAACCGCCACCTTGTCAACTGCTTTTTGAAGAATCTTTAAAACGTTTTCTTCAGAACTTTCAAGCAGTTACCGCTTCGGTGCTGGCCGTTCTTAGTGGCTAGCCCCTCAAGCGAGATGCGCATTCTACAGAGCCCAGCTAAGGAGTCAACAGGCTTTCTGAAGAAAACTGTTCACACTTCGGTTTCCACCTACTCGCCTGCGCAAAAGACCAACAGAACGTTCAAATAACAGTCGAATTCAGGCCTTTTTTAACGGCACCAGCGAAGACACCCCAAACCAATACACTCGGACCAACAACAAAAGCATCAACACAACGCCGTAAATCACCATTTCCAACACGTCACTTCTTGCTTGCCAGAGAAAATGGAGCCATACAAAGATAGAAGAAGGATAGATAAGGCGATGCAACGGCTTCCAGCCTCGCCCCATTCGTTTCATCATCTTTTGGGTTGAGGTCAGCGCCAACGGCACCAGCAAAATAAATCCCGCGGCACCCATGATGATGTAAGGGCGACGGGTGAAGGTTGCCCACAAATCGCCCCACCCTAGAATCAACTGCAAGAAAGCCATCACATGCAACACGGCATAGAAGAAAGCAAACAACCCAAGCATTCGCCTGCAACGAATCCATCCCGCCCAACCGGTCAGTTTGCGTAAAGGCGTCACAAACAATGTCGCCAATAACAACTGGAACGCAGCCTTACCCAAACCTTCCGTGATCGCCTGACCTGGATCAGGGCCTAAATCCCCAACCACAATGCGCTGGATCAAAATAAACAACGGAATCAAAGCCGCAAGAAAAAGCCCGACCTTCACCACACGCAGCGTGGCTGCTTTACTCCAATTAGCCAACATCAATAAAACTTCGCCAAATCCATACCCTTGTATAGGTGGGCCACCTGCTCACCATAGCCATTGAATTTCTCTGTTTTCCGCCAATTCGGGCTGAAGATGCCCGACGGCAGCCTGCGCTCTCGTTTTTGACTCCAGCGTGGATGATCTACGTCCGGATTCACATTCGCGTAAAAACCATATTCGTTCGGAGCGATCATCTCCCAACTGGTTTTTGGCCGCTGCTCCATAAACCGGATCCGTACAATCGACTTGATGCTTTTGAAGCCGTATTTCCATGGCACTACCAAACGAATGGGGGCACCGTTCTGATTCGGCAGCTCACGACCATACAAACCGACTGCCAGGAACGACAACTCATTCATGGCTTCGTCCATCCGCAACCCTTCCCGATAGGGCCAATCGATCGTGCTGAACAACGATCTCTGGCCAGGCATCTGCTCCGGGCGCTCAAGCGTCTCAAAATAGACGTACTTTGCCTTAGATGTCGGCTCTAATTGCTTTAACACATCCGCCAGCGGAACACCGACCCAAGGAATCACCATCGACCAAGCTTCTACACACCGCAATCGGTATATACGCTCTTGATAGCTCTGCGGCTTTAACAGATCGTCCAATGGGTAACGGCCAGGCCGGGCGCACTCTCCTTCAACGTCGATAGACCAGGGTTCAACCACCAACTGGTCAGCATGTCGGGAAGGATCCTCCTTCCCCGGCCCAAATTCGTAGAAATTGTTGTAACGGATCACGTCTTTATACGGCGTAAGGTCTTCGTTGGGCGCGTACTGGTCAGCCTTCTTATAATCCAAGGCGGCCAGTTTGTCCTGTGAGTTCGCCAACACAAGCCCGGGGGCAGCTAAAGCAGCGGCTGATACAGCAACGCCCGACATAAACTTGCGGCGATTCAGGTAGACAGACTCAGGCGTGACTTCGGATTCGGAGATAGCCCAGGAAGGGCGTTTCTTGAAATGCATTGGAAGGCTCCAGATGTCGTGGTTCTATCAGTAGACCACACTTTTCCGGAGAAATTCCCGCCCAATGACACTGGGCGGGAATGATTGATCAATTAAGTGCGCTTACCCTTCCGGCGGAACAACGCTCGCACCGGGCCGGAGGCCGCATAAATCAAAAAGGCCGAGAACAACACAGTCGCCGGATCCAGTGCAATCACCACAAAGATGAGCACTACCAGAAGAATGGCTGCAAAAGGCACCCTGCCCCGCAGATCCAGATCTTTGAAGCTACGGTACAGAATATTGCTGACCATCAACACGCCGGTCCCGCCCACAACGATCATGGTGAGCGCCGTTAGCCAAACGGCCGGTTCGAACGTGTGAAAACTCCACACCAAGCCTGCCACACAGGCGGCGGCAGCGGGACTCGCCAAGCCAACAAAGTACTTCTTATCAACCGAGCCAATCTGGGTATTAAAACGCGCCAAACGCAGGGCTGCGCCAGCCACATATATGAAGGTGACCGCCCAGCCTAATTTGCCCATTCCGTTTAGCAACCAGAAAAAGGCTACCAAGCCCGGAGCAACTCCGAAGGCCACCATATCCGCCAAGCTGTCGTATTCTTCACCGAACTTGCTTTGGGTATTGGTCATACGCGCAACACGACCATCGAGCCCGTCCAGAATCATGGACACAAAAATGGCAATGGCGGCGTTATCGAACACTCCGTTCGAGGCAGAGACGATCGCGTAAAATCCTGAAAATAACGACGCGGTGGTCAGTGCGTTGGGCAGTAAAAAGATACCTTTGCGCCTCACTTTCGCGCCCTCAACCACTTCTTCTTCTACAACTTCTCCTGCCTCGATTTCCGCTTCAGCAGCAAGATGAGGGTCAGTCTTGTGTATCGATGTATTCTGTTCTGTCATTCCTTCAACTCCGGAAAGCATTTGTGCGGAGTATATACGAAAAACGCGGCCACTAGGGCCGCGCTTTCAAACCGTACCGGAAATTCCGGATCAGTTCTTATCTTTGTCCACGATTTTGTTCGCGGAGATCCATGGCATCATGGAGCGCAGCTTCTCACCAACCACTTCAATTTCGTGAGCGGCGTTTTCACGACGACGCGCAGTCATTGACGGGTAGTTCAGAGCGCCTTCAGAGATGAACATCTTGGCGTATTCGCCACTCTGGATGCGCTTTAGAGCGTTACGCATGGCTGCGCGAGACTCGTCGTTGATCACCTCTGGGCCGGTTACGTATTCGCCGTATTCAGCGTTGTTAGAGATGGAGTAGTTCATGTTGGCGATGCCGCCTTCGTACATCAGGTCAACGATCAGCTTCAGCTCGTGCAGACATTCGAAGTACGCCATTTCCGGAGCGTAACCCGCTTCGGTCAGGGTTTCGAAGCCAGCTTTAACCAGCTCAACCGCACCACCACAAAGAACAGCCTGCTCACCGAACAGGTCGGTTTCAGTTTCGTCTTTGAACGTAGTTTCGATGATACCGGTACGACCACCGCCCACGCCGCTGGCGTAGGACAAAGCAACGTTCTTGGCGTTACCGGATGCGTCCTGGAAGATCGCGATCAGGTCAGGAATACCACCGCCTTTGGTGAACTCAGTGCGTACCGTGTGGCCCGGCGCCTTCGGAGCAACCATGATCACGTCCAGATCTTTACGGGGAACGATCTGGTTGTAGTGGATAGCAAAACCGTGAGCGAAGGCCAGAGTGGCACCCTGCTTCAGGTTCGGCTCGATTTCGTCGCGGTACAGCTCAGCCTGGAACTCGTCCGGAGTCAGAACCATAACAACGTCGGCAGAAGCAACGGCAGAGGCTACGTCGCTGGTCTTCAGGCCATAGGCTTCAGCTTTGGCGATGGAAGAAGAACCCGCACGCAGGCCAACAACAACGTCTACGCCTGAATCTTTCAGGTTGCACGCGTGAGCGTGGCCCTGGGAACCAAAACCAAGGATGGCAACCTTCTTGCCCTGGATGATGGAAAGATCACAATCTTTATCGTAATAAACCTGCATTTCAAACCTCAACTTTTAAAAGTATTGGCCGCGTGCGGCCATGGTATTCGAATTTTCTTCCAGCCTATCAGAGGCTGAGTACCTTTTCGCCTCGCGCGATACCGGAAACACCGGTACGCACCACTTCCAAGATTCCAGACGTGCCAACCGCTTGAATAAAGCCGTCGAGCTTACTGCTATCACCCGCCAGCTGAACGGTATAAACCGAGCTGGTGACATCAACAATCTGGCCACGAAAGATATCCACCGTACGCTTGATCTCGGCGCGCTGAGAGCCTGTCGCCTTCAGCTTCACCAACATCATTTCGCGCTCGATGTGGGCACCTTCCGTGAGGTCCACCAGCTTTACCACTTCAATCAGCTTATTCAGCTGCTTGGTGATTTGCTCAATCACCTTGTCGGAACCGGTCGTGGTGACGGTCAGTCGTGACAAAGTAGGATCTTCAGTAGGCGCTACCGTGAGCGTCTCGATGTTGTAATTGCGCTGGGAAAACAGCCCAACCACCCGAGACAATGCACCTGGCTCGTTTTCCAGCAATACAGAAATGATTCGACGCATGATCACACCCTCTCCGTCTTGCTGAGCCACATATCTTTCATCGAACCACGGGCAACTTGCATCGGGTACACATGCTCAAAACGGTCAACATAAATGTCTACGAACACCAGCTTGTCTTTCATCGCCAGAACTTCTTTCAGCTTGGGCTCAAGATCTTCTTTGCGATCAATGCGCACGCCCACATGGCCGTATGCTTCAGCCAGTTTGATGAAGTCCGGGAGAGATTCCATATAGGACTGCGAATGGCGAGACTCGTAGTTCATGTCCTGCCATTGCTTCACCATGCCCAAGGCCTGGTTGTTCAGGTTAATAATCTTGACCGGCAGATCGTACTGCTTGCAGGTAGACAGCTCCTGAATGTTCATTTGGATACTGCCTTCACCGGTGAAGCACAAGACCTCTTCATCCGGATGGGTCAGTTTGATACCCATCGCCGCCGGCAAACCAAAGCCCATAGTGCCCAGACCACCGGAGTTAATCCAGCGGTTCGGCTTGTCGAACTTGTAGTACTGAGCGGTAAACATCTGGTGCTGGCCAACGTCGGTGGTCACGAACGCATCACCGTTGGTGAGCTTCCAGAGCATCTCAACCACTTCTTGCGGCTTGATGACATCCGGGCTGGTTTCGTAACGCATACCGTGGAACGCGCGCCATTCGTCGATTTGCTTCCACCAGGCTGCCAGTGCATCGGCTTCCGGCTTTTCTTTGGATTCTTTCACCAAAGACAGCATCTCTTTCAGCACGGCATCCACTGGTCCAACGATCGGCACATCAACATCGATGGTTTTGGAAATCGATGCCGGATCAATATCAATGTGGATAATTCGAGCACCCGGACAGAACTTCTCTGTGGCGTTGGTTACCCGGTCATCAAAACGGGCGCCTACGCACAGGATCAGGTCGGAGTGGTGCATGGCCATGTTGGCTTCGTAGGTACCGTGCATGCCGAGCCAGCCCAAGTGCTGCTTGTCGGTTGCCGGGTAACAGCCAATGCCCATCAGTGTGTTGGTAATCGGGAAGCCAAGCTTTCGGGTCAGTTCGGTTAACTGATCGGAGGCCTTACCAAGAATGACACCACCGCCGGCATAGATCACCGGGCGCTTGGCAGCCATCAGCATATCGACGGCTTTCTTGATTTGCCCGGCGTGACCCCGAACGGCCGGGTTGTACGAACGCAACTTGACCTTTTTCGGATACGAATATTCGAAACGCTCGTTGGGCGCCGTCATATCCTTCGGAATATCGACAACAACCGGACCAGGGCGGCCCGTTGAGGCAATGTAATACGCCTTGCGGATAATTTCCGGGATTTCCTCCGGGTGCCGGACACTGAGGTTGTGCTTAACCACAGGGCGGGACACACCGATCATATCGGTTTCCTGGAACGCATCCTCACCGATCAATGTGGATGCAACCTGGCCACAGAGAACCACCATCGGAATTGAATCCATAAATGCGGTGGCAATGCCAGTAATCGTGTTGGTAGCGCCAGGGCCAGAGGTCACCAGAACAGTGCCTGGTTTTCCGGTTGCACGGGCATAACCATCGGCCATATGGACCGCTGCTTGCTCATGCCGAACCAGAATGTGTTTGACTTTATCCTGCCTGAACAGCGCATCATAAATATGAAGGGCTGCGCCACCCGGATAGCCGTATACGTGTTCGATACCTTCATCTTGAAGGGACCGGATCAACATATCGGCACCAGACAATAACTCCACGTTTTCTACCCTCTTCTACAAGTGAATGAGCCGGGATTCGTCCCGGTTGCCTGGATCCACGGTTTACCAGCTTCTTTTGAAAGCCGGACCGGCGTACTCCTCCACACCAATTCTTTAGAGGTTGTCTCTGGGCCAGCCGCACTCCTGAGGGTTGCGGAGAACGGCCAGCAACGGGTTGCAACGGTAGCAACAACCATCGCCCGCCTAGTAATGGCGCACTCGGTGTGGTGATTAACGGGGGATACTTATTCGGGATTGCCGAGCCGTATTTACCCCTATCTTCAGGCAGTCGGTAATTCTGACAGCGGGAAACTCGCTGTCAATAGCCGTTGTGGCTTAATTGGCACCATTTTATGCTCTTCTCTGCCATACTGCGAAAATAACCATGCTAGAGTTTTGAACCAGACGAAAGAAAAACCTTTGCTCTGGTGGCACCATCTTCAGGCGACAAACGAACAACGGGCAACGACATGAACCGAAAGATACTGATGTTTTCTATTCTGATGGCCGCAACTCCCGGCCTGGCCGCTGATAGTTCAGTATACAAATGGACAGACGACAACGGCGTAACCCACTTCGGCGACCGGCAACCAACCGGCAAGAAAGCCGAGCAGGTCAATGTTCGCTCGGGTACCAGCCGCACCGCCGGCTCTGAACGGGCCAGCCCGCAAGAACGCCTGAGTCAGCTCGAGGAGCAGCAACAATCAGCGGCAGAACGAAAAAAAGAAACCGCGGTTGAAGAAGCCAACCGCAAACAACGTGAAGCAAATTGTGAAACCGCGAAAGCCAACCTGAAGGTCATCAGCAGCAATGCACGAATCCGGGTCGAAGAAAACGGTGAGATGCGATACCTGAGCCCCGAAGAAATCGAACAGCAACGCCAACAGTTTGAAGATATTGCCGAAGAAAACTGCGGCCCCGCCCAGGGCAACAACACCGAACAGTAACGGCGCACTAAAAACGAAAAAGCCAGAGGACTCTCGCCCTCTGGCTTTTTTTATTTCGCCCCTCTCCGGCGCCTTATTCCTTGGTAAACGTCAGCTCACTGCCATCTACCTTCGCCTTGACCGTATCACCCGACACAAACTCCCCTTGCAGAAGTTTCTGTGCCAGCGGGTTTTCGATCAAACGCTGAATTGCTCGCTTCAACGGCCGCGCGCCATACACCGGATCGTAGCCTACCTCGGCCAGCAAATGCAGAGCGTCTTCGCCCAATTCCAGACTCATATCCTGCTCTTTCAGGCGTTTTGCCAGATTCTCGATCTGAATGCTCGCGATGCCTTGAATCTGACTTTCGGCCAGCGGATGGAACACCACCACGTCGTCCACCCGGTTGATAAACTCCGGACGGAAATGGGTACCCACAACCTCCATGACGGCGGATTTCATTTCCTCGTAATTTTCCTCCCCGGCTTTCTCCTGAATGATGTGAGAGCCCAGGTTTGAGGTCATCACCACCACCGTATTACGGAAGTCCACCGTGCGCCCCTGGCTGTCCGTCAGGCGGCCGTCGTCCAGCACTTGCAACAGAATATTGAAGACATCCGGGTGTGCCTTTTCCACCTCATCAAGCAAGAGCACAGAATAAGGCCGGCGCCGAACCGCCTCGGTCAGGTAACCGCCTTCTTCATAGCCCACGTACCCGGGAGGCGCACCGATCAAGCGAGCTACAGCGTGCTTCTCCATGAACTCGGACATATCGATGCGCACCATGGCGTCTTCGGTATCGAACAAGAACGCCGCCAGAGCTTTACACAGCTCGGTTTTACCGACACCGGTCGGCCCGAGGAACAAGAAAGAACCGTTGGGGCGATTGGGATCCGACAAGCCGGCTCGGGAACGACGCACGGCGTTAGAAACCGCTTCCACCGCCTCGTTTTGCCCAATCACCCGACCATGCAACGCCTCTTCCATGCGCATTAGCTTGTCACGCTCGCCTTCCATCATCTTGGACACGGGAATGCCCGTCCACTTGGAGACGATCTCGGCGATCTCCTCCTCGGTGACCCGATTGCGCAGCAGCGTCATTTCCATCATTTCAGCCTGACTGGCCATATCCAGTTGCCGCTCAAGCTCCGGAATCTTGCCGTATTGCAGCTCCGACATTTTGCCGAGATCGCCACTGCGGCGAGCATTTTCCAGATCAATTCGAGTCTGCTCCAGCTCACTTTTGATCTTCTGGGATCCGTGCAAAGCCGCTTTTTCAGTGTTCCAAACTTCTTCCAGATCCGCATACTCACGCTCAACATCGCCAATCACTGACGACAACTCTTCCAAACGCTTTTTGGAGGCCGCATCGGTTTCTTTCTTCAGCGCTTCCCGCTCAATCTTGAGCTGAATCAGGCGCCGCTCGAGGCGATCCAGGGCTTCCGGCTTGGAATCCATTTCCATCCGAATCTGACTGGCCGCCTCGTCCACCAAATCAATCGCCTTGTCCGGCAGCTGGCGATCGGTGATGTACCGGTGGGACAATTTCGCTGCAGCAATGATGGCGCCGTCTGTCACTTCCACCCCGTGGTGAACCTCGTAACGTTCCTTGAGGCCACGCAGAATGGCAATACTGTCTTCTTCCGTCGGCTCATTGACCAACACCTTCTGGAACCGGCGCTCCAGAGCAGCATCTTTCTCAATGTTTTCACGATATTCGTTCAACGTAGTGGCGCCAACACAATGCAGTTCACCTCTCGCCAGTGCGGGCTTAAGCATATTGCCCGCATCCATCGAGCCTTCCGCCTTGCCGGCACCGACCATGGTATGAAGCTCGTCGATAAACAGAATGATCTGCCCTTCCTGTTTCGACAATTCGTTCAGAACAGCTTTCAGGCGTTCCTCGAATTCACCGCGGAATTTGGCTCCGGCGATCAGTGCGCCCATATCCAGCGAGAGCACTTTCTTCTCTTTTAGGCTGTCCGGCACTTCGCCATTCACAATGCGCTGCGCCAAACCTTCAACAATGGCGGTCTTACCGACCCCCGGCTCACCAATCAATACCGGGTTATTCTTGCGGCGACGCTGCAGCACCTGAATGGTGCGGCGAATCTCATCGTCCCGGCCAATCACCGGATCCAGCTTGCCAGCAACGGCCTGCTCGGTCAGGTCGATGGTATACTTCGACAATGCCTGTCGGTTTTCTTCCGCTCCGGGATCATTCACAGCTTCACCACCCCTCACCTCATCAATGGCCTTTTCCAAAACCACTTTGTCTACTCCATGCTCACGCAGAATACGGCCCAGCGAGCCACGATCTTCAACCGCCGCCAGCAAGATCAGCTCACTGGAAATAAACTGGTCGCCACGCTTCTGAGCCAATTTGTCGGAGATATTGAACAAGCGCCCCATGTCGTTCGACATGGACACGTCCCCGGCATTACCTTGCACTTCCGGCAGGGTTCCAATTTCATTAGCAACCGCCTGTCGAACCCGACCGGGTTCAACGCCTACTTGTTGCAACAGCGGTTTGACCGAACCACCCTGCTGATCAAGCAAGGCCAGCATCAGATGCACAGGCTCAATAAAGTTGTGGTCTTTCCCGACCGCAATCGACTGAGCATCCGCGAGGGCGCTCTGTAACTTGCTGGTCAACTTATCAATTCTCATAGTCATTTTTCCCCGAACAGTTCTTGCGCGCCGGTATTTCCACACACACTTAAAGGCGCGGAATGAGCGGCGATCGCGATGTCTTGATAACTAATGTAGGGGCTAGACGGGGGACTTCAAGGAAGTGGAAAGAAATAATGTCAGAAAATTGACGCTCGTCAGTCGAGCCAGACCAAGGTAGCCATGCGGCCCGTCTGACCATCTCGACGATAGGAATAAAACCGTTCTGAATCGCCAACGGTGCACAAACCGCCGCCGTGGATATCAGTCACCCCCGCCCGAGTCAGGCGCAGGCGAGCCAGCTCATAAATGTCAGCGATGAAGTGCCCGGGGCGAGCGCCTTGCGTGCAGAAAGCGCTGGCCGATTCAGCCTGTTGCTCAACAAAAGCCGCTTGAACCTCCGGACCCACTTCGAAATTCGCAGGCCCGATAGATGGCCCAAACCAGGCCACAAGCTCTGACGGCTCCACCGCCATGGCTTCAATGAGGTTTTCCAGCACGCCGCCGCAAAGGCTTCGCCAACCAGCATGAGCGGCGCCAACCACCGCCCCGCTCCGATCCGCAAGGATCACCGGCAAGCAATCTGCCGTTAAAATAGCGCAAACTACGCCTCGTTCTCGGGTGAAACTGGCGTCGGCATCGGGGCAGTCGTTCAGATTGTTTGAAGTCAGCTCTACCGCTCGAGTGCCGTGCACCTGATTCAGCCAACCAATCTGACCTGACTCGATACCCATGACCGAGGCCAGACGCTGACGGTTCCGAGCCACATCGGCGGAGTTATCACCCACATGCCCGCCCAGATTCAACGATTGCCAGGGCGACTGACTCACCCCACCCTTTCGGGTCGTACTGAGCGCCCGCACCTGAGCAGATACGGACCAGTCAGGCCGGAGCAGATCGCTGTCAGAAATCATTTTCTTCCAGCTCGCGCGCGTGCTTGCGCAACGCCGCTATGAGTTGAACCATGTCGTCCGGCAACGCGACTTCCCAACTCATGGTTTCACCGGTTTCCGGATGTTCCAGCGTCAACTTGCGAGCGTGCAAAGCTTGACGGTTGAACGCGGCCAGCTCTGCCCTCAGCTCTTCTGTTGTTCCCTTGGGCAAGCGTAGACGACCGCCATAAACAGGGTCGCCCACCAATGGGTGCCGAACGTGCGTCATGTGCACACGTATCTGGTGCGTACGGCCACTTTCCAATTTACAGCGCACATGGGTGTGGGCTGCAAAACGCTCAATCAGCCGGTAATGAGTCACCGCAGGCTTGCCCGATGACACCACTGCCATTCGCTTACGATCCTGAGGGTGACGACCAATCGGTGCATCCACGGTGGCGCCACCGGTCAACGAACCCACCACGACAGCTTCGTATTCACGGCCCATGGTGCGTTCCTGAAGCTGATTTACCAACGAGGTGTGAGCAATCAAACTTCTGGCCACGACCATAACGCCAGAGGTGTCTTTATCCAGACGGTGCACGATGCCGGCCCGAGGCAGGTTTTCCACCTCCGGCGCATAATTCAACAATGCGTTTACCAAAGTGCCATCGGCATGACCGGCCGCGGGGTGAACCACCAAACCCGCCGGCTTGTTGATCACCAGCAAATGCTCATCTTCGTAGACGATATCCAGTGTGATGGGCTCGGCTTCCCAGGTCACTTTCACTTCCGGCTCGGCGTCCAGCTCAAGTACATCGTTGAGCATCACCTTGTCTCTAGGCTTGCAGGATTTGCCGTTCACCGTCAGTACGCCACTCTTGATCCACGACTGCAAACGGGAGCGGGAATGCTCGGGCATCAACTCGGCCGCCGCCTGATCGAGTCGTTTATCGCTCAACCCCGGCGGGATTTTGAACTGGCCGGTGATTCTGTTTTCGGAAGACATCAAGCCTCGCTTCGCCACTATGCTTTTAAATTTTGAGGACACCGGCTGAATACCGATGTTACGTTTCAGTCAGATTAGCCGGAGATACTTCTGTTAACACTGCACATAGGCAGTCTTCCCCGTTACAATGGCCAATCCAATCATCAGTCTGACCATTATACGGGATTCCGGCATGAGATCAGTTGTCCGTTTACTGCTACTTTCCACCATTATCGCGCTGGCTGCCGGCTGCGCCTCCAATAAAGACGTGGAAGTACTCCCGGAACAAACCTACTACGAGAACGCCCGCAAGGCCATGAACGCCGGCAACTTCAACGAAGCCGAGCAAAGTCTGGATGCCCTCGAAACCTATTATCCGTTCGGCCGTTATGCTGAACAGGCCCAGCTGGACCTGATCTACGCCCGCTACCAGAACCTTGATCTGGAAGGTGCCCGGGCAGCCGCAGACCGCTTCATGCGCCTGAATCCGCAAAGCGAGCAACTGGATTACGCACTCTATATGCGCGGTTTGGCATCGTACAACCTGGACCTCGGCCTTGCCGCCCGCTACTTTCCGATCGACGCTTCCGCCCGCAATCCCGGTGAACAGCTGCAGGCGTTCCGCGATTTCTCACAATTGCTGAGCCGTTTCCCTGACAGCCAGTACGCGCCGGACGCCCGCCAGCGCATGATCTCGATCCGCAACCGCATGGCTGAGCTGGAAATACACGCTGCGCGCTACTACATCAAACGGGAAGCCTATGTGGCAGCCAACAACCGCGCTCGCTACGTCGTCGAAAACTACCCGTCTTCGCCGGCCGTTGAAGATGCTCTGGTTATCCTGGCTGATACGTTCCTGTTTATGGACCTGAACAAAGCCGCCAACGATGCCATCGCCACACTGCGCAAGAACTTCCCGGACAGCGAAGCCTTCGACAACAAAGGCAAATTCCAGGCGAACCAGTTCGAGCGGCAGAACCGCTCGCTCCTGAATGTCGTCACCTTCGGACTACTGGGCGACGAGTAAGGCGTAACGCCTTACTTGCCTATCTTCCAGCCGTTGGTAATCGGATACCGGCGGTCTTTACCAAAGCCCCGCTCGGTAATACGCACACCAATCGGAGCCTGCCGGCGCTTGTATTCGTTGATATCCACCAAACGGGTCACCCTCTCGACGTCGGCACGCTCATACCCTTCCGCCACAATGGCTTCAGCGCTGTAATCCCGTTCAACGTACAGATTCAGGATGGCATCAAGCGTGTCGTAACCGGGCAGACTGTCTTCGTCTTTCTGATCCGGCGCCAGCTCGGCTGAGGGCGGCCGGGTAATTACGCGCTCAGGAATCACCGGCGATAGACTGTTTCGGTAACGTGACAAACGAAACACCAGTGTTTTGGGCACGTCTTTCAGCACATCAAAACCGCCCGCCATGTCGCCATACAGCGTGGAATACCCCACCGCCAGCTCGCTCTTGTTGCCGGTGGTTAACACCAGCGAACCAAACTTGTTGGACAATGACATCAACAACACGCCGCGCAGACGGGCCTGCAGGTTTTCCTCGGTGGTATCCGGCCGAGTGCCTTCGAACGGCGCTTCCAGGGTTTTCATGAACACGTCGTACATTGGCTCGATAGAAAACACGTCATACTGCACGCCCATCGCAGTGGCCTGAGCTTCCGCGTCTTCGAGGCTGGCACTGGAGGTGTAGCGGAACGGCATCATCACCGCCCTGACCCGCTCCTTTCCGAGCGCATCCGCAGCGACCGCTAAGGTCAAGGCCGAGTCGATGCCTCCAGACAGACCCAGTACAACCGATTTAAAGCCGTTTTTATTAACGTAATCCCGCACGCCGGTCACCAGAGCGTTATACACGTTGGCTTCAAGAGACGGCTCAGGGCATGGGAGCTGCGACACCGGCTGGCAATGGTGCTCGCACAAAAACTCGACCGGGAACAACCCTTCTTTAAATTGCGGCACTTCGACAGCGAGCGTACCCGAGTGATCTACCACCATTGAACCGCCGTCGAATACCAACTCATCCTGCCCGCCCATCAGATTGACGTACACAATGCTGACGTTGTTGTTGGCCGCTTTACGCTCCAGAAGGGCTTTTCGCCGAGCCTGTTTGTCGATGTCGTACGGTGAGGCGTTCAGATTCAAAATCAGCTGGGCACCTGCGGCAGCCGCATCTTCGACCGGGCCATCAGCCCAGATATCCTCACATACGGTAATGCCCACCGGCACACCTTTGATTTCCAACACTTTGGCATTCTGGCCTTCGGCAAAATAGCGTTTTTCGTCGAACACCTGGTAATTCGGCGGGCACCGCTTGAAATACTGCCCGACCAACTCACCGCCTTCGATCACCAGGGCAGCGTTGTAGAGCAAACCGCCCGAACGCACAGGCGCTCCAATGACAATGGCCGGCTCAAGCTTCGCCTGCTTCAGCTGCTCCAGTGCATCCGACACCCGAATACCCAAACTTGGTCGCAGCAAAAGATCTTCCGGCGGGTAGCCGGTAATACACAGTTCCGGAAAGACCACGATATCGGCCTGGTGCTCCTGCCAGGCGTCTCGGGCGGCTTGAATAACCCGCTCTGTGTTACCTGGAATATCCCCTACCAGAAAATCCAACTGGGCCATCACCACCCGCAACTTTTTCACGGGGGTAGACGCCTCGGATACTTTACCGGGTGCCGACATGCAAAAAGGCTCCTGTAACTTATTGCCGTTAAAAGGCTATTATAACCACGCTCCGACGAGGAATTCTCCTGACTGACAACAGATAACTTCCGATATGGCTTCAGACTCCCCTACAAGCGTTGCACGCTCGCCCTTCGGGCCTCATGCAAAATATCAGCAAGCCAGATTATTTCGGATCTATAACCACTATCGGCTGGTCATCAGCGCCTTGCTGGCTGGCCTGATATTTATCGAGCCCTTCATGGCGGAAGCGAAATTTCGCTGGCTCGATACTTACCAAGTCGGTGCACTGTCGTACTTTGCGGTAAACGGCTTTATTGCCCTGGTACTGGTAGCCGGATTTCATCCCCGCCAGCGGCACATTACCTTATCGGTCCTGGCCGACATTCTTATCATTCACGGTTTATTGCTTGCCAGTTCCGGCATCACCAGCGGCTTGGCCAACCTGGTCATTGTGTCCGTAGCCGCGGGCAACATTCTTGCCCCGAACCGCCTGGGCACTTTTTACGCGGCTCTGGCGACCCTCTGTTCACTGGGAATTTCCATCTGGGCCACCCTGACCCTCAACGCCTCTGCCGACGATATAGTGCGAGCGGGCTCGCTGGGCATTTTGTATTTTGCCGCAGCCTTTGTCTTGCAAGGTATCTCGAAACGGGTCATCCGCAGCGAAGCGCTGGCCACCAGTCGCGCAAAGAGCATTGCCGAGCTTGAGCAAATCAACCAGCAGATCATTCAGCGCATGCGCACCGGCATTTTGGTGCTGGATCGTTTCGGCCAGATTCGTTTGGCTAACGCCGCTGCCGAAGAAATGCTGTTTGAAGAAGCCGCTACGCACCCCTATGGCATGCGCCAGGCGCGGACACTACCGGCTCCTTTGAGAAACGGCCTGGACGCCTGGTTAAGCGACCATCACGCCAAGATCGAGCCGTTCCAAGCCACCCAAACCTCTCCCCTGCTGCAAGCCAACTTTACCCAGCTTGATCAGGACCGTGGTGACCAGATCCTGGTGTTTATAGAAGACATGAGCAAGGTTACCCAACAGGCTCAACAGATGAAACTGGCGTCTCTCGGACGGTTAACCGCGGGTATCGCCCACGAAATCCGCAACCCGCTGGGCGCCATCAGCCATGCCGCTCAGCTGATGGAAGAATCTCCGCACATAGACCCCAGCGACCAGCAAATGCTCGATATCATCCGACGGCACTCCAAGCGGGTTAACGGTATTATCGAGAACGTTCTGGATCTGTCTCGACGGCGCATCGCAAGCACCGAACTTGTCGATGTCCGATCGTGGTTAACGAACTTTTGCGACGACTTCCAGCAAACCCAGGCCGACATTATCCCGGCCTCAATTGAGCTGCTGATTGAAGACGAGGTTCCCGACGCGCGCTTTGACAAAAGCCAGATTGAACAAGTGATGGTCAACCTGTGCG
The DNA here is from genome assembly GCF_030718085.1 of Marinobacter sp. MDS2. Taxonomy (NCBI): domain Bacteria; kingdom Pseudomonadati; phylum Pseudomonadota; class Gammaproteobacteria; order Pseudomonadales; family Marinobacteraceae; genus Marinobacter; species Marinobacter sp. MDS2. The sequence goes on from NZ_JAVAJF010000004.1 coordinate 15,904, forward strand.
ACAATGGCTTGCGGTACAGTGAGCAGAATACCGGTGAAAAAAGGATACAATTACTGGTTGGCGCAACCCCCGACGGCGAGCGGGCCCGTGTCGATATTCGCGATTTTGGCGCCGGTATAGCCCCGGAGTACCGCGATTCAGTGTTCGAGCCGTTCTTTACTACGGACAAAAACGGAACCGGGCTAGGACTTTATCTTGCGAGGGAGTTGTGCGAAGCCAATCAGGCGCATCTGTCGCTGGTTGAAGACGACCAACCCGGCTGCCGCTTTCGCATCACCTTCGCTCATTCGGGGCGGATGATTTAAGTAACAACGACCATCGGGCGTTAGCAATTCAACAGGGAACCGGTAACACACCATGAGCAATCAAACAGCGCTGATCGTAGACGACGAACCAGACATTCGCAGTCTTCTGGAAATTACTCTGGGGCGAATGGGCATCACCACCTACACCGCCGCCGATCTGACCAGCGCGCGCGCTCTATTGGAAGAACACAAGCCCCAGCTGTGCCTGACAGATATGAACCTGCCCGACGGCAACGGCATTGAACTGGTGCAATGGATCCAGCAGCACAGCCCCAGCACCCCGGTAGCCGTGATTACGGCCTATGGCAGCATGGATACTGCCATTGAATCCCTTAAGGCCGGCGCGTTTGATTTCGTCTCTAAACCGGTTGAACTGCCCCGGCTTCGCGAGCTGGTAAACAGTGCCCTCAAACTGTCGGAACCCAAAACCCAAAAAACAACCGAGGTGGACAACCCCGGCCTGTTGCTCGGCAATTCCCCGGAACTTCGTAAACTCCGCAACCAGACTCGCAAACTGGCACGCAGCCAAGCCCCGGTATTCATCAGCGGCGAATCCGGCAGCGGTAAAGAACTGGTCGCTCGAATGATCCACCTACAGGGTCCGCGCGCGGAAGCACCATTCATTGCCGTTAACTGTGGCGCGATTCCCTCAGAGCTGATGGAAAGCGAATTCTTCGGGCATAAAAAAGGCAGCTTTACCGGAGCGGTTGAGAACAAAGACGGCCTGTTCCGAAGCGCCGATGGCGGCACCCTATTTTTGGACGAAGTCGCGGACTTGCCACTCGCCATGCAGGTAAAACTGCTTCGCGCCATTCAAGAAAAAGCCGTGCGGCCCGTTGGCGATACTAAAGAGGCTCCCGTGGACATTCGCGTGCTTAGCGCCACCCACAAGAATCTGCCCGAATTGGTGCTGTCCGGAGACTTTCGCCAAGACTTGTTCTACCGCATCAACGTCATCGAGCTGGCCGTACCCGCACTTCGAGAACGAAGAGATGACATTCCCATGCTGGCCGAACACATACTTGAGCGCATTGCCCGCGAGTATGAGTGTGACCCAGCCACACTAACCACGGCCGCGATTGACCGACTGAAGAGCTATGACTTCCCGGGTAACGTGCGTGAGCTGGAGAACATTCTAGAACGGGCGTTTACACTGTGTGACGAAGACCGTATTGATGCGGAAGATTTGCACCTTGGCGGTGGCGTGGCCCACGGCAGCGCCGCCCGAGGGCCCGGACACGGTGGCGAAGGGCTATCGGCTTTAGTACCTGAAGGTGAGATTGATCTGGAAGGCTATCTTGAGACGATTGAACGGCAGGCCATTGAGAAGGCGCTTGAGGCTACACGGTGGAATAAGACGGCTGCTGCAAAAAGGCTAGGGATTAGTTTTCGAGCGATGCGGTATCGGTTGAAGAAGTTGGGGATGGAGTGACCGCTTCAGACTCACTCCATCTCCTCCGAACCATCACAGTGGAGGGCAAGCTCCGTTGAAATCAACACGCTGCATACGAACCCTGCCACTGACTGAAATAACGAGTTCACGCGCATTCGGCGCTATTTCCCGCTTCACACATACCCTCAAGCGGCCAGCACCAAAGGCTCCACTGATACGCTCGGCATGACCTAACGGCGTATAAACCAACGCAGACCGCAGCGGCCCATTACCGCTCATCGACACATTGCGACCGGCGCCCGGAACGCGCCCATGCTGCAATACCGTCTCACCACTGTCGATATCACCGCTATGATTAGAATCTCGGAACACAATCCACTGGCCGCTGGACCAGTCGCCACTGCAACCACTTGTAGGTTCACCAGCGCATAGCGAGACAGGGTGCCCCCGCATCACCGATGCCTCTCTGGCGACCATCAGCGCACCTCGCGCAGCATTGGTCGCCACAGCCAACTCGTTTCGAGCCATCATATTGGAAAATGCAGGAATAGCTGTTGCTAGCAGGATCGCCGCAACCGCCATGGTTACCATCAGCTCAATCAGAGAAAAACCTGCTGGCCGACCATGCACATCGTAAAAAGAAACCGCCCGAGTTCGGGCATTTCGCTCATCCTTGAGCATGAAGAACTCCCTGTTATTCCTGAAAATACGCAGCCCAATTCCTTTGGAAATCCGCGCATCCAATTAATCAATTAACAAACTCAAAAACCAATCACCAACACTTATCAACACTACCACCAGCACCACGCGTACCCTTTTGATCAAGCGTCAACGTACCGCATTTGCCGCTGTCATGACTGGCTTGCGCACCCTTAGGAGCTGCACTGATGGTATATCCGGTCCTTGTTAGTGGTTTGACTTCATAAGTGTAATCAGCTCCTGTTTGCGCCTGAGTCATGCAAGCAAGCTCCAGCGGGTTTTTGGCCGCCTTAAAAGGATTGTCTTTTCCGGCTAGGTCTTTGTCGTACCGCATATTAGTGGTGTAGAACCGCTCCATATAACTCGCTTGCTCTACCAAGCAAGCTGCAGCAGCCGCTCGCTTGGTTTTGACCACCTGCTGTGTATACGAAGGATAAGCAATCGCTGCGATAATCCCAATGATCGCCACCACGATCATCAGTTCAATCAAAGTAAATCCGGACTCAGCGCCGCGGTGCCGACGATGCGGCATCGCGGCGACCTGCACGTCCAGATACCGGCGAGCAGGATTGCGGTTATTGTTCACTGTATCCAACTGCATGTAACTCTCCATTTCCTGCTTTAGTTGATAATTTCATGCCAGTTTAAACGTTGAGATCCGCCCGCGCCTATGGTCGTTTCCTTGCTCACATCACTAGAATCAAGCGCAGATCCAAACAGTCGAACATTACCATTACTCGCCTTCAATGCCGTAAAGACTCCAGCCATCCCCACGCTATACCGCTCACCGTTGTAGTAATAAAGCTTACCACCCACAGTTACGGAGTCTTTGGAGTCAATTGTTCCATCACCATCAGCATCTAGAACCGGCACACCGGGATTCGCACCGGAGAAAGGATCAACGATTAAGGTGGCCCCTCCTGGCGACGTATCGCATGGACTACTCGATTTAGGAATCAGTGTATTTACAATAAGCCTTCCAGCGATCAACTGGGTCTGATAAACAATCCGCTCGCCTTCCCTACCTTCTACGGGCGATACAAGGTCCATATACCAGCCCACATCACCATCACTGGTCAGGTCGGAGAATTCACCATCGCTTGTAACCCGAAACACCCCTCCTGTAGTGCTCTTTTCAGCGATGAGTGTACGTTCTTGTAGATCACTGCGTGAATCCGTTGATTTAGCTTCGGCTAAACCTGACGGACCCGCTAGTGCACGCAAGCCATACCAAGTTTGCACCTTTGGGCTGCTCTCCAAGATATCGGATTTTGCCAGATAGCGCCCTGTCCCGAAGAACACCCAGATAGCCCCAGTATCCGGGTTTTGGGTCGCATACATATCTGCGGTAATGGGCTGGCGATTACCATCGCTATCCTTGGCCACATAGATCGGCTGACTGACACTGCCGCCATTTGGCTTTAGTTCAAAACGCCATACATTACCTTGTAGATCACCGGCAAATGCGTATTCACTCACACCATCAGTGTCATTCTTTTGAATAACATATGGCGCTGAAAGCCCATTAGCCGTCGAGGTTCCAGCTGAATAGACTTTGAGATCCCCCGTTTTAAGATCAAACTGCAGCAGAGCCGCTCGCCCGTTTTCACTATTAGGCCCATTACCCAAGTGGGCAACCCATTTCCCCGCTCCCGTACTTTCCTTGATTAAGGATATCGTAGGGCGTCCCAAGGCCATGCCAATCCACTCATCGTTAGATTTGCCATCCCCTGCGGACCTTTCCCAAAGAATCGCATTTTTAGCCTTTTGGGGATCGGCAAGGTCTGCGGGGTTGGTGATATCCAAAGCATACACAGTGCGAGACGTACCTCGCCCCGTCGTACCCACCAAAATGGTCTTCCACGCACCATCTATGTAGACATTCTGGGTAGTCAATTTGCCATCGTTGTAGAACTGATGCGGAACAGGCTGCGACCCATCGACCGGGTTGTAAACACCGTATTCAGGATTAGCAAGTCTTGCCAAAGATGCATCTCCAGTCCCGCCTACTACCGCTCCCGGTATATAGGCGAAGACTTCTTTGCCTGTATTCGCATTGAAGGCATGCAGCATGCCATCATTCGCTGCAACATACGCAAGGGGAGTGCGGCCCGTGTTATCCGTAACGAATTTCTTGTAATCTTTGGTGCCGCTCAAACCGTCAAAATAGGTCTCGTCGAGAACGTGCTTGTAAAGGTCAGGCTTTGGATCACCTATTACGACTGGGGTGGAGTTAACGATATCGCCCAACAACGTACCTCGCTTACGCAACACGTCTGTGAGCGGGGATACCACGGAATCCTCATAACTCCGATCCCCTCTTAGATAATTAACGATGTGCGTGCCCCAAGTCGAACCCTTTGGATCCGAAGGGTAAAGGTTATCGCCCAGAGTCGTCAGATAGTTACCCAAAGCCCCCGCTTTAAACTCAATAGGGTTCCCGCTGGTATCTATGGTCCAAATATTACGATCAGCGGCCACCGGAAGCTGGGCTGATGCGCTCCAAGGAGCAACACTGAAGGTGTCGGTTGTCTTATCATAACCAACCGACTTAAGCTCACCGGACCAAGCGCCGGTCATGTAGCTAGCACTATACTGCCTCGTACTCGAGGTCAGAGTCTCCCCGCCACTAAATGAGGGCGCGCCACCTGCACCGGGAGCTGAGGCAATGTCTGCCAGCGCCTGCTTAAGCCCATCTGCGAACTGCTTGGGATCACGTGCAGAAAAGAAGCCCCCATAGCCGTTAATAGCTGCATGCAACATATCGCTGACGTTCTCAATTTTTCCTTGGCCGCCATTGCGCCCCGGAGTGGGCCAACCGTTCCAGCCGCTAACGGCGCTCGAATCACCATTGCGGGCCCAATCGAAAAGTTCAGCAGGTGTTGCCCCTAGGCCACTCACCGTCAACCCCAAACCGACGGTAAAGGTTGTCATATGTTGCCATGTTGCGGGATCGGTCTGCGTTGCCGGAACCTGGTTTTTCTGGCCATCAGTGTTCCCGTTACGCAGATCCGTTTTCCAGTAATAATTAGCAACGTCCGCCAACGTAGCAGTATCGCCGTCTGCAGCACCGCCCACGAAGGGCGCAACAGCTTTATAGTTAGTTGTCGCTGTATTATCAGCCCCTTTGAGGAAATCTGAAGGCGCCGACCCACTCCAGTAACCATCAGACACTAAAATTGCGTATGAAGCCCTGCAGGAATACTCAACCGCTTTACCATTTGCATCAGTATCGAGCCAAGGTTGCTGGGTCTGGTAATAACGTCCCGCGGTCTCCAACGCTCGGCGCAGCGGCGTTCCACCACTGGTCCCAACACCCTCAAGCCAGTTCCAGAAACGTTGTTTCTGCGAACCACTAGAGCCATCACCAAATGGCTCGACCTGTTTGATCTTCATATGGTAATCAAATTGCCCCGAACCAAGGTTGCTGGAACTGGAGTTGTTGATCGCGCCAAAACCAAAACGGTAGGCAGGATCTAGCCCAAAAAACGCACTCATAATGCCGCTTTTGGCGGACAGTGCGCGGGTGCGATAGTAACTGTAATAATTGGCAACGTTCTGGCCGTATGTCGTCGTCTCGCCACCAACGATAAGGGTGTCACTGGCATGATGGCAATTTGTCCAAGCACTACAGCTTTTGCCGTCTTCAACCACTCGATGTTTATCACTGCCATCGAAATAAACAAAGGACGGGGGCGCTTCAAACCTGCACTGTTTATCTTCCCACTCACCACCAGCGCTTTCACACGACTTCTTGCTGTTGTATCTGGTATCAACATACTCACCGTCAGTATCGGAGTAATCCGAATCGTCGAGGATATCGTTGGTAGCGCTGGAACCAAACGGGTTGTTATAACCCTCTGGAAAAGTCGACGCCCCATACCACGAGCCATCGGCTTTCGGCGGCACGGTATAGAGCGTTTCAGGATTATAATACTGGCGATTACGACTGGATTTACGGAAATCATCACCCGACCTTGGTGCGTCATCGGGAAGATAAGACCGCCTCATCGAGCCAGAATCATCGTGCAACAGCACAACATTAGGCGGCAACGGTTCACTCACGACTAAAGGAGTCTGGTCAACGCCTACGCTATCAAGAGCCGCTTGGGCACTGAAAACCGGCAAGAAAGCAAACAACGTTAGCGCTGCAAAACGCCAACTAGCCATCGTGAACGTCCTAGCATTGGACGCTGTGGCAGGAAACCAGCTATCGCCAGCAACAGGGCTTTCTAGCTTAGTATTTATCATTTTCATAACGGACATCTCCTACATCCGGTAGGTCGCTTGGAGAACGACCTGCGCGCGTTCAGCGTTTATCGCCGCAGTGGGGTCAAGCGCCCGCGCGGTGATGCGGTAACAAGTACCTTGATTGGTGAGTTGTGTGCCGCCTGGGCCACCCTCGTTCTGGTCCGTGGTTCCCGTATAGCCAGTGCCAACACCTGTGGATGAACAGTTACCCAACAGTTGCACGACGAACTGTGGCGGGCTAGCCGAGTCGATAGCAGTAAATTCTGTTTGGCCAGTCCCATTGGGAATTGATTGCCATAAATTATTAGCAATTTGGCCACTGGGGTTAGAGGCACAGCTTTTATCGCTGCAATCCAGCGAAGCCGAGTTGGCTGCTATCAGTGCTTCCCATGTCTGCCGATTGCTGGTGAAATCACGCGCTCCCATGATTAACGCCGCCTCAGCCGCCTGGAAGCCCGTCTCACGATCATAGGCACCACCCGCCATGCGTTCTTGGAGTATTGTGCCTCGCATTCCGGCGAGACCGACAAGAGTCACTGCAATCAGCAACACCAGCGAAACCACAAGAGCCATTCCTTGTTGTCGGCGCTGGCTCCACACCTCTACGATTCTGCTTTTTCGTTCGGACATCATGATTGACCGCTCAACTTTCAATTAATATTCAGCCGGTTACGAAGTGCCACCGTCGACGTAAAAACCCGCTGAAGTGGCTGATTATCCGTTCCTGCAGCGGCTCCTGGTTGAGTTCCCCCACTCTGGACCGTTATCGCAAGCCGAACGGCATCCACATTTTCCCAGTTACCCACACCGCCAGCTGTAACAAAGGAGTTACCGCCCTGTTCGTGGTAGCGAATGGTCATTCCTGAAACTCCCCTCACCATTTCCGAGGCTTCTGATGTCACGCCTTGGCCGCGGCCGTAACGATATAGCGACCGTCCACCCGCGCCATTTTGCCCTACATACCAAATGTAGTTGGTCGGAATGGCAAGATAAGAGGAAGGGCTAAAAGAGTTGCAACTCCCTCCACTTGGGGTTTGCGGCACTGGATGATTCAAGCATTTAGTCTGATTCCCTGGGGAACCCATTCCCGCATTATGCCCAACGGTGACATTGCTACTGTTGTAATCGCTCACTTGGAAAATAGTGGCCTTATTAACATCGCAGAGCATCAGAATATCTTCTGAACTTATCGAGGTCGTGGGGGCCTGAAGCTTCACATTGGCCCGAGGTCCAGTTGAAGCCTCAAGCGTCAGCGCGGCCCCTCTGGCGCTGGCCAAGCGAATAGCATCGCCGCCGCCTGCTACCGGTGCACCAGCACCATTGGCAGGAAGAACGGCAACAGTCGTTGCATCATCCCAACCTTGAATGGGCGTATTGTTGTCGAGCATTGGGTCACCAGTAGCCTTAAGCACACTTGCGACACTCCCCGTCCCGCACGGATTAGCGCCTGCAGCCCGAAGCTCTCTAGCGAGGAACTCAAAAGAAGTGCGGGCCCCCTCCTGAACTTCTCCCAGAGCCACATTGCTTCGGTATGCGTTCTGGTTAGCCAGAAATACACTGCCGACCCCGGCGATAACCAGCAGACCCAGCACGAGAGCAATCATTAACTCGACCAGCGTGAAGCCGGCGGCTGCTCGTGGCTGAACCAAAATCTGACTGTATCGTTTGCTAGACATCATAACTTCGCTCGCGTGATCATGGTTTGGCCGGCAATACCGCCAGTCGCCCTCTCGTCGTTAAAGGTGATGGTAATCGTGTAATTACCCCCTCCATTAGCCGTGATATCACCTTGCGTTCCCGGCCCCATCAAACTGCCGAGATCATCACACCACTGATTTTGATTGGCTTGGGCCAGTGCGCTGCCCTTCGTCGCTCCGGAACAATCACCCGGAGCCGCCCAGTCCTTAGGCACCGTCACCTTCAAATTATCGTAATCACCGGCTCGAACGCCTGTTAAATCAACCCTCATAGCATCCAGAATAGAGTAACTAGCAATCGTTCCGATACTGCGCACCATCGCACTGTTGTTATTGCTGAGAGCCTTTGATTGCAGCGCAGCCATGCCGAGAAAGCCAATCGACAGCACCAGTACGGCGATCAACACTTCAATCAAGCCAACTCCTGATTGGCGACCCGGAAAAACCGTTAACGGTTGTTTTACTTGGAGGTTGGCCATGCGTATAGCTCCACTCTGACGGGCATCGTTCATCAATCGGTTCATGGACAATTTGCTCGCGTTTCGGTGACGACCTGCACCGTACTGCCGGCAATCAACTCCACACGCCGAGCGTTATCGCTCGTGAGCGCAGAACTGCACAACACGACCACTGACGGGTCTCCACCGGCTGTGTTGTACGGGGTCATCATGTTATCTCCCAGGTAGCCCATTCCGTCCCCCCGGAAACGCACGGTTGTGGAAGCAACAACGACCAAGGGCTGGTCGATCGAATCAGCTAACGCAGAATGGAGGGCTTCAGCAGCACCACCATCTCGCGGCAAATACCGCACTTCACCGGCGAGTGCAGCGGTGCAACCAGAGCCGATCCCGCTCGTCGGTGCGTTATCCTCCCCGCACAACGCCACCGACTGGTTGCGTTTAACGGCTTCTGCACGGGCTGAACTGATCGCTCCAACCCACGCATTCGTCGCCGTCACCAACTCGTTACGCGCAAGCGTATCCCGAAAACTCGGAATGGCGACGGTTATCAGTATTACCGCCACCGCCAAAGTAATCATCAACTCTACCAACGTAAAACCGCTGTCGCTCCGGACACGCATAAAGCAAACCTCTTATTATCTCAATTTCAGCTTACGAAACTCTGTAAAGAACACCTACCGCGAAACGACAAACGGTGAGAAACCAGGCGTGAGCGGTATCCAGACAACAAAAAAGCGTGATCGAAATCACGCTTTTTTGTTGTCTGGACTGCTCTTGTGCCCTTGGTCGTCAATGCTCGCTATTGAACATTCACCGCATCAATCCGTAACTCCTTAGGCATAGAAAACACAATATTCTCCTCCCGCCCGGCAATCTCCTGCGGCTCTTCCCCGCCCAGTTCCTTCAAGCGGTTAATCACATCCGCCACCAGCACTTCAGGCGCCGAAGCCCCGGCCGTCACACCCACCGCTTTCTTGCCTTCCAGCCACTGCTTATCGATTTGCGCAGCTTCGTCAATCAGGTAGGCGGGGGTTCCCATCCGTTCCGCCAGCTCGCGCAGACGGTTGGAGTTGGAACTGTTCGGGGAGCCCACTACCAGCATCAGGTCGCAGTCGCCGGCCAATTGCTTTACCGCATCCTGGCGGTTCTGGGTGGCGTAGCAGATATCGTCTTTGCGCGGGCCTTCGATTTTCGGGAATTTGGCGCGCAGTGCGTCGATCACCCGGGCGGTGTCGTCCATGGAAAGCGTGGTTTGAGTCACGTAGGCCAGGCGTTCGGGGTCTTTCACTTCCAGCTTTTCAACATCGCCTTCGTCTTCAACCAAGTAGATGTTGCCGCCGTTGCTGTGGTCGTACTGGCCCATGGTACCTTCAACTTCCGGGTGGCCGTGGTGGCCAATCAAGATGCATTCACGACCGTCGCGGCTGTTGCGCATGACTTCCATGTGCACTTTAGTCACCAGCGGGCAGGTGGCGTCGAAAACCTTCAAGCCACGGCGAGCGGCTTCGTTTTGCACGGCCTGGGATACGCCGTGAGCGCTGAAGATCACCAAGGTGTCATCAGGCACTTCGTGCAATTCGTCAACAAACACAGCGCCCCGATTGCGCAGGTTATCAACCACAAACTTGTTGTGGACGACTTCGTGGCGCACGTAGATGGGCGCACCGAAGACGTCGAGCGCGCGGTTTACGATTTCTATGGCACGGTCTACACCGGCGCAGAAGCCACGGGGGTTAGCTAATCGGATTTGCATATCTTTGCCCTTCAGTGTGTTTGCCCGGCGGGCTCCACATCGATGATCTGTACTTCAAAGCTCAGTGTACGCCCTGCCAGCGGATGGTTGAAGTCGACTTCCACCTCATCACCTTCCACCCGGCTGATTACGCCGGGCAATTCCTGCTGGCGGGCATCGGCGAAGGAAATCACCACACCCTTCTCCAAGACCATATCAGCACTGAATTCGTGGCGCTTGAAGGTTTGCAGGTTGGTCGGGTTGTGCTGGCCGAACGCTTTTTCCGGTGGCACTTCGAAGGTTTTGTGGTCGCCAGCTTTGAGGCCCATCAGGTAGGCTTCGAAATTCTCCGGCAGGTTTTCATCGCCGATTTCCAGCGTCGCCGGCTTTTTTCCGAACGTGCTGTCCACGGTTTCGCCGTCCTGAAACTTGAGAGCGAAATGCAGAGTTACCCGGGTGCCTTTATCGATTGGCAAGTCGTTCATCGGATCAATTACTCCTGTCGGCATCCCCGCTGTCTTCAGCGGGTTTACGAAATACGTCGAGCACCATCATAGCCGCACCGATGGTGATGGCGGTGTCAGCCAGATTGAAGGCCGGAAAATGCCAGTCCTGCCAGTAAAAGTGCAGGAAGTCGACCACGTACCCGTGAACCACGCGGTCATAAACGTTGCCGATGGCTCCCCCAAGGATTAGCACAATGGCAATGGCGGTCCAGGTTTCGTTGGCTTTAAGTTTTTTCAGCCAGCCGGTCAGAACCACGCTGACCACCAAGGCCAAGGTGACGAAAAACCAACGCTGCCATCCAGCGGCGTCCGCCAGAAAGCTGAAGGCCGCGCCCGTGTTGTGCAGCAAGGTCAGGTTGAAACTGGGCATCACCGGTACCGGGTTGCCGTAGGTGAGCATGGCGGTGGCCAGGTACTTGGTACCCAAATCCACCGCGATCACCAGCACGGCCAGCCATAACCACTTCAGCTTGCTGCCTTCGCGCTCATCCACCATAACGCTTTCCATCAGGCGTAGGCGCGGGTTTCGCCCGAGCCTTCCACGTTGCTGACACAGCGGCCACACAGGTCCGTGTACTTCTCGTTCTGGCCAACATCTTCGCGGTGGTGCCAGCAGCGCTCACACTTGGCGTGAGTGGCCGGAGCCACTTTTACCAGCAAACCTTCAAGGCTGGTCTGCTCCGCACCGTTAGCTTCGCTGACAGGCTTAACCGTCGCTTCAGAAGTGATCAGAACGAATCGCAGCTCTTCACCCAGGAAGTTCAGGCGTTCGGCCAGACTGCCTTCGCAGTACAAGGTGACTTCAGCACTCAAGGAGCCTTTGATATCACCACGGGCACGAACGTCTTCAAGGCATTTATTCACAGCTTCTTTCACGCTGAAAATTTCACGCCAGTAGTCACGGCCCAGCTCTGCATCTTCCGGCAGTGCGGTCAGGCCTTCGTACCAGGTTTCATAGAACACGGTCTCACCACGCTTGCCGGGCAGGTGCTGCCAGATCTCGTCAGCAGTAAAGCTGAGGATCGGAGCGATCCAACGCACCAGCGCTTCCGCCACATGGTAAAGCGCAGTCTGGCACGAACGGCGTGCAATGCTGTCTGCCTGCGTGGTGTACTGGCGATCTTTGATGATATCCAGATAGAAACCACCCAACGTCGCTTCACAGAAGCTGTACACCTTCTGGTAGATGCGCAGGAAGGCGTAGTTTTCGTAGTCTTCTTGCAACTCGTTTTGCAGCTGTAGGGCGCGATCCACCATCCAACGGTCGAGGGCGATCATGTTTTCCGGAGCCACCATGTGCTGCTCCGGATCAAAACCGCTCAGGTTGCTGAGCAGGAAGCGAGCGGTGTTCCGGATGCGGCGATAGCCGTCTGCGGTCTGGCGCAGGATATCCTTGGATACCGACATCTCACCGCTGTAATCGGTGGCAGACACCCATAAGCGCAGGATGTCGGCACCCAGCTCGTTCATCACTTCCTGCGGCGCGATCACATTGCCCATGGATTTGGACATTTTGTAACCTTTGGCATCCACCGTGAAGCCGTGGGTCAGCACCTGCTTGTAGGGCGCTACGCCGTTCATGGCGATGGACGTTTTCAATGACGACTGGAACCAACCGCGGTGCTGGTCAGAGCCTTCCAGATACAAGTCTGCCGGGAACTGCCCCAGTTCTTCCCGTGCGCGCAGTACAGATTCGTGGGTCACACCGGAATCAAACCAAACGTCCAAGGTATCGAGCACCTTGTCGTACTGGTCGGCGTCGTCACCCAGCAATTCGTTTTGATCGATGTCATACCAAGCGTCGATACCGCCGGATTCAACCGCTTGCGCGACTTTTTCGATCAGTTCTTGGGTGTTTGGGTGCAGGTCCTGAGTTTCCTTGTGAATGAACAAGGTAATCGGAACGCCCCAAGTGCGCTGACGGGAGATACACCAGTCCGGGCTCTGCTGGAACATGGCTTCAATGCGGTTCTGACCCCAGCTAGGCACCCAACGGATACCTTTGATGGCTTCCAGTGCATCGTCGCGCAGGTTGAGCTTGTCCATGCTGATGAACCATTGTGGCGTTGCACGGTAGATCAACGGAGTTTTGGTGCGCCAGCAATGCGGGTAGCTGTGGCGGAACTTCTCGGCACGCACCAATTTGCCTTCACGCTCCAGTGCAGAGCTGACCGGCTCATCGGCTTTGTAGACGTGAATGCCGGCGAATTCGCCCGCGGCGTCGGTGTAGGTTCCGTCGGCTTTGACCAGATTGATGGTTTCAATGCCGTAGGCCTTACCCACTTCAAAGTCTTCCATACCGTGGTCTGGCGCGGTATGAACTGCACCGGTACCGGCATCCAGTGACACGTGATCGCCCAGAATCAAAGGCACCTGCTTGTCGTAGATCGGGTGATGCAGCAGTTGATTCTCAAGCACGGAGCCGCTGACGTTAGCCAGCACGCGGAATTCTTCCACACCCCAACGAGCCATGACGCCTGCAACCATGTCGGTCGCCAGAATCATCCGCTCCGGGCCGTTGCCGGTATCCACCTGCACCAAGGCGTATTCCAGGTCAGCGCCCAGAGAAACCGCTTGGTTGGCCGGAATGGTCCAAGGCGTGGTGGTCCAGATAACCACGGAAACATCACCTTCACCTTCGTCGGTTCCAAACAGTTTGAGCACAGCCGCCTGATCAACCGCGGTAAAGCGCACGTCAATCTGGGTAGAGGTTTTGTCTTGGTATTCCACCTCGGCTTCTGCCAGTGCGGACTGACCAACCACACTCCAGTAAACCGGTTTGAAACCACGAACCAGATGACCTTTGGCGACGATCTTGCCGAGGGCACGCACGATACCCGCTTCTACTTTCGGGTCCATGGTCAGATAGGGCTTATCCCACTCACCCATCACACCCAAACGGATGAAGTCGGCTTTCTGGCCATCAATCTGTTTGGCGGCGTAATCACGACAAGCCTGGCGGAAGGTTTTGTAGTCGACTTTCACGCCGGCTTTGCCGATTTCCTGCTCGACCTTGTGCTCGATGGGCAGACCATGGCAGTCCCAGCCCGGCACGTAGGGTGCATCGTATCCCATGAAGCTGCGGGACTTAACGATCATGTCCTTCAGAATTTTGTTGACCGCATGCCCGATGTGAATGCTGCCGTTCGCATAAGGAGGGCCATCGTGCAGGATGAATTTTTCCCGGCCTTCGCGCTGTTTACGCAGGTTGCCGTAGACATCGAGATCCTGCCAGCGTTTGAGCATATCCGGCTCACGCTTGGCCAGGTTACCGCGCATCGGAAAGGCGGTTTCCGGCAGATTCAGGGTATGCTTGTAGTCGCTCATGTTTGTGTGCGCACTCTTTGGTTGGTCAGTTAAATCAGTTAATGGGCTCGGCGGGGTTATCCGCCAGCCAGGCCCGGGCTTGCTCGAAATCCCGGGCGATCTGTTGCCGCAATTCATCAACAGAATCGAATTTCACTTCGTCCCGCAGGCCATGGCGGAACACAACACTCATATGCTGGCCATAGAGTGTGCCAGCAAAGTTGAACAGGTGCACTTCCAGTGCTGGCCGCTTGCCGTCCACCGTTGGGCGAAGGCCGATGTTTGCAATGCCGTCTTGCCACTCACCCGTCTCAAGGCGGGCACGAACCACATAGACACCGCGCAGAGCAGGCATACGGTTCAGCAAGATGTTCGCCGTGGGAGCGCCAAGCTGTCGGCCAAGCTGTCGGCCGTACACCACCCGGCCATGAATCCGGTAAGAATGCCCCAACAAGCGCTCCGCTTCCTCAAGACCGTTCACGTTCAGAACCTTGCGAACCCGGGTACTGCTGACACGCTCTCCATCAACCGTCACGGTACGGGTATTCTCGACGGTAAAACCGTGCTCCCGCCCTACTTGTTCCAGTAAACGAAAATCGCCGGCCCGATCACAGCCGAATCGGAAATCATCCCCCACCACCAAATGGCGCACGGCCAAGCCGTGGATCAGCACGTTTTCGATAAAATCCATGGCTGAGAAGCTGCGGAAGGTGTTGTCGAAACGAATACACAACACGATATCGATGCCTTCAGCCAATAACGCTTCGAACTTCTGTCGGAACGGCATCAGGCGAGGGGGCGCTTCGCTGCCCTGAAAAAACTCCCGGGGCTGAGGCTCAAAAAACATCACCACCGAGGGTACGCCCAACTCGAGCGCTTTCTGCCGCACTTGCTCAATAATCGTTTTGTGGCCCAGATGTACGCCATCGAAGTTGCCGATGGTTGCGACACAGCCACCCGCGAGCGGCGAGCCTGCTGCCGCGGATAAACGCTTAAGATTGGTGAGGCCTCGGATCAGACGCATCTACTGCGAACCTTTACTTGCCAGCTGGCTTTGGGTGCACACACCTACGGAACATGCACTGGTGAGAAAACGCGCGATTATACCCCAGTCGCGAGTGTGGTAAAAATCGTGAAGGCGCTTACTTCTGCCGGAATTGGCGAAGGCGCACGCCGCACAGCACCAAAGTCGCGAAATAAGCCGCTACACCCGCCGCCACGATCACCGCCATATCGGCGGTTCTTTCAAGCCCGCCCGAGCCGAGCCAATCGGCCACTGGCGCATTCAGCCATAGCACCACAGCGGCCAACGCACTGTTTGCCACGGCCAATTGAATCAGAAACTTAGGCCAACCCGACTGACTCTTCCAAACACCCTCTTTGCGCAAGCCACGCCACAAAAGATAGCCGTTCAGCCACGCCGACATCGAGGTGGCCAAAGCCAGGCCGGCATGAGCCAGAGGTACAATCAATGCCAGATTAAACGCCATGTTGGCGACCATCGCGATAATGCCAATTTTGACCGGGGTTTTGGTGTCCTGTCGGGCAAAAAAGCCCGGCGCCAGGACTTTGATCAACATAAACGCCAACAACCCGGCAGAGTACGCTCGCAAGCTTTGGGCTGACATAGCCACATCACGATCGGTCACTTCGCCGTAATGAAACAGCGTTGCAATCAAAGGCTCCGCCAACAGCGCCAACGCCAGCGCCGCGGGCACGCCAATTAGCAATACCGCCCTGACCGCCCAATCCAAGGTGGCGGCAAATTGATCTTTTGATTCCGCCGCATGCTTGCGGGAAAGGCTCGGCAAAATCACCGTTGCAATTGCAATGCCGAACACTCCAAGCGGCAATTCAGACAAGCGATCGGAATAGTACAACCAAGACACACTGCCGGTTTGCAGGAACGAAGCCAGCACAGTATCCAGCAACAAGTTGATCTGACTCACCGACACCCCAAACAACGCCGGCATCATCAGCTTCAGAATACGGCTCACACCTTCATGGCGGTAGTCCACCCGCGGCCGCGGCATCAAGCCAAGCCGCATCAGAAACGGCAACTGGAAGAACAACTGCAGCGCTCCGGCAATAAATACCCCCCAAGCGAGCGCCATGACCGGTTCGCTCATCAGGGGCGTAAGGAAAATGGCCGCCGCAATCATCGCGAGATTGAGCAGTACCGGTGTAAATGCCGGCACAGCGAAACGGTCGTAGCTGTTGAGAATGCCGCCCGCGAACGCGGTGAGCGAGATCAGCAGAAGATAAGGAAAGGTGATTCGAAGCATGTCGCTGGCCAGCGCAAACTTCACGTCGTCCTCAAGAAACCCGGGGGCAAACACAGCGGTCAAAACCGGCGCTCCCAACATAGCTACCAGCGTCACCGCCAACAGCACCAAGCCAAGCGAGCCCGCCACCGCATCAACGAGGCGCTTCACCTCGGAAACATCACCCTGTTGCCGGAAGGAAGACAACACCGGCACAAAGGCCTGAGAGAAAGCCCCTTCAGCAAATAAACGACGCAGAAAATTCGGGATCTTAAAGGCAACAAAAAAGGCGTCCGCGGCGGTGCCGGCACCAAAGTAGCGGGCGATCACCATATCCCGCACCAGCCCCAGAACCCGAGACAACATGGTCATCACCCCGACCACGCCAGACGAACGCAGCAATCCGGGCGGTTTGGGCGGCTCTTTGACGGGGGACGGCGCTTGTGTTGGTTGCGGTTCCGAGGACATGTTGCGAGAATCCAAATTCAGAGTTCAAGCCTGAGCGGCGTTTCGGTATTCCACAGGGCGGGCCTAGGCGCCGCAGTATGCCCCGTGCAGCGATGCGCGAGTGTATCACAGGCCTGCAGCACGCGGGGATTACTGCTCCGACAACCTTGACATTTCAAGCTTACGGCGGCATAGTTCCGCGTCATTTATATCGACGCGCTCGTTATGGCGCGCCCGCGATCTAAACATATTCCGTTTTTATAGCAACGAATTCAGGAGTTTTACGGTGGCAAATTCCCCGCAAGCCAAAAAGCGCGCTCGTCAAAACGAGAAAAACCGCAAGCACAACGCCAGCCTGCGTTCCATGGCACGCACCTACATGAAAAAGGTCGATGCCAAGATCAAGGCCGGCAACTACGACGAAGCCCAAGCAGCCATGAAAGAAGCCCAGCCTGTTCTGGACAGCATGGTTAACAAAGGCATCTTCGCCAAGAACAAAGTTGCTCGTCATAAGAGCCGCGTGAACGCAAAAATCAAGGCTCTGAAAACTGCCTGATTTGCGCTCATAAAAAAACCGGCTTACGAGCCGGTTTTTTTGTACCTGAAATTTACGATAGCCACGCGGTGTCAAACAATCACCAGGTTATCCCGGTGAATCATTTCCTCATCGGACACATACCCCAGCAACTCGGTAATGCGATCACTGGAATGGCCGGCAATCACGCCCGCCTCATCAGCGTCGTAATTGACCAACCCTCGGGCAATTTCACGCCCGGCCAAATCGACACACATAACCATTTCACCGCGACGAAACTTTCCACTTACCGCTTTTACCCCGACAGGCAGCAAGCTGCGCCCACCCTGGCGCAACACCTTCACCGCTCCGTCATCCAGAGCCAAGGTGCCGCGAGTCTGCAAATGACTGGCGATCCACTGCTTCCGCGCCGCCAGCCTGCCCTGTTCAGGCAACAACAGCGTGCCAATAACGTCACCGTTTCGTAAGCGCTCAATCGCATTCTCAATACGACCACCCACAATGACTGTAAAGGCCCCTGAACGCGCCGCCAATCTGGACGCCCGCAACTTGGTCAGCATGCCGCCTCGCCCCAACGCTCCGGCACCACCGCCCGCCATCGCATCCAACTCGGGATCTTCCGCCTTACGCTCGGTTACCAGCTCGGCATCTTCGTGCTTACGCGGATCTTTGGTGAACAAACCCAACTGGTCGGTCAGAATAATCAGGCCATCCGCCTCAACCAGATTCGCGACCAGCGCACCGAGCGTGTCGTTGTCACCAAAACGGATCTCATCAGTGACCACGGTGTCGTTCTCGTTTACGATCGGCACCACGCCGTAATCCAGAAGCGTGCGCAGCGTACTGCGACCGTTCAGATAACGCTTACGATCGGACAGGTCGTCGTGAGTCAGAAGAATTTGCGCGGTGTGAATACCATGGCGCTTGAACTGGGCTTCCCAGGTTTGCACCAACCCCATTTGACCCACTGCCGCTGCCGCCTGAAGCTCGTGCAAATGCTGAGGCCGCGCAGCCCAGCCCAGCCGACTCATACCTTCCGCCACCGAGCCCGAAGACACCACCACCACTTCAACGCCACTGCGTATCAAACCGGCAATCTGATCAACCCAATGGCCCAGCGCAGCAACATCCAGCCCTTTACCGTCATCGGTCAACAAAGCACTGCCAATCTTCACCACCAATCGACGGGCTTTCTTTAGCTGGATGCGTTCACTCATGACAGCAGCAATATCTCTTTAGGGTTGCAGATTATTCGGGAGCGTAAACCACTTCGACGTCATCATCGTCGTCGTCAAAATCGTCTTCGTCGTCATCGTCGCCGGCTTCACGGGACGCCCGGCGGGCGTTACGGTCCGCTTCAATCTTGGCTCGCGCCTCGTCATCCATTTGACGACGACGTGCGGCTTCCTGCTCGGCAATTTCAGGATTCTCCGCCTCTTCTTCCGCCTGCTCTTCGATCCAGCGCATCACCGCCTGAACCAAAGGCTTCGTGCCTTCACCGGAAAGCGCCGACACCACGAAAACAGGACCTTCCCAACCGAGTTCATCGACAATGGCCTGACAATGAGCCTCACGATCTTCCTCAGGCACCATATCGACCTTGTTGAGCACCAGCCAGCGCGGACGATTTGCCAGCGTTTCGCTGAATTTCTCCAATTCGTGCGCAATCGCTTTGACGGCTTCTACAGGTGAAGACCCGTCGTA
This sequence comes from Marinobacter sp. MDS2, assembly GCF_030718085.1. NCBI lineage: Bacteria > Pseudomonadati > Pseudomonadota > Gammaproteobacteria > Pseudomonadales > Marinobacteraceae > Marinobacter > Marinobacter sp. MDS2. Next base: position 35,204 of record NZ_JAVAJF010000004.1, read on the forward strand.
AGGCGCCACATCCACCAGGTGCAACAATAACCGGGTTCGCACCAAATGCTTCAGGAAGCGAATTCCCAAACCAGCACCTTCGGCGGCACCTTCAATCAAGCCCGGAATGTCTGCGATCACGAAGCTCTGGTGAGCCTGCACACTGACCACACCCAAATTAGGAACCAGCGTGGTAAACGGATAGTCCGCCACTTTAGGCTGCGCCGCAGACACAGAACGGATAAACGTGGATTTACCGGCATTGGGCATGCCAAGCAGACCCACATCGGCCAGAACTTTCAGCTCCAGGCGCAAGTTTCGAGCCTCGCCATCAGACCCTTTACTGGTCTGGCGCGGCGCCCGATTAATCGATGACTTGAAGCGGGTATTCCCAAGACCATGAAAGCCGCCCTGAGCCACTTTAAGCCGCTGCCCCTCTTTGGTCAGATCACCCAAAACCTCATGGGTGTCCATATCCACAACCGTGGTACCAACGGGCACTGGCAGCTCAAGATCATCACCTTTGATACCGGTACAGTTTCGACCCGAACCTGGCTGACCATTCTGCGCCTTGTGTTTGCGCTGAAAGCGATAGTCGATCAGGGTATTCAGATTACCGTCCGCTACCAGATAGACGGAACCGCCATCCCCGCCGTCACCGCCGTCGGGACCACCCTTGGGTACGTATTTTTCACGCCGGAAACTCAAACAGCCGTGGCCGCCTTTTCCCGCTTCAACAATGATGGTGGCTTCGTCTACAAATTTCATACGTCAAATGCCTTTGCATAAACTAAAAAGCCCCGCAGCCTCATGGAAGCTTTGCGGGGCTCCGGATTCACCTGAGGACTGATCAAATCAGCATATCAGGAAATCCAAGGTTCGACAGAACCGGATCGCCGCTGCTTACGCAGCTGGAACGATGCTCACGAACTTGCGGTTCTGCGGGCCTTTAACTTCGAACTTCACCTGACCTTCCGCTTTCGCGAAAAGGGTGTGGTCCTTGCCAAGGCCTACGTTGTTGCCAGCGTGGAAACGAGTGCCGCGCTGACGAACGATGATGCTACCTGCAGTTACAGTCTCGCCGCCGTAGCGCTTGACACCAAGTCGTTTCGACTCGGAATCGCGACCGTTACGGGTACTACCTGCTGCCTTTTTATGAGCCATTACCAGCCTCCTTCTTTAAGGGGTATGTTCAGAGCTTAGCCCTGAATGCCCGTGATCTTAACTTCAGTAAACCACTGACGGTGGCCCTGACGCTTCATGGAATGCTTACGACGACGGAACTTGATGATGTTGATCTTGTCGTGACGACCGTGGCTAACCACTTCCGCAGTCACTTTAGCACCATCAACAACTGGAGCACCGACTTTAACGTCGTCGCCATTGGCTACCAGCAGAACACGATCAAACTCAACAGAGCCGCCGGTTTCAACTTCGAGCTTTTCCAGCTTCAGTGTTTCGCCTTCTTTTACACGGTGCTGTTTGCCACCGCTAACAATAACTGCGTACATTTTCTGTCTCCGCGATTGACCCATCCCTGCTCTTATCCGCCTGGTTCTAAGGGAAGCGCTTTGGCAACCCTATTGCAGGGAGCGCAGGTTGGGATGAGTTGGGCGCGTGATTGTACGAAAAGCCGGCGCCCAATACAAGGGAGTATGCGACTCAAGTTGACACTCCAGGCAGCAATACCTAGCATTGCCGCGTCCTGCCCGAAAACTCAACGAACATACCAGTAAGGGACTTATCAGCCCCATGACAGCCCAGCGCATCCACGACACGGTAGCGGAAGACTTCAGCCGCGTGAACGATCTGATCATCCAGCGGCTTGCCTCGGATGTCCCGATGGTCGAGAAAATCGCCCAATACATTATCGAAAGCGGCGGTAAGCGCTTGAGACCCTTACTGGTTTTGCTCGCAAGCCAAGCCGCGGGCTACACCAAAGACGACCATCTCAAGCTGGCTGCCGTGATCGAATTCCTGCACACCGCCACGCTTTTGCACGATGACGTGGTCGACACTTCCGACATGCGCAGGGGCCGCAGCACCGCCAACGCAAAATGGGGCAACGCGCCAAGTGTGCTGGTAGGTGATTTCCTTTATGCCCGCGCTTTCGAAATGATGGTGGAGCTGCAGAGCCTTCCTATTATGAACGTTCTGTCGCACGCCACCGCAGTGATTGCCGAAGGCGAAGTGATGCAGCTGATGAACGTGAAAAACCCGGACCTCACGGAAGAACAGTATCGGGTGGTGATTCACAACAAAACCGCCATGCTGTTCGAAGCCTCATCCCACACCGGCGCTCTGCTCGCAGGCGCGAATGCAGAACAAGAAAACGCTCTGAAAGACTACGGTAAGCATCTGGGACTGGCGTTCCAGCTGGTGGATGACGTGCTGGACTATCAGGGCGATGCCGAAGCCATGGGTAAAAACGTGGGCGACGACCTAGCCGAAGGCAAAACCACACTGCCGCTCATCTATGCCATGAAGAACAGCGGCGATGACGAACGCAAACTGATTCGCCAGGCTATTCGCAAAGGCGGCCTGGACGATCTCCCCAAAGTTCTGGACATTGTGAAAGCATCCGGCGCCATCGAATACACCATGAGCAAAGCGCGAGAAGAGGCCGAAACCGCACGCAACCTACTAACTTGCTTGCCGGAATCCGCTTATCGCGACGCACTGGAGAGGCTGACGGAAGCGGCCGTCGCTCGGGTAAGCTGACCTATACAGAGCCGAATACTGGCCGCAAAGCATCATGACGCAAGGCCTTCTGGCCAACCAAGGCGCCTAGTGTTCTGCGCTATACTGCCGCTGCCCGGTCACATATTCGCTATAGGGAACCCTCTGCATGCACCAGCTGTCGGAACTGGACGCCTCGTTTCTGTACCTCGAATCAGAAACCACCCCGATGCACATCGGAGGCGTTTACCTTTTTGACGCCAGCGAGCTGGAAGCTCCCGTCTCATACGCCACGTTTATCAAATACATCTGCAGCCGCCTGCACGTTGCACCGCTGTTTCGCCAGAAACTCAAAGAGATTCCGCTGAGGCTCGGCCGCCCCTACTGGGTGGACGATGCCGACTTCAGTATCGAGCGCCATCTGGCTTACGTTTCACTGGGCGACCGCGGCAAGCAAACCTGCATCAAAGCTCTGGCCGCAAAGATTCTGGAAGAACCCCTTAAACGGGATCGTCCGCTTTGGCAGATTACCTTTGTAGACGGTTTCAAGCTGGACACTCCGGAAGGTGACAAAGACGGCTTCGCACTGATTGTTAAGCTACACCACGCCTCAATCGATGCGTTTAGCGGCGAGGAAATCATGGGCAAGCTGCTGGAGTATTCGCCGGTAGCCAGTGCCATTAATCCGCCGCGCCCCTGGCAACCTCGCTCGGAACCATCAGAAGAACGCGTTTTCCTCCAGGCTGGCGCGAATATGCTGAAGGCCCCGATGCAGTTCGCCTCGTTGGCTTATAACACCGCCGAAGCCGCAGCCCGCGGACTCATCCACAAGCAGATCCACAAGCTGCCATTGCCAGCCTCGCTGTTTAACGCTCCTCACTGCCCATTTAACCGGCAGATCACCGGCAATCGGAAGATTGTCTCGGCCAGCGTAGAACTGGCCCGACTAAAAACCATTAAAGCCCAGCTAGGCGACGTCACACTGAACGATGTGGTGCTTGGCATCTGTGCGGAAGCCCTGAACAGATACCTGATTACCCAAGGCGCGAAAACCCGCAAACCTCTGGTGGCAATGACCCCGATCTCCGTGAGATCCAGCAGTCTGCGGCACGCCACCGGCAATCAAATGTCTGCAATGCTACTAAACCTCGCCACCAACGAGGCCGACCCGGCACTCAGGATTCGCCAAATTCATCGCAACGCCGTTGAAACCGAACCTTACCGGGAAGCCATAGCCGCCGACCGTCTGACGGAACTGTTGCCGTCCACATTGCTGGCGTTGTCCGCTCGCCTTTATTCGGAGCTTCGGGTTGCGCAGAGCTACCAACCCCTGTTCAACCTTCCGATTACCAACGTACCCGGCCCGCAAGTGCCGATGTACCTGCAAGGCGCCAAGCTGGTTCAGCAATACAACAGCGCCCCCCTGTTTGACAGCATGGGGCTCGTCATTGTTGCCGTCAGCTATGAGGGGATGGTGACGCTCAACTTCACCCTGTGCCCGGATGTCGTCGGCGACGGCGAGAGTCTGGAAAACCTGGTGCACGACAGTCTTTCGGCGATTGAAATGCGGGCGGAAGCCGCCGGAGAAGCGGTCATTGACGACCTGATGGGCAGCCATCCCAAAAACCTGTCTGATGAAATTCTTGGCTACCTTGAAGGCTTGTTAAAAAAACGCCCTCTACGTTTCAAGCGCTAGCCGCTTCGGCTAGCGCTGTTACAGGAGAACGGCGTTACTCGAAAGCCCAGCGAAGGAACGTTTTCTTCTCCTCGTCCGTTGCCTCGCCCCACAACCGCTTCATCTTCTCAAGCGTCGTGCCCGAGCCCGCACCGTAGTTACCCTCACCGCCGCCAAACACCGGCGTGCGATTCTCGGCCGGCCCTTTCCAGACAGAGGCTTCAGCCACCGACGCTCCGCCAGTCGTCACAATGGTTGCGGAAAAATCATTGCTCAACGCTTCTGCTTCAGCGCGGGTAGCGGGTTTTTCAACCGAGAATTGATAGGTCATGCCCGGCTCGGCGTCGAAACGTACCACCTGCGGCTTGGTTTCAATCACATGAACTTTTGACTCGCCATCGTCCACAACCCCAGACTTCGCCCAAATGGTCTTATAGGTAAACACCACCTCGTTGCTACCCGGAAGCAAGCCATAATCCAATGCCAGATCGTCCATCAGGAAATTGGTCATGGCTCTGCCATTGACCTCTGTCACCTGAATGGTTCCGGGTGCTTTCAAAACAGCAGGTTCGGTTGCGGCCGGGATATCACCTTCCCAGGTATCGATTCTGGTTAAGGACGAAGCGCACCCAGCCACCAACAAACTCAAAACACCCAGGGCTAATTTGAAAAAACCACCAACGTGACACATACTCATTTACACATCCTTTTTTGAGAAAAAGTTTGAATTCGGCCGCATTTGAGCTAATGCTAAACAGGATACGCCAAACACTTCTGTGCTCGAACCCCAAGATAGCAAAAGGAGGAATTATGGATACTCAACAGCGGGCCGGCGAAAAGGCACCCCCTCCGTTTCGTAGCAGTCGCTTTTTTTGTGTCGGTAGCAAATGGTATTTCACCACCCGCGAAGGCTTCGACAGCGGCCCCTTTGCCTCAAAAGAACGAGCCGAGATCGGCCTGAAACGCTTTCTACACGTCGTTAAACTACTGCCCGAAGAACAACTCCACTAAGAACGCACCCTGCCCCGCTTTTATACCATGCCCTTCACACCATGAACGGCATTATCCAATAGTCAATTGCAGCAAGGCACCCGAGCGCCATAAACCCGGCCACCACATCATCAAACATAATACCCAGCCCACCGGGCATACGGGCATCCAACCAGCTGATCGGCCATGGCTTCAACACGTCAAACAGCCGGAACAGCATGAACGCCATCAACACACCGTAAACCTGATCCGGAAACAAGCCCAGGGCAATCCACATGCCCACGAACTCGTCCCAAACGATGCCGCCATGGTCGTGGACCTTCAAATCGTCGGCGGTTTTGCCGCACAGCCAGATACCGATAAGAAATGCCGCCAAGACAATCAACCAGTACGCCATCGGCGGCAACCATGCAAAGCTGTACCACACCGGAATGGCGGCGAGGCTTCCCCAGGTGCCCGGCGCCTTGGGCGCGGCACCACTGCCAAACCCGAAAGCCAGCAAATGCACCGGATTGCGCAGAAAACCCGGAGGCAGAATGGCTTTCACGTTGTCTGGCTCTTGCATCACGTTATTATCCGTCAATCAGACCTCCCAAAATGATCAAACCCCTGTCGGAAGCCAAGGGTTTCGGCATTCGCCACTCGTAAGCCAAGTTTCGTCTGTATATGCCCAATAACGGTGAGCTGATGACGAACAGATGAATCCAACCCCGCCAGTTTGTCGTCGGCAATCGTCAGGCACAACTGGTAGTCGTCACCTGCGCTCAACGCCAAGCTTAGCGACTCGTCGCCCTTGAGTGCCACCAAGGCATCAGAAAGTGGAATTTTGTCAGCGTCCAGCTCAGCCCCCACACCGGAAGCGTCCAGAATATGCTGCAAATCGGCAAGCAATCCATCCGATATATCGATGGCGGCAGATGCCTTACCAATCAAAGCGCTTCCCAACTGCAATCGGGGCTCGGGATAATGATAGCGGTAAAGCACTGCTTGCTGCTCATCGGTGGGCATTGCACACCCCAGATAATCCAAGGCAGCACCCGCGTCCCCCAGCGGCCCGGTCACACAGACAAAATCCCCTGCACGCGCGCCAGAGCGCTGCAGCGCCAATCCCTGCGGCACCGTACCGTGTACCTGGAGTGTGATCGTGAGCGGGCCTCGGGTGGTGTCGCCACCCGCAAGAGCGATACCAAACGCATCACTGGCTTGAGCCAAACCACGGGAATAGCCGGCCAGCCATTCTGGCTCGGCACTGGGTAACGATAAAGCCAGCGTAAAACAGACGGGATCAGCTCCCATCGCAGCCAGATCACTGACCGCTACCGCTAATGAGCGCCAACCAAGATATTCAGGGGAGTAATTCGGGGGAAAGTGAACACCCTCAACCAGAGTGTCCACCGAAAACACCAAATCTCGCCCCGCTGGGACGCGCTGAATCGCGCAGTCGTCACCGGGGCCAAGAATGAGCTGCCCTTGCCGTGCTTTGTCAGCCAGGGGCTGAAAATACTGGCGAATCAGCTCAAATTCACCCATGAATCAGCGTGGACGAGTTTCAGCCAACCGCAGTCGACGGCTGAGTTTGTCCAGAATACTGTTCACGAACTTGTGACCTTCGGTGCCGCCAAAACGCTTGGCCATTTCAACACCTTCGTTGATCACTACTTTGTAGGGCACATCAATTCGGTACTTCAGCTCATAAGCACCCAAACGAACGATAGCCAATTCGACCGCGTCCACTTCTTTCATGGGACGGTCCAGGAAGGGCTCCAAAAGCCGGTCCAGTTCCGCCTGCTCGCGGTGCACGCCCCTCAAAACGTCTCGGAAATACATGATATCCACCTTGCTCATGTCATTATCGACCATGAACTCGGCTTCAATATCCGAAATAGGGGTTTTGCTGAAATGGCGCTGGTACAACCCCTGCATTGCTAATGCCCGGGCACGGCGTCGGTCGCCGGCCTTGGGCTTGTTCGTATTCCCCGGTTGGGGACTGCTATCGCCTGCTTCGCTCATTACTCACCCAACTTCTTGAACAAACTGACCATTTCCAGGGCAGTAATTGCTGCTTCCGCACCTTTGTTGCCAGCCTTCGTTCCTGAACGCTCGATAGCCTGCTCGATGGAATCAACGGTCAATACGCCAAAGGTGACTGGCACGTCGGTTTCCAGACTCACTGCCCCCAAGCCACTGGAAGCTTCACCGGCCACGTATTCAAAGTGCGGCGTGCCACCACGGATAACAGCACCCAGCGCGATAATGGCATCGTAGTCAGAGGTTTCTGCAACACGCTTCACCGCCAGCGGCATTTCATAAGCACCTGGCACGCGAATCACGGTGATATCGCTCTCGGCGATACCGTGACGACGCAGTGTATCGATCGCGCCTTCCACCAGGCTTTCAACTACAAAACCGTTAAACCGGCCAACCACCAGCGCGTAACGTCCGCTGCACTGGGTAAAATCACCTTCAATTACTTTGATATCTGCCATCTCGGGCTCCTTCGCGGGCTGCAGCGCATTCGGGCTGCGGCCAGATTTATCATTCGGGGGTGTAAGGTACGTATTCCACAACTTCCAGGTCGAAACCGGAGATAGCCGAGAATTTTACGGGCGGGCTCAGCAAACGCATTTTGCCAACACCAATATCGCGCAGAATCTGAGAGCCAGTGCCTACGGTAAAGTACACACCGGAGCTGCCCTTGCCTGAAGACCCACGGCCTTCATCAAAAAACTCCTGCATGCGATCTTCCAGATTACGACTGTCTTCTGCGCTGTTCAAAAGCACAACCACGCCTTTGCCTTCGTTGGCAACTTTCTCCAGGGCATGATGCAGTGGCCAGCTTCGGGAATCTTTGCGGCGCGCACCTAGCAGGTCACGCAAGGTGTCCGTGATATGAACGCGAACGTGCACCGGCTCTTCGGAACTGATGTCACCCATGACCATCGCCAGATGGGTTGAACCCTGAATGTTGTCCCGGTAAGTGCGCAGCTTGAAGACACCGTATTCGGTATCCAGATCGTTCTCTTCCACGCACTCCACGGTCTTCTCGTTCATGGTGCGGTAGTGGATCAGATCGGCAATGGTGCCAATCTTGAGATCGTGCTCCTCCGCAAATCGCTCGAGATCCTCACGGCGGGCCATCGAACCGTCATCATTCATGATTTCACAGATCACGCCAGCTGGCTCACAGCCAGCCAGAGATGCCAGATCACAAGACGCTTCGGTATGACCGGCCCGGCTCAAAACACCGCCGGGATCAGACATCAACGGAAAAATATGCCCCGGCTGAACCAGATCTGACGCTTTCGCATCGCGGGCTACCGCCGCCTGAACGGTCCGGGCACGGTCCGCCGCAGAAATACCGGTGGTCACGCCTTCGCGGGCTTCAATCGACAAGGTGAACTTGGTGCCAAAGCCGGACGCATTCTGCTGAACCATCAGCGGCAAGCCCAATTGCTCACAACGTTGCCGTGTCATTGGCATACAAATCAGTCCACGGCCAAAACGCGCCATGAAGTTGATCGCTTCCGGCGTGCAATGTTCTGCAGCCATCACCAGATCACCCTCGTTTTCGCGGTCTTCATCATCCATCAGGATGACCATCTTTCCCTGTCGAATATCTTCGATGATGTCTTCAATGCTGTTCAGTGCCATACGCTTCTGCACCCTGTCACCCCGGCTGTTCACAACAACAACCCAGAGGAATGAATTAAATGATTAACTGCGAGCGAGGATCAATCGTTGATCTTCGCCCACCTGACGGCGGTCCAGCACCTTCCATTGCACTTTGTCAGCCATAACTTCAATGGGCAGATGAGCCGTCGGCCGCCCCGTACTGCCCAAAAATACCGGAGCCTGGTACAACCAAAGCTCATCCACCAGGTTTTCGTTGATAAAGGTGCCCGCCAACGTTGGCCCGGCCTCTACCAGTAATTCGTTAATGCCTTTCTCGCCAAGGGCATCCAGCAGCTCGGCCACGTCTACGCCGTTATCTCTCCAGGCGACACCGGCAATACTTACACCCAGCGCGGCCAAATCCTGAGCAGGTGCCGTTGGCCGAGTGGAGCTGGCGCAAAACACCTGAACATTGCCGCCTCGGAGAATACGCGCCGACGTTGGCGTTCGTGCGTCACGATCAGCGATCACTCGCAGCGGCTGGCGTGATGGCGCCGCCGCATCCCCCAGGTCACCCATATCATCGAGGCGCACCGTCAGCGCGGGGTCGTCTGCCAACACCGTACCGACGCCTGTGAGAATGGCATCGCTCATAGCCCGCAGGCGTTGAACATCGCGACGCGCCTCAGGGCCTGTAATCCACTGACTTTCGCCAGATGCCATGGCCGTTCGACCATCCAGGCTGGCTGCCATTTTCAAGCGCACCCATGGCCGGCCAGTGTTCATGCGTTTCATAAAGCCCGGGTTCAGGCCCGCGGCCTCATCACTCAGCACACCTTCGGTTACCCTGATGCCCGCGTCGCGCAGCATATCCAGACCGCGGCCGGAAACCGTCGGATTGGGGTCTTTCGTTGCCACGAACACCTGGGCAACACCCGCCTCCATCAACGCCTTCGCACATGGCGGAGTGCGGCCATAATGACTGCAGGGCTCCAAGGTTACGTAGGCCGTCGCGCCCCGGGCTTCCTGCCCGGCCTGGCTTAATGCATGCACTTCGGCATGCGCCTCACCCGCTCGCTCATGCCAGCCTTCACCGACTATACGATTGCCTCTGGCAATCACGCATCCTACACGTGGATTAGGATGAGTGGAGTAACGACCGCGCCAAGCCAACTGGATAGCCCGGGCCATCATTGCTCTGTCGCGGTCTGAAATCATACTTAACCTTTCCCTGTCGGGTTTTCGGCCAACGCACGCGCTACATCTGCGGCATCGCCGTTACCTTGGGACAAACGCTCAATCTCTTCTTTGAACTCGTTGATGTCCTGAAAACTGCGATAAACCGAGGCAAACCGGACGTAGGCCACTTTATCCAGTTGACGCAGCTCGGTCATCACCTCTTCGCCCAGCTGCATCGACTTCACTTCACGTTCGCCGGTCGCCCGCAGCCGGTACTTGATTCGGTTCAGTGCCGCCTCGATCGATTCAATGCTGACCGGGCGTTTTTCCAGAGCTTTCATCAATCCCGCCCGCAACTTTTCTTCATCGAAAGGTTGCCGGGTACCGTCTTGCTTAACTACCCGCGGCATCACCAGCTCGGCCGTTTCAAATGTGGTAAACCGCTCATGGCAGGACAAGCACTCCCTGCGGCGGCGCACCTGATCGCCTTCGGCCACCAGACGCGAATCAATAACCTTGGTATCGGCTTCACCACAGAAAGGACAATGCATAGTTCAGACGCTCCGGAAAAATGGGCCCGGGAAGCCCCGAAAGGACACCCGGGCAGACTTACTCAGTGCAAATCAAGCGTAAACCGGGAAACGCGCGCACACCGCTTCAACCTGCTCTCGCACACGGTTGATGGTGGCTTCGTCTTCAAGATTATCGAGGATGTCACACATCCAGCCCGCCAGATCGCGACATTCCTGCTCACCGAAGCCACGAGTGGTGACTGCTGGAGTACCTACACGCAGACCAGACGTCACGAACGGAGAGCGTGGATCGTTCGGAACCGCGTTCTTGTTCACCGTGATGTGAGCACGACCCAGTGCCGCATCCGCATCTTTACCAGTGATGTCCTGCTTGATCAGACTAACCAGGAACAAATGGTTCTTGGTGCCGCCGGAAATCACGTCGTAGCCGCGCTCAATGAACACGTCGGCCATGGCCACAGCGTTCTTCACAACTTGCTGCTGGTAGGCTTTGAACTCGTCGCTCATGGCTTCCTTGAAGCAGATTGCTTTAGCCGCAATCACGTGCATCAAAGGACCGCCCTGGCCGCCCGGGAACACGGCAGAGTTCAGTTTCTTCTGCAGGGCTTCGTCATCACAGGCCAGGATCAGGCCGCCACGCGGGCCGCGTAGAGTTTTGTGAGTAGTGGTGGTCACAACGTGAGCGTGAGGCACCGGATCCGGGTAAACACCCGCAGCCACCAAGCCCGCTACGTGCGCCATATCCACGAACAGGTAAGCGCCCACTTTGTCAGCAATCTCGCGGAAACGGGCAAAGTCCAGTTCCTGAGAGTAAGCAGAGAAACCGGCAATGATCATCTTCGGCTTGTGCTCAACGGCCAATGCTTCCACTTCGTCGTAGTCGATCAGACCGGTTTCCGGGTTCAGACCGTACTGTACGGCGTTGTAGATCTTACCGGAGAAGTTCACGCTGGCACCGTGGGTCAGGTGACCACCGTGGGCCAGGCTCATGCCCAGAACGGTATCGCCCGGCTGAACCAAAGCCATGAAGACAGCGGAGTTAGCCTGTGAGCCGGAGTGCGGCTGCACGTTCGCGTAAGCAGCACCGAACAGTTCTTTGGCGCGATCGATCGCCAGCTGTTCAGCCACGTCCACAAACTCGCAACCACCATAGTAACGCTTACCGGGATAGCCTTCGGCGTACTTGTTGGTCAGCACACTACCCTGAGCTTCCATTACCCGAGGGCTGGTGTAGTTTTCGGACGCGATCAGTTCGATGTGCGCTTCCTGACGCTTTTCTTCCGCCTGCATGGCGTTCAACAGTTCGTCATCGAAACCGGCGATTTTCATATCACGATTAAACATGGAGTGCTGCCCCTGTCTGAATGGCTGGTGCGACGTACCGTTGTGTATGCCGCAACCCCTGAAAAATTGGGCCGTCATTCTATCTCGAATGCGGGTCAAAAATCATCCTTTATACCGTCCGCAGATACCGACACGCCGGCAATCCCGGTTTCCACTCAATTGCTATCACTCAACGCTTTAGATACCTTACCGGATCAAAAGCACGCGGTCAGATCGAGGGTTGCGGGGCAGGCCTTCAGGGATCGTCAAAATCACGGATGATTTTGTCGAGCGTACATGGACGTATTCACAGCGCATCCCTGAAGGCCTGCCCCGCAACCCGCGCCACCGCATCCGGAACTCAAAAACCTGATTTCAAAGGGGTTTAGCCGATATGGCCCAGTACGTATACAGCATGAACCGCGTGGGCAAAGCGGTACCGCCCAAGCGGGAAATCCTGAAAGACATTTCTCTTAGCTTCTTCCCGGGCGCCAAAATTGGCGTACTCGGCCTGAACGGCTCGGGTAAATCTACCCTGCTTCGCATTATGGCTGGCGTTGACCAGGATTACATCGGTGAAGCCCGTCCGCAGCCCGGCATCAACGTGGGTTACCTGCCGCAGGAACCCGAACTGGACGAAGAGAAAACCGTCAAAGAAATTGTGGACGAATCCGTTGCTCACGTTCACAACGCCCTGGCCGAGCTTGATCAGGTGTACGCCGCCTACGCCGAGCCCGACGCCGATTTTGACGAGCTGGCCAAGAAGCAGGGTGAGCTGGAAGCGATCATCCAGGCCACCGACGGCCACGACATCGAACGCAAGATGGAAGTCGCCGCCGACGCCCTGCGTCTTCCGGCCTGGGATCAGAAAGTAAAGGTTCTATCGGGAGGCGAGCGCCGCCGAGTGGCCCTATGCCGCCTGCTGCTGTCCGGCCCGGATATGCTGCTGCTCGACGAGCCAACAAACCATTTGGACGCTGAATCCGTCGCCTGGCTGGAGCGCTTCCTGCACGATTACGAAGGCACCGTAGTTGCCATCACCCACGACCGTTACTTCCTCGACAACGTTGCCGGCTGGATTCTCGAGCTTGACCGTGGCCAGGGCATTCCGTTCGAAGGCAACTACAGCCAGTGGCTGGAGAACAAAGAGAAGCGTCTGGAGATGGAATCCAAACAGGAAGCCGCTCACCAGAAGGCCGTTAAGCAAGAGCTGGAATGGGTTCGCTCCAATGCGAAGGGCCGACAGTCCAAGAGCAAGGCCCGCTTGTCTCGCTTTGAGGAAATGAGCTCTCAAGAATTCCAGAAGCGTAACGAAACCAACGAACTGTACATCCCACCCGGACCACGTCTGGGCGACAAGGTGATCGAGATTGAAGGCATCAGCAAAGCCTTCGACGACCGTCTGTTGTACGAAGACGTGTCACTGACCGTACCGCCTGGCGCCATTGTGGGCATCATCGGTGGTAACGGCGCTGGTAAGTCCACCCTGTTCAAGATGATTGCCGGCATGGATCAACCAAATTCCGGCACCATCACCGTGGGTGAAACGGTTGAGCTGGCCTATGTTGATCAGATGCGCGATCTTGATGGCAGCAAAACCGTTTGGGAAGAGCTGTCAGACGGCAACGACATCATCAAAGTCGGCAACTACGAAACCCCGTCCCGCGCCTATGTGGGCCGCTTTAACTTCAAAGGCACCGACCAGCAGAAGCGCGTTGGCGACTTGTCCGGCGGTGAGCGTAACCGTCTGCACCTTGCCAAGCTGCTGAAACAGGGCGGCAACGTGTTGCTGTTGGACGAACCCACCAACGATCTCGACGTAGAAACCCTGCGTGCACTGGAAGAAGCACTACTGAACTTCCCGGGCTCTGCTTTGGTGATCTCGCACGACCGCTGGTTCCTGGACCGTGTGGCAACACACATCCTGGCGTTCGAAGATGACGGCGAAGTGGTGTATTTCGATGGCAACTTCACGGAATACGACGCCGACTTCAAGAAGCGCAAAGGCGACTCTGCCATGCAGCCCAAGCGCATGAAGTACAAGAAGCTGGCGTAATGGCAAAAACCAAAACCGCGTACGTTTGCACCGAGTGCGGCGCTGACTATTCCAAGTGGCAAGGGCAATGCACCGCCTGCCAGGCCTGGAATACCGTCAGCGAAGTACGCGGCATCTCCGGCAACAACGCCAAAGGCGCTCGAGGCATTCGCTTCGAGGGCTACGCGGGCAGCTTGTCGGAGGTCAAAAGCCTTGACGAAGTCAGCCTGGCCGAGCAGGCCCGCATTAGCACCGGCATGCAGGAATTTGACCGCGTGCTCGGTGGCGGCCTGATCGAAGGCTCAGCGGTATTAATGGGCGGCCATCCCGGCGCCGGCAAAAGTACTCTGTTGCTTCAAGCCGTGTGTCAGTTAGCTGCCCAGCACCCCGCCCTGTACGTGACCGGCGAAGAATCGCTGCAACAAGTCGCCATGCGCGCCAAACGCCTCGGCTTGCCCACCAAAGACCTGAAAATGCTATCCGAAACCAGCGTCGAGCGGGTCATGCAAGTGGCCGAAGCAGAAAAGCCGCGTATTCTGGTGGTGGACAGTATTCAGGTGATGCACGTTGCCGACATCGAATCGGCACCGGGCTCTGTCTCGCAAGTACGAGAAAGCGCTGCCTACCTGACTCGTTTCGCCAAGCAAACCGGCACCATTCTGTTTTTGGTAGGCCACGTCACCAAAGACGGCAGCCTGGCCGGGCCGAAAGTGCTGGAACACATGATCGACTGCTCGATCCTGCTGGAAGGCTCCAGCGACAGCCGTTACCGCACCCTGCGGGGCATCAAGAACCGATTCGGTGCGGTGAACGAACTGGGCGTTTTCGCCATGCTGGAACAGGGCCTGAAAGAGGTGAAAAACCCCAGCGCCATCTTCCTGAACCGCGGTGAGGAAGCGGCGCCGGGCAGTGTCGTGATGGTCGTCTGGGAAGGCACCCGACCAATGCTGGTGGAGATTCAGGCACTGGTGGATATGGCTCAGGGCAGTTACCCAAGACGGGTTGCGGTTGGATTGGACCAGAATCGTTTGGCGATGCTGCTGGCAGTTCTGCATCGCCATGGTGGCATGCACGTGGCAGATCAGGATGTGTTTGTGAACGTGGTTGGCGGGGTGAAGGTAGCTGAAACCAGTGCCGACTTGGCACTGCTGGCCGCGGTTGTTTCGTCCTTCCGGAACCGAGCCTTGCCGCAGGATTTGGTGATTTTCGGGGAAGTCGGCCTTTCCGGTGAGATTCGCCCCGTGCCTAGCGGGCAAGAGCGAATTTACGAGGCCTCCAAGCATGGCTTCACACGGGCACTGGTTCCAAAAGCCAATGCTCCTCGCAAGCCTATCGAGGGAATGAAGGTTATTCCGGTGACCAAACTATCGGATGCACTTTCGGCATTGGAGGAGTTTTAAACTCCTCCTCTTATTCAATCAGATGCGCGAGCTCTCGCTCCAACGAATCCGGATCACCTAGGTTCAATTCCACCAACCGCCGCAAATGCATAGCACTTTCGATATCGATGTACTGGCATTTAAAACCCAGACGATGGCCTTCAACGTGCACCAATTCCACCGCCATCACAATACCGGCCTCGTGGCCGTTCAACTGCACCACAAGCTCACAGGGCTCGCCAAGTGGCACACTCCAGCCTTCTGGTCGCTCCACAAGCGCCCCTTTGAGGGATATATCCAACACCTCCGTTGACCACACCTGTTCCTGCCAGTGCAGCTCGCAGGGAGCATCAAAGCTAATGCGGTGGAAACGGCGATTTTCGGGATTTTGGGCAGCCAAAGGGGGTCTCCGAGTATTGAATAGCTCTGCTATGACTATAGACCGGACACAATGGGGAATCCATCGCTGGAAATAGCAGAAAAACCAAACTACGTTTCGGGTGGACATTAACTGTGAGGCATGAAGCGAGCTGGCGGGACGGCCTCCGAAAAATTTCGAAGGCCAAGGATGGCCGAAGAGAAGCGCACATGGATGTGCTCGTAGCGGTTTTTCGGAGGCCGTCCCGCCAGATCGCCCAGCACCACACTGGCAATCTAGAGGACGACTATCTCCAAAACTCAATTACTGCTGATGATACTTGGCACTCAGCTCAACAACCGCCTCAATGAACGCCCCGGCATGCTCCGGATCCACTTCCGGTGTAATACCGTGACCCAGGTTGAAGATGTGCCCGGTGCCCTGTCCGTAACGAGACAGAATATCTTCTACCTCCTCACGGATACGCTGCTTAGGAGCATACAACATAGTCGGATCCATATTGCCCTGCAGAGCAACCCGATCACCCACTCGTGCACGAGCGTTGCCAATATCCGTGGTCCAGTCCAGACCAACCGCATCACAACCCGTGTCGGCAATCGACTCCAGCCACTGGCCACCGTTCTTGGTGAACAAAATCACCGGCACCCGGCGACCCTCATTTTCACGGATCAGCCCGTCGACAATCTTCTTCATGTAGCGCAGCGAGAACTCTTCATAGGCCCAGCCGCTCAGCACGCCACCCCAAGTATCAAAAATCTGCACAGCCTGAGCGCCGGCTTTGATCTGGCCATTCAGGTAATCGATCACTGAATCCGCAAGGTGATCCAGCAAACGATGCATCACTTCCGGCTGACCGTAAGCCAGCTTCTTGGTTTCACGGAAGTCCTTGGACGAACCGCCTTCCACCATGTAAGTCGCCAGTGTCCACGGGCTACCGGAGAAACCGATCAACGGAACCCGGCCATTCAACTCACGGCGAATGGTCGATACCGCATTCATCACATAATCCAGATCAGACTCCGCCTTGATGTTTGGCAGGGCGTCTACATCGGCTTCCGTACGAATCACTTTACGGAACTTCGGACCTTCGCCGGTTTCGAAATACAAACCAAGGCCCAACGCATCGGGAATGGTCAGGATATCGGAGAACAAAATCGCCGCATCCAGTGGATAACGCTCCAACGGCTGCAGCGTTACTTCACAGGCCAGCGGCGTGTTCTTGCACAGACTGAGGAAGTCACCCGCCTGGGCCCGGGTTGCGCGGTACTCCGGCAGGTAACGGCCCGCCTGACGCATCATCCACACCGGGGTACGGTCTACAGGCTGGCGCATCAAAGCGCGCAGGAAGCGATCGTTCTTCAACTCAGTCATAGTTACAGTCTTCTCATCGTTTATGGGTCAGAGACAATGGGAGCCAATGATACCCCGTTTGCGCCAATAAAAAAGGGCGGCTTTCCCCTAGGAAGCCGCCCTTCTGGCACCGATCAAGATTTTACTCAGACATCCAGGTAGTCAAGAATGCCTTCTGCGGCCTGCCGGCCTTCCCAGATAGCGGTGACCACGAGATCCGAACCGCGAACCATATCGCCGCCGGCGAAGATCTTCGGGTTGCTGGTCTGGAACGGCAGCTCCGCTTCTTCTGGCGCGGTGACGCGTCCGGAGTCATCGGTATTCACACCGAGTTCCTCAAACCACGGCGCCGGGCTCGGGCGGAAGCCAAAGGCAACCAACACCGCATCAGCCGGAATCACTTCCTCACTGCCGGGCACCACTTCCGGACGGCGGCGGCCGTTTTCATCCGGCGCACCCAGTTCGGTAGTAACCACTTTAACGCCTTCCACCTTGTCATCGCCGACAATTTCCACCGGCTGACGATTGAAGAGGAACTTCACGCCCTCTTCTTTGGCGTTCGCCACTTCGCGACGGGAGCCCGGCATGTTCTCTTCGTCCCGACGGTAGGCGCAGGTTACGCTTTCAGCCTGCTGGCGAATGGAAGTGCGGTTGCAGTCCATAGCCGTGTCACCACCACCCAGAACCACCACACGCTTACCTTTCATATCAATGAAGTCCGCAGGCTTCTTCTCAAAGCCCAGACGGCGGTTCACGTTAGAGATCAGGTACGGAAGTGCATCGTGAACGCCCGGCAGATCCTCACCGGGGAAGCCGCCTTTCATATAGGTGTAGGTGCCCATTCCCATGAAGACCGCATCGAACTCGTCAAGAATGCTCTTCAGCGAAACATCCTTACCCACTTCGGTGTTTAAGCGGAATTCCATGCCCATTTCTTCGAACACCTGACGGCGACGGGCCATCACGCTCTTTTCGAGCTTGAACTCCGGAATACCGAAGGTCAGCAGGCCACCGATTTCCGGGTAGATATCAAAAACCACAGGCTTAACGCCGTTGCGCACCAATACATCGGCGCAACCAAGGCCGGCAGGGCCAGCACCAATCACAGCAACCTTCTTATCTGTCCAGCTCACCTTGGACATGTCAGGCTTCCAGCCCAACGCAAAGGCGGTGTCAGTGATGTATTTCTCAACCGAACCAATGGTCACCGCACCAAAACCGTCGTTCAGGGTACAGGCGCCTTCACACAAGCGATCCTGCGGACAAACACGGCCGCACACTTCAGGCAGCGAGTTGGTCTGATGGCACAACTCAACCGCTTTCATGATGTTGCCTTCCGAGACCAGCTTGAGCCAGTTCGGAATATAGTTGTGCACCGGGCACTTCCATTCGCAGTACGGGTTACCGCACTCCAGACAACGATGCGCCTGGGATCCCGCATGGGTTTCGGTAAACGGATGATAAATTTCACCGAACTCTTTCTTCCGCTTTTTCGCCGGAACTTTCTTCGGGTCAACCCGCCCTACTTCGACGAACTGGAAGTCATTATGAAGTCGTTCTTTCATAGTGTTGCTCTCATACTTTCGATTTCGACGCGGGCTGCGTATGTAGCGCAGCCCCACTCACAGTTTTCCCGGGGCTTACTCCGGACGGGCTCGGGTGCTGGCCAACAGGCTGCGAAGATTCGCGGCCTTTGGTTTAACCAGCCAGAACCGGTTGATGTAATCGTCGAAATCCTCCAGAAGATGTTCAGCCCAGGCACTCCCGGTTTCGGAAATGTGCTCACGAATCACACCGCGCAGGTGGTTTCGGTAGGCTTCCATGTCTTCTCGTGCAATACGCTGAATCTCAACCAGCTCGTGGTTGTACTTGTCTACAAAGGTGTTATCCAGATCGAGAACGTAGGCAAAACCACCGGTCATACCCGCACCGAAGTTGTAGCCTGTTTCGCCCAGAACGGTCACCAAACCGCCCGTCATGTATTCGCAGCAGTGATCGCCTGCGCCTTCCACAACCGCGTGAGCGCCGGAGTTACGAACCGCAAACCGCTCGCCCGCTGTGCCCGCGGCAAACAGCTTCCCGCCGGTTGCGCCGTACAAGCAGGTATTACCGACGATAGACGTTTCCTGGGTTTTGAAATCACTGCCACGGGGCGGCTTGATCACCAGCTTGCCGCCGGTCATGCCTTTGCCCACGTAATCGTTAGCATCGCCGTGCAGCACCATGTTCAGACCGCCAACGTTCCAGACACCGAAGCTCTGGCCAGCGGTACCTGTCAGGTCGAGGGTGATCGGGGCATCTGACATGCCTTTGTTGCCATATCGAGCGGCAATTTCACCTGACAAACGGGCACCGATTGAACGGTCACAGTTGGTGACTTTGTAGGTCCAGGCGCCGCCCGATTTTTCGTTCAGCGCGGCTGCCGTATCCTTCACAATCTGCTCGGCCAACTTGCCTTGGTCGAACGGCAGGTTCCGCTCTACCTGGCAGGTCTGCGGTTTGTCTGCCGGAATGTGATCGTTTTCCAGCAAGCGGGTCAGATCGAGTTTCTTCTGGCGCGCGGTGTTGCCGGGCAGGCGCTCAAGCAGATCAACACGCCCAACCAGCTCTTCGATGCTACGAACACCGAGCTTGGCCATCCACTCGCGCGTCTCTTCCGCAACAAAACGGAAGAAGTTCATTGCCATCTCGACGGTGCCTTTGAAGTGCTCTTCACGCAGGTAGTCGTTCTGAGTCGCCACACCGGTCGCACAGTTATTCAGGTGGCAAATACGCAGGTACTTACAACCCAAAGCCACCATTGGCGTGGTACCAAAACCGAAGCTTTCCGCACCCAGAATCGCGGCCTTCACCACATCCAGGCCGGTTTTGATTCCGCCGTCCGTTTGCAGGCGAATTTTGCCGCGCAGGTCGTTGGCGCGGAGCGCTTGCTGTGTTTCGGTCAAACCCAGCTCCCACGGGGAGCCGGCATAGCGAATCGAGGTCAGCGGGCTGGCCGCAGTACCACC
The DNA here is from genome assembly GCF_030718085.1 of Marinobacter sp. MDS2. NCBI lineage: Bacteria > Pseudomonadati > Pseudomonadota > Gammaproteobacteria > Pseudomonadales > Marinobacteraceae > Marinobacter > Marinobacter sp. MDS2. The sequence continues at coordinate 55,325 of NZ_JAVAJF010000004.1, forward strand.
GTCATAACCGGAAACTGTAATCAGGTCGGCGTAGGCCTTGGCCACACCGGCAGCAATGGTGCCTACACCCGGCTCGGATACCAGCTTCACCGACACCAACGCCTCGGGGTTAACCTGCTTCAGGTCGAAGATCAGCTGAGCCAAATCTTCAATCGAATAGATGTCGTGGTGCGGCGGCGGTGAAATCAATGTCACACCCGGCACTGAGTAACGCAAACGGGCAATCAGGTCGTTCACCTTGCCACCCGGCAGCTGGCCACCCTCACCCGGCTTGGCACCCTGAGCCACTTTGATCTGCATAACGTCCGCGCTGCGCAGGTACTCGGCGGTGACACCGAAGCGGCCGGAAGCGACCTGCTTGATCTTGGAGCGCTTGTTGGTGCCGTAACGGGCTGGATCCTCACCACCTTCACCGGAGTTGGAGCGACCACCCAAGGTGTTCATCGCCACAGCCAGAGCCTCGTGCGCTTCCGGCGACAATGCACCCAGAGACATCGCAGCCGAGTCGAAACGCGGGAAGATGTTTTCCACAGGCTCTACGTCAGCGATATCGATTGCCTGAATGCCATCCTTGAACACCAGCAGGTCACGCAAGGTCGCGACCGGGCGCTCATTCACCAAACTGGCGTATTCACGGTAATGACCGTAGTCACCGCTGATCACCGCGTCTTGCAGCTTACCCACAACATCCGGGTTGAACGCATGGTATTCCTGGCCGTGGATGTACTTCAGCACACCACCCGGCGAGAGCGGCTTACGCGGCTTCCAGGCAACCGCGGCAAGCAGCTCCTGATCTTGCTGGAAATCGCCAAAATCAGCGCCCTGGATACGGCTAGGCACACCCTTAAAGCAAAGATCAACCACGTTGTCGGCCAGACCAATCGCTTCAAACAACTGCGCACCACGGTATGAAGCAATGGTGGAAATACCCATCTTGGACAGGATTTTCAACAGGCCTTTGTTGATGCCCTTACGGTAATTGTTCTTGGCTTCGATCGGATCCATCATCAGCTCGCCTGTGCGAATCAGATCGTTCATCACCTGATACGCCAGATACGGGTAGACCGCGGTCGCGCCAAAGCCAAACAGTACTGCGAAGTGATGCGGGTCGCGCACCCACCCACTCTCGACGATGAGGTTGGTATCGCAACGCAAACCGTTCGCTGACAGGTGGTGATGAACCGCCGCGGTGGCCATCAAGGCATTCACCGGCAGCTCACCTTCCACCAAATCCTTATCACTCAGGATCAGCAGCACCTTGCCATCACGAACTGCCGCTGCAGACTCTTCGCATACACGAACAATCGCCTGCTCCAGACCTTCTTCCGGACGGTAGCTCAAGGCTACCCGGCCGACTTCAAAGCCGGGGCGCTTGTTATTGGTAAGCTTCAGGAACTTGGCTGGCGACAGCACCGGCGTTGTCAAAATAACCCGGTCCGCGTGTTCTGCAGTTTCTTCGAATACGTTCCGCTCTGCACCCAGACAGGTCTCGAGCGACATCACGATGGTCTCTCGCAGCGGATCGATTGGCGGGTTGGTTACCTGCGCGAATTTTTGACGGAAGTAATCCGCTACGTGCCGAACCTTGCTTGAAAGCACCGCCATAGGCGTGTCGTCGCCCATAGAGCCGACGGCCTCCTGTGCGCCTTCTGCCAGCGGCCGAAGCACCTGGTCACGCTCCTCGAACGAAACGTTAAACATTTTCTGGTGAACCAGCAGCTCGTCGGCCTCCATCAATTTGAATTCGGGAGACTCCTGATAAAGCGTGGACTCGACTCGCAGCGCGTTTTCTTTTAACCAGCGGCGGTACGGCTGAGCGTTCTTGAGACGCTCATCAATATCCGGTGTATGCAGAACCTCGCCGGTTTCAGTATCAATGGCCAACATCTGGCCCGGCCCTACCCGACCTTTCGCCACAACGTCAGACGGCGCGTAATCGTAGGTGCCGACTTCTGATGCCAAGGTAATGAAATCATCCTTGGTGATCACCCAGCGTGCCGGGCGCAAGCCATTCCGGTCCAGCATACAAAGCGCGTATCGGCCGTCAGACATAACCAGGCCAGCCGGGCCGTCCCATGGCTCCATATGCATGGAGTTGTACTCATAAAAGGCACGCAGATCCGAGTCCATGGTGTCCACGTTCTGCCAGGCAGGCGGAATCATCATGCGCACGGCGCGGAACAGATCAACGCCACCGGCGAGCAGGATTTCCAGCATGTTGTCCATACTGGACGAGTCAGACCCTGCCAGATTGACCAACGGCTGCAAGGTTTGCAGGTCCGGCAGGTCTGGAGAGCTGAACTTGGCCGCACGGGCGATCGCCCAGTTACGGTTGCCATCAACCGTGTTGATCTCACCGTTGTGCGCAAGATAACGGAACGGCTGTGCCAGCGGCCACTTGGGCATGGTGTTGGTTGAAAAACGCTGGTGGAACACGCAGATTGCGGTTTCCAGATCCGGATCACCCAAATCTTTATAGAAGTTGGCCAGATCAGCGGGCATCATCAGGCCTTTATAGGCCAATGTGCGATGCGAAAGACTACAGATGTAGAATTCGGAATCGTCAGCCATGTCTCGCTCGGCATAACGACGACCAAGGAACAGGCTGATTGCAAATTCTTTCTCTGTTTTGTCACCTGGCTCAACGAACACCTGTTCGATGCGGGGCAAGCAGTCTTTTGCCATCGGCCCCAGACAACTGTCATCGACGGGCACTTCACGCCAGCCCATGATGTCGAGGCCTTGTTCGGTCAATCTTTGCTCTATTGCAGCTCGACCCGCGGCCGCTTTACCTTCCTCTTGGGCTAAAAAAACCTGGCCAACTGCAAATAAGTCGCCAGGTTTTTTGCCAAACGCTGCTTCAGCAGCTTTAACCAAGAAGGCCTTTGGGCTCTGCAACAGCAGACCACAACCATCACCGGTCTTTCCGTCGGCAGCGATGCCTCCACGGTGAGTCATACAGGTGAGTGATTCGATAGCTGTTTCCAACAACTTATGGCTAACCTCGCCCTTCATGTGGGCTATCAGGCCAAAACCGCAGTTGTCCCTGAATTCATCGGGATGATACAAGCCTGTCGTCATAAGCGTTCTCTCACGTAAAAAGCATTCCCGCCACCCCATTTTGCACCACCGTAGTGCACAAAATGAGCTGACACTTTAAAAAAGGGGGAAGGGATTATACGTATAGAAAATGAGCACGCAAGGAATATTTAAAAGTTTCGTAATTGGCGAACACGGAGTGCACCATATAGGTGCACTCTCGCCGATTTAAAAGCTTTCGTAGGTTCGAATCCAGGGTCTATCGACATTTAATGCATCAGGAAGGGTCGCGGCGGCAGTTTCCGCCTCGTTCCGGGTCGCGTAGTTTCCGTACACCAGCATAAACCACGGCTTGCCATCACGTTCACCAACGGTGTAACGCAATTTGTTGTCCTCCGGCAATCGGCCAAGCACATTTAGGACGGTTTGTTCCAAGCGCCCCGCCACCAATTGCAGGGTCCAACCCTGGCGCTGTTGCAGGCGCTCAAGCGCAACAAATCGCTCCGGCAGAATGGGCGTAAACGTGGGCTCTGGCTCTGGCTCTGGCTCTGGCTCTGGCTCTGGCTCTGGCTCTGGCTCTGGCTCTGGCTCTGGCTCTGGCTCTGGCTCTGGCTCTGGCTCTGGCTCTGGCTCTGGCTCTGGCTCTGGCTCTGCAACAGTTTTCGCGGGTTCCAGCGGAAGGTCCAGCACAGCGGGCGGTTCCGATGCCACATTTTGTTTCGGCATCAAGGCACTTTCATACTCTTCTGCCGGAGACTCCGGCCCGATCGTGATACTTTTTCGGACACGCTCAGGCTCAGCCTTGGCATCCGGCAAATTTTCCACCGTTTGATCGTACTGTAGCGACACTAACCACCAGGAAATACCCAGCAACAACAGTGCAATGGCCGGCCAGCGAAGACTTTGGACCGGCGGGAAGTTAAAACGGGACACGCCCTGAGCACCCGCCACCATATCAAGCCAAACACCCGACGCCACCCGCTTTAACCGGCCAAAGCTGCCCTGACTCAGGATGTGAATCTGTTTTAACCGGTATGCAGACAGCAATTCATCCACAGACCCGCCCGCGTTAATAACACGAGGCTCTAAATAGGCAAAAACGTCGTCTTTGTTCAGCGCGGGCAACGGTAGATGATGCACATAACCGGCATCGGGCTCTGACGAGAGCACTCGTTCCACGGCTTCGCTGCCGGCAAACACGGGGATCGCTGCCGCAGCTCGGTCGGACGCAACAAATGCGGAGAGAATAAGATTCAAAACATCCGGCGGGCATCGATCGGCATCATCTATCAGGAGAACCTGACGCTGGCCACGCTCAACACGACTCTCCGACCACGAAAAATAACGATAAACCGCTTCACGGGGCTCGAAATCTTCGGGAATAGCAGAGCGAGATACGCGTTTTAGCTCTCGAGCCAAAGCCGCGGCGCTTGTCAGGGCGGCTACCGGCACAGAGTGAAAATCCAGCCGTGACGATTCACTGCGAACCAACTCGGCCAGCACCCGCGTTTTTCCGGCTCCGGGCGCGCCTGTAATAACCAGCGCCATATCGCCGAAGCCACAGAGATGGCGCAGAGTTTCCAAGGCGTGCTGGCGCATCGCCCCGGTAAAGAAAGGCGCGTCCATCTCAAGCGGATTCTCGCTTAATCCGTAACGCTGCTGCAGACGCGGGAACAACCCACCGCCATCAAGACTGTTTAACGTGTCCTGAGCCACACCTCATCCCTGCATTATTGTTTTTTGGGTAGACAATCGGTTAACCGATAAACGCTTGCAAGGTCGCACGCAAATTCTCGGATTTGTAGTCTGCGGTTACCCAAGCGTCGCCCAATGCGCGCATGAGTACCAAACGGATCTGGCCATCAACGTTTTTCTTATCCACAGCCATCAGGCGCATGAAGTCGTCTTCTGTCATTCCTTCTGGTGCTTTGTCTGGCAGACCGGCGCTACGAATCAAGGCATCCGCACGATCTTTATCTGCTTCGCTAATATGCCCTTCGCGCACAGACAAATCGGCCGCCATCATCATACCAGTTCCAACCGCCTCACCGTGCAACCAATTGCCGTATCCTGCAAACGTTTCGATCGCATGGCCAAAGGTATGGCCCAGGTTAAGAATGGCGCGCAGACCTCCTTCTTTCTCGTCCAAGGAAACCACTTCCGCCTTACACTCACAGGAACGGTATATGGCTTCACCCAGAGCTTCGGTATCAAGTGCGCGAAGAGCTTCGATATTATCTTCGAGCCAGCCCAGGAATTCAGGGGTGCGAATCAAACCGTATTTAATCACCTCAGCAAGTCCCGCAGACACTTCTTGGGCAGGAAGGGTTGCAAGTGTATCGGTATCAATCAGCACGGCTTGCGGCTGATGGAAAGCTCCCACCATATTCTTGCCGAGAGGATGGTTGATGCCGGTTTTACCGCCGACGGATGAATCCACCTGCGACAACAGTGTGGTCGGAATCTGAATGAACGGTACACCACGCTGGTAACACGCCGCCGCAAACCCTGCCATATCTCCCACCACGCCGCCACCCAGCGCCGCAATGGTCGTATGACGGGTGTGGCGATTTTCCAGCAAACCGTCGAAGATAAGATTCAGCGTCTGCCAGTTTTTATGTTCTTCGCCATCCGGCAGCGTGACCACATCAACCTGTTTTCCCGGGAAACACGCCTTCGCTTTTTCCAAATACAACGGCGCGACCGTGTCGTTGGTGACAATCATCACCTGACTGCCGCTCACCCATGGAGCCAGGTCGTATGAACCCAGCAGTCCCGATCCAATCACAATGGGGTAGCTGCGCTCACCAAGATCAACTTTGAGTTCTTTCAGTACCTTGTACATGCTGACGACCTTCCTTCCGCCTTTGCCTTCTATGCCTTGGGGTTTTCGGACTGATCCTGTTCACCAACTGCCGAACCACGAGCCGTGGGCTTTTTCGGTCGGTGTACATCACTATATCGGCTAATTGGGTATACAGGGGGTCCCGGATCGCAAACAGCTTTCGCAACACCCCTTCAGGATCATCATTTTGTAGAAGGGGACGATTGCGATCCTTTCTTGTTCGCTCTACTTGCTGCTCTATGGAGGTTTTCAGATAAACAACCACTGCGTCTTTTCGCAGTAACGGATGGTTTTCCGGGCGCATCACGGCACCACCCCCTGTTGCCAAAACCACTTCGGTTTCGGCTGTCATCTCGTCGAGCATGGCGGTTTCTCTTTGCCGGAAGCCGCCTTCACCTTCGACATCGAATATCCACGGGATATTTGCCCCACACCGCTCTTCGATAACCCGGTCCGAATCCATAAAACGATAACCAAGCTCTCTGGCAAGCAAACGGCCGATAGTGCTTTTTCCGGCCCCCATGGGCCCAACCAGAACAACGCGTTTGGGCAAAGACATAACTTTCCGCTCAACAATTTTTCAGGCGGATGAGAATAGCACAGGGCGCGCCAATCCATAACCTCGCCAAGGCACAGACACAAAAAAGCCGCCGGTATTAGCGGCGGCTTTCAAACTCTGGCCCAATTACTGGATCAGATCGCTCTTGATGATCTTCGGTGTGATAAAGATCAGCAACTCACTGCGCTCGTCTACATGCTCAGTGCGCTTGAACAAACGACCCAGGTATGGGATGTCGCCCAGGAACGGCGTCTTGGTTGTTTGAGTAGCAACTTCTGACTGGAAGATACCACCAAGCACCACGGTTTCACCGTTCGCGACCAGAACCTGGGTCGTGACTTCGTTGGTATTGATCGACGGAATACCTGCCGTCACCTCACCACGAGAATCCTGATTCACGATCAGATCCATAATGATCTTGTCATCCGGCGTAATCTGCGGCGTTACTTCCAAAGAAAGCACGGCTTCCTTGAACGACACAGACGTAGCACCACTTGAAGAGGCTTCCTGATAAGGAATTTCTTCACCGGACTTGATCGATGCGCTCTGGCGATCAGCCGTCACAACGCGCGGCTGTGAAACCACTTCGGCACGACCATCACTTTCGAGCGCTGAAAGCTCAAGATCCACCAGGAAGTCATCACTACCCCAGCCGATGGCGAAAGAAGAGGCGCCCTCTCCGGTGACACCCAGATCCACACCCAAAGCACCCGGGAACGAAATCGTGTTACTGCCGCCACTTGCGGCATCACGCGCTTCGCTGAGCGTTCCCAATGAGCCACCAACGGTCACTACATCGTTGCCACTCACATCATAGGCTGCGCCACCCCAACGAACGCCCAGGTCTTCAGCTACGTTGGTCTGCGCGCGGACAATTCGAGCCTCAATAGAAACCTGACGCACCGGAACGTCCCAGGTGCTTACCAAGCGACGAATTTCTTCGAGCTTGTCCGCGGTTTCACGAACCGTAATGGTGTTGGTGCGTTTATCCGAGGACACGAAGCCTCGCGAGGAAATCAATTCTGCGTCAGCCTGGATGAGACTCACAATTTCATCAGCCTTCGCGTAGTTGACCTGAATAATATCCAGTCGAACCGGCGCCAGCTCAGCAATCTGCTTATTGGTTTCCAGTTCCAGCTTCTCACGAGCCGCGATTTCTTCAGCGGGCGCGACCAACAGCACGTTACCAATCTGACGCTTATCCAGACCTTTAGTCTTCAAAATCAGATCCAGCGCCTGATCCCAGGGCACGTTCTGCAGGCGCAGCGTAATGCTACCGCCCACGGTGTCACTGGCCACCAGGTTCAAGCCTGTGAAGTCAGCGATCAGCTGCAGCACCGAACGAACCTCGATGTCCTGGAAGTTGAGCGACAGTTTCTCGCCAGAATACGGGAACTTCTCTTCGCGACGCGTTTCTGCTTCTTCCTGAGAAATCTCTTCCACGCTAACCGTGAACTCGCGGCCAGACTGGTAGGCGATGTAGTCGTAATCCCCTTCCGGGCGAATTTCGACAACTGCATTACCATCTTCCATAAAGGTATCGATGCGAGTGACCGGCGTTGCAAAATCCGTCACGTCCAGACGGCGGCGCAAATCAACGGGAACATCAAGACCCGGCATGGTCAGGCGAATACGGCCACCCAGCTCGGTCAGGTTGACGGCCGAGGAACTGCTGCCCAGATCGACAATCACACGCCCTTCGCCAGCCTTGCCTCGACGAAAATCTATACCGGCCAGAGCGTTTGCTCCTGACGGTGCAGAAACACTCGTTTGTTGCGTGCTGGGTGCCGACGCTACCGATGACGATGACACTGCGCCACCACCGATGGTCATCACCAGCGAGTTGTTGTTACGAGTCGTCTCGTGTGGAACCAACTCAATCAAATTGAAGATCAAACGGGTGCGATCCTTGGTTTCCACAACGGTCACACTCTGGGCATTGCCCGACCCCAACGGAATGCTGCGTTTATTGATCGCACTCGTCGTATCTTTCAGGTCAACGGTAATACGTGCCGGCCGCTCGATGGTGTAGCCGGTCGGCTCCGGTGGTGTACCGTCGAATTCCATGGTCACTTCCAAGCGCTCACCCGGCAGCGACGAAAACGTGACGTCCTGCAGCGTGACCGCGCTGGCCAGGCTGCTCCATAACCCCACGGCGATAATACCTACGGAGACATTTAGTTTTTTGAACATCGCTAGCCTCGACCCTAAACCTGTTTGTTCTTGCATGTTTCTTGTCGTCATCATCCTGCCGCTCCCGAGCCCTCATCCAAAGACAAGGAGCGGGGGCGTTCAACCCATCCACCCCGGCCATTCGGAACGATTTCAATCAATTCGATGCGCGTTTCACTGACACCTACGATGCGGCCATAGTTTTGCCCCATGTAGTTACCAACCCGCACTCGATGAATGCCAGATGCACCATCCCGCACTAAGGCATATAGGGTACCACCGGCGCCTTCCAAGGTTCCCACCATGCTCAGCGATTTCAGATCGAAGTTTTCAAGCACCTCTCTTGGGCGATCAAGATCCGGCTCCACATCGGTGATCGGCTTTTCATCCACCATAGTGAGCTGAACATCGACGGGCGGTTCAAACGGCGCTCGACGATCTGCCGCCGAATAACTGAAGGCCTCGTAGGCCTTGAACTCTGGCAAGGGCTCTACGTGCCCCCGGGGTTTCGCCCGGGTATCCGCCATAAACTTGTCCAAATCCGAGAAGCCGTTTCCCTGGGAACAAGCCGTCAGTAACGACGCCAGACACACACCCAGCCAGGCTTTTCCTGCATGCTTCTTTGCCATGCTTACTCTCCAGCCCGGTAACGGTAGGTACGAGCGACAACCTGCATATCAAGTTGTTCACCGTTTCCACCGATTGGTTTGATAGTCAAATCGTGCAGCGTAACGATGCGCGGCAAACTTGCCACGCTGCTGACGAACGAGGCCAGCTCGTGATACGAACCTGAAACCCGCACATTAATAGGAAGTTCAGAGTAAAAATCTCTTTGGCGCTCGGGTTGCAGTTTCACTTCCTGCAAGCTCAGACCACTGCCCAGAGCGGTATTGGTGATATCTTCCAACAAGCCCGGCACCTCGGTTTCACTTGGCAGCTGGCGCACCAGTGCTCCAAAGGTCTCTTCCATTTCGACCATCTGAGCTTTAAAGACCTCCAGGTTCGCTACCCGATAGGCTTTCTGCTCGTATGTTTGCTTCAGCTCTTGTTCTTTTCTCTCAACCCGGTCCAGTTGGGCATACTGATCTTTGATGAAGAACCAATACCCACCGCCCAGAATCAAGCCAAACACCAAGAGGAATACGATCGCCTTGATCGGTGCCGGCCAAATGCCTGCATTGTTGACATCCAGATCATTGATATCGAATTCATTAAGACTTTTCAGTGAGTCCGCGAGGCTCATTATTTATCCTCCCCTTCGGGCTCTGGCGTTTTCTGCTGAACCGATAGATTGAACTGACTGTAGCCAGCACGGCGATTGTCTGCAGCAGCAACGTTGGTCAGGTTTGGCCCCGTAAACCACTCGGATTCGTCGAACTGACGCATCAGGTTAGAAATGCGGCTGTTGGACTCTGCCATGCCAACGATATCCAGGCGTTCACCGGTCTTCTTAAGGTCGGTGAAGAACAACCCATCGGGAAGCGTGCGAACCAACTCGTCAAACACCCGAACAATGACCGGGCGCTTACCCTGCAAATCTTGAATGACCTTCATCCGGGCGAGCAATTCGTCGCGCTGTCGCTTGAGGTTCTCAATTTCTTTAATCTGCTTATCCAGCTGCTTCGTTGCAGTTTCGATGTAAGCGTTGCGAGATTGCTGGTAAGCGATTCGGTTGTCCGTATCGGTTTTCCACAAGAACACTAAACCCGCCGCAATAATCACCGCGCCCAACATCATCACCACAAACTGTTTCTGCTTTTCTGCGCGCAGCTCTTCGCGCCAGGGCCTGAGGTTAATTTTTGCCATCAGTCGAAACTCCTCATTGCCAGTCCACAGGCAATCATCAACGATGGAGCATCATTGCTCAGCGAGGATGCATTCACCCGGGAGCCCACTGCCATATCCGCGAACGGGTTCGCAACCAGCGTAGGCGTCCCTGTTTTTTCTTCGACCATTTCGGTAAGCCCCTGAATCGAAGCTGTACCACCGGCAAGCACCACGTAATCCACTGCGTTGTATTGGCTGGCACCGAAGAAAAACTGCAGCGCACGTGCCACCTGCTGGACAACCGCTTCCCGGAATGGATTTAGCACTTCGGTTTCGTAATCATCCGGCAAACCACCTTGCTTTTTAGCCAGGCCGGCTTCTTCTGTGGACAAACCATACCGGCGCTGAATTTCCTCAGTAAGCTGCTTACCCCCAAAGATCTGCTCCCGGGTATAAACCGTTTTACCTTCTGCGAGAACACTCAGCGTGGTCATGGTGGCCCCGATATCCATGATCGCCACCACCAACTCTTCACCCTGAGAATCCAGTTGTGGCTCAATCAGCTCGTAGGCCCGCTCAAGCGCATAGGCTTCAACGTCAACCACCTTCGCGTTCAGCCCTGCTATTTCGAGAGCATCTTCGCGAACGTCAACGTTTTCTTTTCGGCAAGCAGCGAGCAGCACATCGACCTGATCCGGATTACTCTCGGAAGGCCCCTGCACTTCGAAATCGATCGCCACTTCATCAAGGGGGTATGGGATGTATTGATCCGCTTCCAAAGCAATCTGGTCTTCCATCTCAAACTCGTTGAGACCCGAATCCATTTGAATCACCTTGGTAATGACCGCCGAACCGGAGACTGCAACAGCCACCTGTTTGACACTGGTGCGGGACTTGGACGCGACACGCTTGAGCACTTCGCCCACCGCCTCTACGTCTGTAATGTTTTTCTCGACAACTGCGTTGGCCGGAAGGGGCTCAACAGCGTAGCTTTCGACCCTGTAACGGTCGCCCTGCTTTGACAGTTCGAGGAGTTTTGCTGAACTGGAGCTGACATCAACCCCAAGAACAGAACTGGATTTTTTTCCTATCAATCCGAACACGCGCTCACCCTATACCTGGTTGAATACACCCGGCGTTGGAGCCCCTCGGCTTCTTACTTGTTCGCGGCAGAAGTCTCGAGATCGCTCTCTTAGCTTTATGCAGTTTCCCTGCTTGTTATCTATTTTATATGTAAGAGAATTTCTTATTCATTCCGTCTACAATGCAATCTCTCGATTTTACGGGAGACATTGCACTCCGGAAGGCCGCAAAACCTTCCTAAAGCAATTTCTCAAATAATAGACCTATATCTAACAGATGTCAGAAAAAAATGTCTCATTTGATGCGTACATCTCGTGTTTTCGCCTGGATCATTCTTACCGGCCTGAGTGTCGCTGTCATTTTGTCTGCAAGCTTGTACCTGTATTTACGACCAAGCCTGCCTCCGGTCGAACAACTTCTCGACGTCAAACTGCAAACGCCTCTGCGGGTGTACAGCCATGACAACAAATTAATAGCAGAATTCGGCGAAAAGAGAAGGACGCCGGTCACAATCGAACAGATCCCTACACTTCAGTTACAAGCCTTTCTGGCTGCGGAAGACGCTCGTTTTTACGAACACTTCGGGGTGGACATCAAAGGCCTGACACGGGCTGCGATCGAACTGGTCTCCACCGGATCGATTCAATCCGGGGGCAGCACCATCACCATGCAGGTTGCAAAAAATTACTTTTTGTCACGCGACCGGACCTTCATTCGCAAGTTCAGCGAAATACTTCTGGCCATTCAAATCGAGCGCGAACTGAGCAAAGAGAAAATTTTCGAGCTGTACCTGAACAAGATCTATCTGGGCAACCGCGCATACGGCATAGCGGCCGCCGCCCAGGTGTATTACGACAAACCGGTTAATGAACTCTCTCTGGCCCAAATGGCCATGCTGGCCGGTCTGCCAAAGGCTCCATCCGCCTACAACCCGATCGCCGACCCGGAACGCGCACTCGTGCGCCGCAACTGGATACTCGGACGCATGGAAGACCTGGGATTCATAACCAGAGACGCTCGCGAACTGGCCTCTGGCGCGCCCATTACGGCCAGCTACAACGCCCGAGATACAGACGTCGATGCTGACTATGTTGCCGAAATGGCCCGCTCTGAAATGGTTCGCAGATTCGGCGACACGGCCTACACCGACGGCTACAGCGTCACTCTGACCGTTGACAGCCTGAAGCAGCAGACCGCCACCGACACGTTACGAGCCGGGCTCGAAAATTACGATCGCCGCCACGGCTTCCGCGGCGCCATCGCGCAGGTCGACATTGACGGCCTCACACCCGCCGAACTATCAGGAGAGCTTGCCAACTACCCCAGTGTGGAAAGCTTGCTACCAGCGATTGTGACGGCAATTGACGACAAGAGCGGAGAGGTTCAAACCCACACCCGTGCGCTGGGCCCCACCACCATGGCATTTGAAACCATGAAGTGGGCACGCAAACACCGCACCCAAAGCCTGACCGGCCCGGAACCCAAGAAACCTTCGGATGTTGTAAGCGTTGGCGATGTCATATATGTCAAAGCACTCGAATCGGCGCAAACCTCCGAAGACACGATATCTGTCGCACAAAACGTTGCTCTGGCACAGGTGCCCGATGTTGAAGGCGCCCTGATTTCCCTGAACGCAAAAACCGGTGCTATTGAAGCCCTTACCGGCGGTTACAGCTTCGGGCAAAGCAAATACAACCGCGCGACTCAGGCAAAGCGGCAGCCGGGCTCCACGTTCAAGCCGTTTTTGTATCTGGCAGCACTGGAGAACGGGCGCACCCCCGCCACCATCTACAATGACGCACCGATTGTACTCAACAACGCAGACCTGGAGGGTTCATGGCGCCCTCAGAACGCGTCCGGCCAGTTCTACGGGCCAACAACCTTGCGCAAAGGCCTGTACCGCTCGCGCAACCTGGTATCCATTCGGTTATTACGCGATTTGGGCATCCGCACCACGCTGGACTACTTGGAACAGCTCAAAATCCCTACTGACAACATGCCTGCAAACTTGTCATTGTCGTTGGGAAGCGGCCTGCTTACCCCCATGGAACTCGCGCGCGGCTTTGCGATCATCGCCAACGGCGGTTATGACGTTCAACCCTATTTGATCGAAAGCATTCGTGAATCCAATGGCACGGTGATTTACCAAGCACCTGAAACCATTCTCTGCGACCATAATTGCGACGCACTTGAGGCGCAAAACAGCCCGGCGAAAGCAGATAACACTGTAGCCGACGAAGTAGCACCGGAAACCGACGGCATCACCCTCCCTGCGTCCCGAAATTCCGAAAGCCCCCGCATCATGCGCAAACTGGCAGATACCCGCTCGATTTACATCATGCATTCCATCATGCAAGACGTAATTCAACAGGGCACAGGGCGTCGCGCCAGAGCGCTGGGGCGAAGCGATCTAGCCGGCAAAACCGGCACCACCAACGAGCAGAAAGATACCTGGTTCGCCGGTTACAACCACAGCATGGCGACAACGGTTTATGTCGGTTTTGATCAGCCGGCACCACTGGGGCGCGGAGAATACGGCGCCAGCACCGCACTGCCCATCTGGGTTGATTATATGAAGGTTGCGCTGGCGGACACGCCAGCTTCAGTGATGCCCCGCCCCAATGGCCTGGCCAACATTCGCATCAACCCGGAAACCGGCGAGCGTGCTCACCCCAATGAGGAAGGGGTATTTGAGCTCTTCAAAGAAGAGAATGTTCCCGCGCCGTTAACCGCTGACGAGCTTGGCAACCCATCCGGCAGCGCGCCGGAAAGCTTCTCCCGGCAGATTTTCTGAGCCGGGAACAAGGCAACCCCAACAATCAACCACAAAAAAACCGGCGGGATCACCGCCGGTTTTCTTGTGCGTGAAGCTGAACTACATCAGAGTTAGATGATGTCGTCCATAGACTTCAGCGGGTAGTGCGCAGGGTATGGTTGGCCTGCTACACCAGAATCCACAGCAGCGCGTGCCACCGCAGCGGGTACCACTTCCAGCAAACGAACATCCATCGGCTTCGGAATGATGTAATCCTTGCCGAATTCCAGGCTGTCTACGCCGTAGGCTTCACAGATTTCCTGGGGAACCGACTCTTTTGCCAGTTCACGGATAGCGTTTACCGCCGCCACTTTCATTTCTTCGTTGATGCAGGTCGCGCGAACGTCCAAAGCACCACGGAAAATGAACGGGAAGCCCAACACGTTGTTCACCTGGTTCGGGTAGTCTGAACGGCCAGTAGCCATGATCAGATCATCACGGGTAGCCATAGCCAGCTCGTGATTGATTTCCGGATCCGGGTTAGAGCAAGCAAACACAATTGGGTTCGCTGCCATCTTCTTCAGCTGTTCAGCTGTCAGAAGATCAGGACCGGACAGACCCAGGAATACGTCTGCGCCATCGATAGCGTCATCCAGCGTGCGCTTGTCTGTGTCGTTCGCAAACATTGCTTTGTACTGGTTCAGATCATCACGACCAGAGTGGATCACACCCTTACGGTCGAGCATGAAGATGTTCTCAGAGCGAGCACCACAGCTGATCAGCAACTTGGTGCAGGCAATGGCGGCTGCGCCAGCGCCCAAGCAAACAACTTTCGCGTCTTCAATGTTTTTGCCCTGCAGCTCAAGGGCATTGATCATGCCAGCTGCAGTTACGATCGCAGTACCATGCTGGTCATCGTGGAAGATGGGCACGTTGCACTTTTCAATCAGTGCGCGCTCAATTTCAAAGCACTCAGGTGCCTTGATGTCTTCCAGGTTGATGCCGCCAAAGGTGTCGGCGATGCGCTCAACAGTTTCAATAAACGCTTGCGGGCTTTCGGAATTAACTTCGATATCGAATACGTCAATTCCAGCAAAGCGCTTGAACAGTACGCCTTTGCCTTCCATTACCGGCTTACTCGCCAGAGGACCGAGGTTACCCAGGCCCAGGATAGCGGTACCGTCAGAAATAACGGCTACCAGGTTACCCTTGGCGGTATATTTGTATGCGTTCTCGGGGTCCTTCGCGATCTCGCGGACCGGCTCGGCAACTCCAGGACTGTACGCCAGAGATAGATCGCGAGCTGTTTGAGTAGGCTTAGTGACTTCTACACTCAGCTTACCCGGCCGCGGTTTGGCGTGATATTCAAGGGCTGCTTCTTTCAGATCTTGAGACATTGCCACTGTTCCGTTTGTCACGTTTAAAAGTAAAAGCCGCCTGACCTCAGGTCGACGGAGCGCGACATTATGGCGCGCTCGCCCAAAAACGACAAGCTAAACCCGAATATTTTATAGCCAGTCAATAGGGCATTTTGCGTATAACGATTCTTATTGCCTGAATTCCAGGCACAAAAAAAGCGCCCGTAGGCGCTTTTTTTTACATTCCGGCTAAGCTCAGTCTTTCTTAGCACCGATACGACCGCCGAAACGCTTGTTGAACTTATCGATACGACCACCGGTGTCCATAACCTTCTGCTTACCAGTGTAGAACGGGTGGCACTGGGAGCATACGTCCAGCTGCAGGTCGTGACCAACAGTAGAGCGGGTCTTGATCACGTTACCGCAAGAACAGGTAGCAGTGATGTCTTCGTACTTAGGATGAATACCTTCTTTCATGGCGAACCTCTTTCGGGCATGCCGCTACCTGATCACCGCCGGAGAAACCGGTTTTGGGTCAGGCACCGCAATTTTGAATCAATTGAAAGACCGCGCACTACCACGCCCGGCCAGAAACAGACCGCGAATCTTACTGGCAAAGCTGGCCACAGGCAAGTATCTTCCGCAGAGTCTATTACCTCAAAAGCATTAGCCGGCGCCATATCACCGATTTTCAGGATACGCAGATACCGTGACACATCCCAAAACCGCACGCATCGCCTTGAACCGCCCCCTGCGCCGGCTGTTCGATTACCGTATCCCGGACAACCTGCAACTCACGCCCGGCCAACGGGTTAACGTACCTTTCGGCCGGCAGACACTGACCGGCCTCGTGGTTGAAACCGGCGTGCAGCCGCCGAAAGGCATCACCCTAAAACCCATACAAGCGGCGCTCGAGCCGTGGCCTGCGCTTCCGGACAACACCTTTCGCCTGCTCACTTGGGCCAGCGACTATTACCAGCACCCACTGGGGGAATGCCTGTTTACCGCCCTGCCCCCGGCGCTTCGGCGCGGAAGACCCGCAGCTCTGAAACCCGACGAGCAATGGCAAACCACCACAACCGAAGCAGCACTGCCAGCGAACGCCCATCGGCAAGTCGCACTCTTCAACGCCATCAAAACAGCGCCCGGCATCACCTCCAGCGCACTGGTGCAGTCTGGCTATAGCCGAGCCCAAATTCGCTCGCTGGAACAAAAAGAACTAATCCAGCAAAGTGTCGCCTCAAATGTACAGCCGGAGATCCCGGAAGCAGCTCTCCCCGCTCCCGTATTATCCAACGCCCAACAAAAGGCCGCTGAAGAGCTACCAGAAGACACCAGGCAGTTCTCCGCAAGCTTGCTGTTCGGCATCACCGGTAGCGGCAAAACCGAGCTGTACCTGCACTATCTAAAAACGCGCCTTCTGCATAACGAACAAGCGTTGGTACTGGTGCCGGAAATCAATCTGACACCGCAAACCGTCGCCCGATTCCGCCGTTACTTCGGCAACCGCATTCAGGTATGGCACTCTGCCCTGAACGATAGTGACCGCCTTAGCACCTGGCTAAAGATTCGCAACGGCGAGCCAATCATTCTAATAGGCACCCGGTCGGCCGTCCTGCTCCCTTTTATCAATCTTCGCACCATCATCGTGGACGAAGAGCACGACAGCTCCTACAAACAAGGCGAAGGCTTCCGCTACTCCGGCCGCGATGTCGCCGTTTACCGCGCCCATTTGAACCAATGTCCGGTTATTCTGGGTTCGGCAACGCCTTCTCTGGAATCCTGGCACAACGCCAGCCAAGGTAAATACAACCTTGCCCGCCTGGAACAAAGGGCCGGTAACGCCAAACCACCCGAGCTTACCCTCTTGGATATTCGCAGCCGCCCACTGGAAGCCGGGCTGGCCCGCCCTACCCTGACGGCTATAAAGGAAACACTGGATAGAGGTGAACAGGCGCTGGTATTCGTGAATCGCCGCGGCTTTGCCCCCATCATGATGTGCTTTGACTGTGGCCACATGGAAGAGTGCCCCCGCTGCGATACCCGCCTGACTTACCACCGGCGAGACCGGGCCATGCGCTGCCACCACTGCGACTACCAGGCCGCTGCAAGCCACACCTGCCCGAAATGCAAAAGCGAAAACTTCAAACCGGTGGGCCAAGGCACCGAGCGCACGGAGGAAACACTGGCGGAACAGTTCCCCGACATCCCGATCGTTCGGGTAGACCGGGACAGCACACAGCGCAAAGGCAGCATTCAAGCGATACTGAAACAGGTCAACAGTGGCGAGCCCTGTATTCTGGTGGGCACTCAAATGCTCGCGAAAGGCCACGACTTCCCCAACGTCACCTTAGCCGCCGTAGTCAACGCCGATGGCGGCTTGTTCAGCGTGGACTTCCGTGCGCCGGAACAAATGATTCAAACCCTGCTGCAAGTCAGCGGCCGGGCCGGCCGTGGCGACAAACCGGGCAAGGTGCTCATACAAACTTGCCACAGCGACCACCCCCTGCTGAATGCTTTATGCCAAGGCAATTACCCCGCCATCGCGGATCAACTTCTGGCCGAACGGGAATCCGGTTTACTGCCCCCATTCCGCGCGATGGCCATCCTGCGCGCAGAAGCCGACACCATGCAAAACAGCCTGCAGCTGCTTGACTCGCTGAAGCCCGTGGCCAGCACTCCCGGCGTTGAAGTGTGGGGGCCACTGCCCGCAGTTATCGCCCGAAAAGCCGACCGCCACCGTGCACAGCTAATATTGGTGAGTGATCACCGCAAACAACTCAACCGATTACTCACCTACCTGTGCCAGCATTTGGACCAAACCAAGCTGCCCAGTAACACCAAATGGATGGTGGATGTAGACCCGCAAGAAACCGGTTGAAGCAAGCAAAAACGCGAATCAGCGCAAGCCGTGCAAAACGTTACAATCTTTTTCACAATTTTGACCGAGCGAGCATTCCATTTCTGTTGGCTGTGCTATGATTTTCAGCAATCTAACCGATAAAGCTGAATAACAACTGAGGTTGCGGTTCTCTCGCAGGGAATGCGCAGCGAAAAGGCTTTTGCTGTAACGAACACTGGAGATAAATAATGTCAGGGAAAATCCTTGCGCGCATGTCAGCGTTGTCGCTGGCCGTAATGCTGGCCGCTTGCGGGGGGGACGAAAGTTCCACACCTATTGTTAACGTAAACACCGGTCAAGACGACCCTTCCACCCAAGAAGACAACACTGGATCAAGCGAAAACGAAGGTGACACTGGATCAGGCGACACAGCGGTTCCTGGAGACACTCCCGACACCGGCGGAGACAATACTACTGAAAAAGTCGCCTTGCTCGGCACAGGAACAGGGGGCAACTTCACAGAAGGCCAGCTATTTGCTGCACCACCTGCCATTGAAGCCCAAGGATCACACAGCTTTGACTTAACGCTTGCGGACCCTGAAACAAAAGAACCATGGCTGAAGTCTGGCCAGAGCGTCAGCTACGCCTCTCCCTGTATTGACGCAGGTATCGCAAGTATCGAAGGCCCTACATCCGCTGACTCTGGCATCATCAAAGCCAGCTATAAGAGTTCCGGTTGTTACGGCACTGACTTGGTCCATGCTTTTGTTGGAGACTCAACAACCCCGGCCGCTTCGGGTTCGGTCACAATTACCCCTCCCGCAACGCAAGAATTGGCGTTAGCAGACTACAACCCTCAAACCGACTCAATAACAGCGACTGGCTCCATACATAGCTCCTCTACCAACGTATCCAAGTATGGACAAGCCAGGCTATCCGTAGGCATTGTCGATATTAATGATGGCAATAAACTGCAAGAAGGCATCCCCTACACTGTCAATTTTAAGGCGTTCTGTGCCGGGGGCGAGAACGGTTCTTTGCTCGAGCCGGCATCTATTTCGACCGAAAACGGCATCGCTGAGACAATCTTTACTGCAGGCGCATGTAATCAGAACCCACAGGAAATAAAAGCAACCATTGAAGGAGCCGACGGCAGCATCGCTCCAGCCAGTATTGCAATTACCGTTGATGAGTCTCAGGCTTTCCAGCTTATTGCTGCATTACCTGAACCTATGTCAATCGCACCTTCATTTTTATCTACCGAAGGTCGTGAAACAGTTTCAAAACTCAAGTTCACACTAAAAGATCAAGCTGGCAGCGGAGATGGCCTGCCATTTGAAGATGTGACATTCACTATCGATAGCCCATCAACCGCTGAATTTGTTGAGCAGGGAACTGGAAACGCAGTCAATTCAATTACTGTAACAACGGACAACGACGGTGTCGCTATCGCACAGGTACGTGCAAAAGAAGGCGTTGACCATGAAGAGTTTCGAGTTATTGCTACCTTTGGCAGCCTGACGACTTACTCAATGCCAATTGTTGTTAATTCGATGCTCCCCTACGAGCCAAAGTTTTCACTAAGCACTGAAAACTTCGCTCCCAATACATGGGGAATAAATGGTGTTCAATCATCTCTAACTATTTACGTGGCAGACAAAAATGGAAACCGTATACGCGGCAACACTTATGTAAATTTCCAAACTGATGAGGGCTCCATTGATCCAGACTGCGTAGTATCGGATGGGCGATGCACAGTTACATGGGAAAGCCTCAGAACATCTCAGCCTTATGCTACGATCACTGCCTCTACACACGGGCGTACAGCTGCTGGAGGCACCGGCACTATAGAGTCATCAACTCAGATTCTTATGTCGACTAATCAAAATGTCTTTCTAACCTTAAACAGACAAGGTGCGGTTGATACTGCAGGCACTCAGTATTGCGCCACTGCTTGGGTTCAGCTACCTGGGGAGGGGGCAACTATGTTCTCACCGCCGGTCGGAACCGAAATTTCGTTTGAAATATCTACAGGCGAGCTGGCCCCCGGAGCAGTTGCATCCAAGACAATCCCGTCCGTTGGCAGTTTGGTTCTAGACAGCGACGGTTACGAGGTGTGCACCACAGTTAAACCAGAAGTAGATGACACTGTGACGCCCAATGCCTACGCAATTGAAGTCGTTGCTACAGTCCAAACTCCCGACAACGGAGACGCGGCCACGAAAATCACCTCTGATAATTGGACAGATTAAAATCAACAAAAAGCCCGGCCTAACCGCAAGCCGTTTACCTTATGTGTGGATGAGCTTGGCTGACTCGGGCAACAATGAAAAACCAGCGACCAAAAATCGCTGGTTTTTCTTATTCAAAATAACTGAATAACTGCATTTTTACGCTTCTATTTTGGCATGGCAAATTTTCTGATCGACCTCTACCATCGAACTATGATCCCTCGATGGAGTCCCTGCCATGACCTCAGAAACACTTCGCAGTACATCACCCCAAGAGATGGCAGAGGTGGGTCTTCGGATTTGTCGCCGAATAGCAAGAGCCTGGGATCTTAACGAGTCAGAGCAGATAGGCCTTCTTGGGATAGCCCCGCAGAGCAATGAGGTACACCCCGAATCCCTGGAGCGGTTTTCCTATATTCTTGGAATCTATAAGAATTTGAGGATTTTGTATCCCACCGAGGAGCGGGCAAACCAGTGGGTGAAAAGGCCCAATAGGGCTTTTGGCGGCAAGTCGGCCTTAGAGATCATGATCGAAGATCCCGCTCCCGTGCGGCGGTATCTTGATGCTCAGTTGGTTTAATTCGCTTGCCCGGTCCGGGTGCAGGCATTTTCCCTTAACCCTTCTTTTTCTTCTTTTTGGCTAGTTCTGGAAAGTCCTGCTCAACCTTTTCTAGAAACCATTCTTTCATCGTCAGTCCGCGCTTCTTAATCTCACGATGAAGCGCTTCTTTGTCTTCTGCATCTATCTCTAAAACAATCCTTCCGGACTTACCTATGGCCATACTGCCCCCATTAATGTCACGTCACATGACGTAATATTGTTAATTGTAGTTTGAAATTGCAACAAACAAAAACCCTTTAATTTGCCGTATTTAAATACGTTATGTGACATCATATCACTTGACATAACATTGATAAAGCATTACACTGTCGGTAATTATTGAAAATCCAAAACTAAAGGTAGCTTCATGGATCCAGTGCAAAATACTCAGGCAGCATCTCTTTCCTCATTTGTATGGGAGGCGGCTAACGAGCTGTGGGGCGATTTCAAGCACACAGACTTTGCTAGGATCATCATTCCGCTTTTGCTGCTTCGGCGAATGGAGTGTGTTTTGGAGCCAACGAAAGAGGATGTCCTGGAAGCGTATGAGTCCGAGAAAGGAAGCGGCATCGATCTGAGCATCTACCTTCCTAACATCTCGAAGCTGCCCTTTTACAACACCAGTCAGTACACCATGGGAACCGTTGGTTCCACACACACCCGATCAAACCTGGAACAATACGTCAGTCACTTCTCACCGAATGTCCGTCTGGTTTTCGAGGAGTTTGGGTTCAATAACACCGTTGAAGAGCTGGATAAGGCCAAGCTCCTGTACCGAATGGTCAGCCGCTTCTCCAATATCGACCTTCACCCGGATGTTGTTTCAAATCGTGTTCTTTCGAATGCCTATGAGGATCTGATCCGCAAGTTTGCGGCGTCGATCAATGAGAAGGCCGGGGAATTTATGACCCCGAAAGACGTTGTCCGCTTGACTACAAAGCTGGTTCTGAGTGCCGACGAAGAGATCTTCACGGAAAGCGGCGTTATCCGGTCAGTCTACGATCCTTCATGCGGTCTTCTGGGTTTTATCACTGACGCGATGGACCAGATCGAAGAGATGGGGTCTACCGCCAAAATCATTCCCTACGGACAGGAGCTTGATCCAAAAACTCACGCGATGGCACTGACCTCGATGCTGATTCTCGGATGGGATGGCAAGAATATCGTTCAGGGCAGCACCCTGTCCAACGACAAGTTGAGTGATAAGCGATTCCACTACGGCCTTGCGAATCCTCCCTTTGGGATCAAATGGGATAAGGATAAGTCGGTTGTTGAGGCCGAGCACAAAAACCTCGGCTATGCCGGTCGTTTTGGCCCCGGACTTCCACGTGTCAGTGACGGCTCTATGCTTTTCTTGATGCACCTGATTTCTCGGATGGAAGACCCTGAAAACGGCGGTGGCCGTGTTGGTATCGTGCTTTCAGGGTCGCCTCTGTTTACCGGTGATGCGGGCTCTGGTGAGTCTGAGATTCGTCGCTGGCTTCTTGAACAAGATTATGTGGAAGGCATCATTGCTCTACCGAACGACATGTTCTTCAACACTGGCATTGGCACCTACGTCTGGATTCTTTCCAATAAGAAGGCTGATCAACGGAAGGGCAAGGTTCAGCTCATTAACTTGGCTAATGTCTGGACGCTCATGAGGAAGTCTGAGGGCACCAAGCGTCGATACCTCACCGATGATCAGATTGACGATGTGGTTCGTCTGTATGACAGCTTCACTGAATCCGAGAACTCAAAAGTCTTTGACACCACTGACTTCGCCTTCCGCAAGGTTGCGATTAAGCGCCCTCTTCGTGGCAAGCTCATCGTCAATGAAGAAAGCATTTCCTTACTCCGTGAAGGGAAGCAATTCCAAAAGCTTTCGAAAGAACAGCAGGAGGCTTGGCTCGACTACTTTGATGAGCAACATGGCGAACATGAATACGACTGGGCGCACGGTCTGGTCAGCCGCCTGAAGAATACAGGCAAAATTGGCAAGACCACCAAGGCACTCGGAACCGAGTTCGCCAACACGCTGTTTCAGCAAGACCCTGACGGCGACATTGTCACCGACTCCAAGGGTAACCCTATTCCTGACACCTCTCTGAACGATACAGAGAATGTTCCGTTCAAGCAGGACGTAGAGGCCTATTTTGAAGAGGAGGTTCTACCCCATCTTCCAGATGCGTTCATTGATCACAGTGTCCGCGATGAGAAGGACGGTGACGTTGGCATTGTTGGCTACGAAATTAACTTCAATCGCTATTTCTATAAGTACGTTCCGCCGCGTTCATTGCACGATATAGATACTGATCTGAAGGCTTCTGAGGCTCGGATTCAAGCGCTGCTTGATGAGGTGGCTGAATGAAAAGCTACCCCCTATACAAGAACACCGGCCTATCTTGGATCGATGAGGTTCCCCAGGAATGGAAAAAGGTTGCTATCAAATTCTTAGCATCAGATAAGAATTCAATATTTATTGATGGCGATTGGATTGAAAGCAACGATATTACCGACAGTGACAGTATTCGCTACATTACTACAGGAAACGTTGGGGTCGGTAGATATATCGAGAAAGGCAATTCTTTCATTAGCGAGGAAACTTTCTCTAAGTTGAGATGTAAAGGTGTTGAGTCTGGCGATATTTTGATAAGCAGGCTCAACCTTCCTATAGGTCGATCATGCATAGCTCCAAATCTCGGGCAGCGAGTTGTTACATCTGTAGACAACGTTATTTTGCGGAGTGATGATGCGTATGACCGAAGATTTCTAGTCTATCTGTTCTCTAACCCAGATTATCTTAATAACGCAGAAAACCTCGCCCGTGGCACGACCATGCAGAGAATTAGTCGCACTCAGCTTGGGAATATACGGATTTTTGTTCCTGAAAGTCTGAGCGAGCAAAAGTCAATTGCTGACTTTTTGGACCGTACACTTGCACCTGTGGATAGTTTGATTTTTGAGAAGCAAAAATTCATCAGCCTTCTCAAAGAAAAGCGCCAAGCCCTGATCTCACACGTTGTGACCAAAGGTTTGGATGCAGATGTGGTGATGAAGGATAGTGGGGTTGAGTGGATTGGTGAGATTCCGAAGCATTGGACAACATCAAAGCTTAAACATGTATCAACGTGCAACGATGAGGCTCTGGCCGAATCTACAGATGGAAATTTTGAAATTGAATATGTTGATATTGGCTCTGTTAAATCCGATAAAGGCATAGTTAAAAGTGAGACCCTTAAATTTTCGGATGCACCATCAAGAGCGCGAAGAATTGTCCGAGATCAAGATATTATAATTTCGACAGTTCGAACCTATTTGAAGGCTATCGCACCGATTGACGATCCTTCATCGAACTTAATTGTGTCAACTGGATTTGCAGTAATTAGACCTAAATTGGTTGATTCTAGGTATGCAAAATATTTTTTGATGTCAAGCCAATTTATACATGAGGTAATTGTTCGGTCAACAGGAGTTGGGTATCCAGCCATCACAGCAACTAATCTGATGAATATTGATCTGACTATTCCTGACCAGCGCGTTCAAGTTGAAATATCTGATTTTTTGGATCAACGAATCCATAAAATCAATAGTCTAATAGATGAAACATCAAAATCAATTGAGTTGCTTAAGGAGCACCGGACTGCTCTGATAAGTGCTGCTGTAACTGGAAAAATCGACCTAAGAAAGAAGGAGGTAGCGTAATGCCACAAGCCCATCACGAGATTAACTTGGAGGCCTACGTTACCAAGAAACTGGTCGCTAACGGCTGGCTGGAAGGCAATCCCGAGAAGTACGACCGTCATCTGGCCATGTACCCGGATGATGTCGTTGACTGGGTGAAAGCCTCTCAGCCTGAGAAGTGGGACAAGCTTTACGCCATCAATGGTGAGGATACCCGAAATGTCCTTCTTAGCCGTCTGGAGAAAGAACTGAATTCCAAGAACGGCGGCACGATCAACGTCATTCGTCACGGTCTTTCCATTGCGGGTGCTGGTCGCATTGATATGAGCCAGTGCGCTCCGGAAGACAAGAACAACGAAATCCTGATTGATAAATACAAAGCTAACCGCCTGAGGGTCGTCCGCCAGGTCAAGTTTAATACGACTCGTGAGTGGTCGATTGACCTCGTGTTCTTCATTAACGGCATACCAACAGCAACAGTGGAGCTTAAAACAGACTTCACTCAGTCCATCGAAGATGCGATTACTCAGTACAAGCAAGATCGCCTCCCGAAATACAAGCTGAACGGCAAGTCCGTTTCAGAGCCCTTGCTTACCTTCAAACGGGGAGCTGTGGTCCACTTCGCGATGTCCGATTCAGAAATCTCGATGACGACGGAACTGAAAGGCGACAGCACCTACTTCCTGCCCTTCAATAAGGGCAATAACGGTCATGCAGGCAACGCGCCAAGAGATGATGGTGAATACCCAGTGGCTTACTTCTGGGAATCTGTGTGTACCTGGGAAAGCTGGCTCCGGATTTTCCATAGCTTTGTTTATGTTGAGACCAAAGAAAAGGTCGATAAGCACGGAAAGCCCTTCAAGGCTGAGACCCTGATCTTCCCGCGCTATCATCAGTTCGAAGCTGTAAACAAGATGATTCAGGACGTGAAGAAAAACGGGCCTGGTAAGCAGTATCTAAACGAGCACAGTGCCGGTTCCGGTAAAACCAGTACCATTGCCTGGACAGCTCACGATCTAATCAAGATCCGCCACGATGACGGTACACCGTACTTCAACTCGGTCATCATTGTGACTGATAGAACGGTCTTGGATTCCCAGTTGCAAGACGCTGTGAAGCAGCTTGACCATCAGTTCGGTGTTATTGAGGCAATTGACTCTCAACAGTTCGGTGACTCAAAGAGTAAGCGCCTGGCGCAGGCCCTGAAAGAAGGGGTGCCCATTATTGTTGTGACGATCCAGACCTTCCCGTTTGCAATGGAAACGATTCTTACCGACAGAACGCTAAAAGATCGAAACTTCGCAGTCATTATCGACGAGGCTCACACCAGTCAGACCGGCAGCACCGCCCAAGGCCTTCGTGCGGCCCTGTCCATGGACTCCAAGAAGAAAATGGATCAGATGGACATTGAAGAGGTGCTGCTTGAGATCCAGAAATCCCGTGTACAGCCTTTGAATGTCTCTCATTTTGCGTTTACGGCCACACCCAAGCATACGACCATGACATTGTTCGGACGTCGTCCTGACCCTTCTCAGCCGCCTTCTGATATCAATAAGCCGGAATCCTTCCATAGGTATACCCAGAGGCAGGCCATTGAGGAAGGATTTATCCTGGATGTGCTTCAGAACTATATTCCCTATCGCGAAGCCTATCGATTGGGTGTTCAGGGCGTTGAGGATAAACGTGTCGATAAAAAGTTGGCTAACAGAGCACTGGCCCGCTGGAAATCTTTGCACCCAACCAACGTGACCCAGAAGGTTGAGTTCATCGCAAACCACTTCATGAACTCCGTTGCGAATCTTCTCGATGGTGAAGCCAAGGCTATGGTGGTTACCAGTGGTCGAGCCCAGGCTGTGAAGTACAAAATGGCCTTCGACAAATACATCAAGAAGCATGACCTTCATGGGATCAAGGCCCTAGTGGCCTTTTCTGGCAAGGTGCCAGGCCAAGATCTTGGCGAGGATGATCCTAAAGACCCTCTCGGATTCGATCCTGAATCTGATTACACCGAATACAACCTGAACCCCGACGCAGAAGGTAAAGATCTCCGTAACGCGTTTGATGAGGCTCAGTTCAACGTCATGATTGTGGCCAATAAGTTTCAGACTGGTTTCAACCAGCCGAAGCTGGTGGCCATGTACTTGGATAAGAAAATTAGTGGTGTCGAAGCTGTACAGACACTCTCCCGATTAAACCGAACTTATCCAGGCAAAGAAGAAACTTACGTCATCGACTTTGTGAACGATCCTGAAGCCATTCTGAATGCTTTTAAATCCTACGATGAAGGCGCGGAGATGGCAGAGGTTCAGGACCTCAATGTCGTCTATGAGATCAAATCAGAGCTGGATAACGCTGGGATCTACAACCAGTCAGACCTTGAGCATTTCAAAACGGCTCGTGGAAGATTCTTGGTCGGCAAAGATGTCCCTGAAAATGTTCATAAGCGCCTTTACTCTGCAACCCAGCGGCCCACGGATATTTACAACTCAAAGCTCAATGAACTGTCTGACGCCATCAAGGAGTGGGATAAGGCCTTTGAAAAGGCCTTTGAAGCGAAGGACGAAAAAGGCATGTCCCATGCTGAGGCTAAGCGCAGTGAACTCAGCAAGGAGCGGGAAGAATACAAGCAATTCAAAACGGTTCTTGCCCGATTTGTTCGTGTCTACAACTACATTGCCCAGCTTGTTGAATTGAGTGATGCAGAGCTTGAGAACTTTGCAGCGTTCTCCAAGCTTTTGAGTCGCAGGCTTGAAGGCGTGACTCCTGAGAATGTAGATCTTTCTGGTATCATTTTGACCCACTACGCAATCAAAAAGGTGGACGGTGATACTGAAGGAGAGGCTGAGCCGGTTCGCCCTATTACCGGTGGTGGTGGAGAACCTATTGATCGTGAAAAGGAATTCCTGACACAGATTATCGGCCACCTTAACGACATCTTTGGTGATGTGTCTGACCAAGATACCCGAGAGAACTTTTTTGAAGGGTCCTACAAATCCCTTTTCAACGACTCAAAGGTTGCCGAGCAGGTTGATAAAAACACCAAAGAGCAGGCCTTACAGGGCGATCTGATGAAGGTACTGGTGAATAAGGTCTTTGGTTTGAGAAATGACTACAAGGACTTGTCTGACGTTGTCTTTAAAGATGAGGACGCGTTGGCTGCATTTGCCTCACTTCTCATCGACAAGCGGAAGCATGATCTCGAAAACAAAAACTGAATGAGACTATACTATACGTAAGGTTAAAAAACTTTGCGTATAGTCGCTCCACCGATTCTATTGGTATTTCCTGTAATACAGAATTTTCTCCTCCGGAATTGGTGTCTTGGCGAGTCCCAGCTTCATCGCTGGCGTAATTTTCCGAGTTGATCGACTGCAATAGTTGTAATGAATCCTGAATATGTCGCCAACGATGGTGTACATCTCAGGGTTGTATGCTGAATAGCCATGCCAGATTCTTCCCATTCCTGTTCCAGACTGAAACGGTCTCTCGAAATACATGGACATCCTACGGATATTCATAAAGAACCTGTCTACAGGGGCGAGAGTGACCATCCGGTACAGGTTCGCCTGGTGCATCGTGTCGTACTTGGAAAGATCCGTGACAGCGGCCACCATCTTCTCTGGCTCAGCTTTTGAAACCCATGGGTGCTCTATCCACCACTCAGGTGAGTTCGGGATTTTAATAGGCTTCTTGAGGCGCTCAGCGATGATGTTGTTCGTCACCTCCATCAGATCCTTGAAGGTCAGCTGCCTCACAGGGATCCCTGAGATAACCGAGACCATTTTGCGGAACTGCGCAACAAGCTTTTCTTTCT
Source organism: Marinobacter sp. MDS2 (assembly GCF_030718085.1). Taxonomy (NCBI): domain Bacteria; kingdom Pseudomonadati; phylum Pseudomonadota; class Gammaproteobacteria; order Pseudomonadales; family Marinobacteraceae; genus Marinobacter; species Marinobacter sp. MDS2. The sequence continues at coordinate 84,054 of NZ_JAVAJF010000004.1, forward strand.
CATCATTGGTTTTATTCTTTGATGTCCGGACTAGAAACCCATCAGAGCGATCTTCGGCAATTTCCTCACGGAAAGCTGAGATATAGGCGGTCTTCATACCGCTATCCAAATCCAAGAAGAAGCGAGTTTTTTCAGTACTTGCGAAAAGGCGCTTGAGCAAGAAAAAGTGGGCCATCATCGTATATTCGTTATGGACTAAGGCCCCACGGACAGGAAGCTGTTTGGTAGCGTCGATGTTTTCCGATGAGTCTGAGAGATTGAATTTTTGGTCGATGAAAGACTTTATTTTGATTTCGTCCCTGAGATTTCCCGCAAAAGGCAGTTTCTCTTTCGGAGGTCGATTCTTAACGGCTTCATCAAACTCTCTGGCAAGCCAAATTCTGGCATGCTTGCGGTGATGTTTCGCTCTATCGTAGTCACCAGACTCAATAGCATCTCTTTCGGCCTCATATGCGTCTACAGAGCCGTCGTAGTTGAAGTTGAAAGCAAACACATAGCTGGAATTCAGGCAGGCTGTAGCAATCCCATAAAGATCTGAGTTTCGCTTGTCGTCACGGTGAGACCAGTTAGTCATCAGGATCTGTCTGTCCGTAGATAGGTAAAGGCGCTTGAAATTCATCCTCTCAAGCTTCCTCTCCCGGCTTCTTGCAAAATCCAGGCATTGTCTGTGGATGAACCGAATTTTCCCGTAAACAGCCTTTTCAGAAAGATCCAGAAGCTCGGCTATGCGTCGAATGGGTTCCTTGTTGACCAAAAGCTTGAATAGGAGCTTGTTGAGATGGGGCTTCTCCTGCCGTCTTGATTTTGGCTTTGCTGAGAAATTTTTCCCGCAATGGTTGCATTGGTAGCGCTGATTTCCGCTGCTTGTCCTGCCATTTTTATTGACTGATATTGGCTTTTTGCCTATGTTGCTATCACAAGCCTGATTTGGGCATTTAAGCGGGTTCTCATTCAGATAGCCGGAGATCCTCGAAAGCTCTTCATAAACAGCTTGATTGCTTTTCAGAGTCGTGGAGACAACGGTGATGTCCTCACCTTGCTTTTTTCGCTCTGTGCAGATTTCACAAACGAGAGAGGCAGTATTTTTACCGGTTCCTGAGATCCGATAGGAGCCTCCACCACGCTGAAATGCCTCTTCCAACCCTTCGCCAGATCCATCAGAATTTTTGATAGAACTGAGCGTCAAAAAGTTTTCACACGTCGGATTTCGGCATCCATTAGCCTGGATATCTTCAACAGGGAAGGGAATTCTGGGCGGTCGATTTTGGAAAGATTTCTTTCCCATTTTTGGAAGCGCCTATACTGTCTGGATGTACAGTATTATAGGCCCTTCCAGAGGGATTGTCAGCTAAGCCGTCCACACATAAGGTAAACGGCTTGGCCTAACCGCCGGGCTTTTTGCTTACACTCCAACTTTCCGCGATAATACGCCTCTTCTATTTTCAACGGGCGCCCTGCCCTGACACCCACTCTTCTGAAAACCGAGTCGTCTGACGCATGAAAGAGACCGTATCCGAGCTTCTCCAGTCTGCACTGGCCACCCTTCAATCCGAAGGCACGTTGCCGGCTGATCAAACCTTCACTCCGCAAGTTGGCAATACCAAGGACAAATCCCACGGGGATTACGCCTGTAATATTGCTTTGGTGGCTTCCAAAGCCGCTGGCTGCCCTCCGCGAAAACTGGCTGAAGCGTTGATCGCTGCGCTGCCGGAAAGCGATGCGGTTGCCAAGGTAGAGATTGCCGGGCCCGGGTTTATCAACTTTTTCATGAGCACCGCCAGCGCGTTCGGGATTGTGAACACGATTCTGGATGAAGCGGAGCAGTTTGGCCGTAATAACAACGGCAAGGGTGAAAAGGTTCAGGTGGAGTTTGTTTCCGCCAACCCCACCGGCCCGCTGCACGTGGGTCACGGCCGTGGCGCGGCGATCGGAGACTGCCTGTGCCGTCTGTTGGAAGCCAACGGTTACGATGTTACCCGCGAGTTTTATTACAACGATGCCGGTGCTCAGATCAACAACCTGGCACTGTCGGTTCAGTCCCGGGTGAAGGGCCTGACACCCGAGCACGAAAGCTGGCCAGAAGACGGTTACCGGGGTGATTACATTGTTGATGTGGCCAATGCCTACCTGGCCGGTGAAACCGTGATCGCGGACGACCGTGAAGTTACGGCTAAAGCGGACCCCGATGACCAGGCGGCGATTCGCGAATTTGCCGTTGCCTACCTGCGCCGGGAACAGGATCTGGACCTGAAAGCCTTCGGCGTTCAGTTCGATGTGTATTTCCTGGAATCCTCCCTGTACGACGATGGCAAAGTAGAAGCCACCGTTGAGCGCCTCAAAGCCAACGGCTACACCTATGAGCACGAAGGTGCCATGTGGCTGAAAACCACCGAGTTCGGCGACGATAAAGACCGGGTGATGCGCAAGAAAGACGGTGGCTACACCTACTTCCTGCCAGACGTGGCCTATCACCTGGACAAGTGGCAGCGTGGCTTTACCACCGTGATCAATGAGCAAGGTGCGGATCACCACTCCACCGTGACGCGGGTTCGCGCGGGTTTGCAGGCACTGAAAGCCGACATCCCTCAGGGCTGGCCGGATTACGTTCTGCACCAGATGGTGATGGTTACCCGTTCCGGGCAGGAAGTGAAAATATCCAAACGTGCCGGTAGCTACGTCACCGTGCGTGATTTGATCGACGAAGTGGGCCGCGATGCCACCCGCTTCTTCCTGGCGGCGCGCCGGGTAGACTCCCAGTTGACCTTCGATATTGACCTGGCCCGCTCTCAGACCAATGAAAACCCGGTGTATTACATTCAGTATGCCCACGCTCGGATCTGCAGCGTGTTGCGCAAGCTGGAAGCCGAAGGCGTTCAGCGCGGTCGCACCGAATGCGTGGGTGACTTGAGCCTGCTGAAGCTGGATGAAGAAAAAGAGCTGGCAAACCAGTTGGCGAAATACCCGGAACTAATTGCCAACTCCGCGGCTCAGCGTGAACCGCATCATTTGACGCACTATTTGCGCGACCTGGCCGGCCAGTTCCACACCTACTACAACGCGCACAAAGTGCTGATTGAAGACACCGCACTGCGTGATGCACGAGTGAGCTTATACCTGGCCGTGCGCCAGGTGATCGAGAACGGCTTAGGCCTGCTGGGCGTAAGCGCCCCTGAGGAGATGTAAGCAGCTCATGGCCAGAGATTATGCCAAGAAAGACCGCCCTTCCGGCAAAGGTGCTGCTGCGCCCCGAAAGCGCAATGCCCAGTCAGGCAATAAGTCTGCGGCCAAGCCGAAACGCAGTGCACCTTCGCACTCCCAACAGGGTGGCTTATCTGTGAAGTGGATTTTATCTCTGGCCGCTGTGGGCGGCTTTATGGGCTTCATTGTGTACTTGAACACCCTGCCTACGGGGCAGGAGGTTCAACAGTCGTCGCCCTCGCAGGCACAACAGACACAACCCCAAGCGCCTCAGAAGCAGCCACCGACGCAAACCGCCCGCAAGGAGCGCGACTTCCGGTTCTACGAAATGTTGCCAGAATCCGAAGTGGTTCCGCCCAAGGTTGAAGAATACACCCCCGGCCCTGCCAAACAGGCCTACGATTACGTGGTTCAGTCTGGCTCGTTCCGCAGCAAGCAAGATGCCGAGCGCCAGCGCGCCCAAATCGCCTTCCAAGGCCTACGCGCGCACGTGCAGCACGTGGTTCAGGACAACGGCAGCGAGTGGTACCGCGTGAACGTGGGCCCCTTCACCTCACGAAGCCAGATGAACTCCGCTGTGGATAAGCTGGTGGCCATAAATATTCAGCCTCTGGTTCGAAAGATTCCCAAGAAAGGTTGAATTCACTTCAAGCGCCTCCATAACGTCTGAATACCAATCTTCATCAGGCAACTGGAGCCAAAATGACTACGATTGTTTCCGTCCGCCGTGACGACGAAGTCGCCATGGGAGGTGATGGCCAGGTTTCACTGGGCAACACCGTCATGAAAGGCAATGCCCGCAAAGTACGCACGCTGTATAACGGCCAGGTGATTGCTGGATTCGCCGGTGGCACCGCCGATGCCTTCACCCTTTTCGAGCGCTTCGAAGCCCAGCTGGAAAAGCATCAGGGCAACCTGACCCGAGCGGCCGTGGAGCTCGCCAAAGACTGGCGTTCCGACCGTGCCCTGCGCAAGCTGGAAGCCCTACTGGCCGTAGCCGACAAAACCGCCTCTTTAATCATTACCGGTAATGGCGATGTGATTGAGCCGGAGCAAGGCTTGATTGCCATCGGTTCCGGCGGCCCTTTTGCTCAGGCTTCTGCCCGCGCGTTGCTTGAAAACACCGATCTGAGTGCGCACGAAATTGCCGAGAAGGCTCTGGAAATTGCAGGAGACATCTGCATCTACACCAACCAGAACCGCACTCTGGAAGTGCTGCCCATCAAAGACTGACCGGAGCGACCATGTCTGCAATGACTCCCCGTGAAATCGTTCACGAACTGAACAAACACATCGTGGGCCAGCAAGAGGCCAAGCGCGCCGTCGCCATCGCCTTGCGTAATCGTTGGCGCCGGATGCAGCTGGACAGCAGCCTGCGCGATGAGATCACCCCGAAGAACATTTTGATGATCGGCCCCACCGGTGTCGGTAAAACCGAAATCGCTCGCCGCTTGGCGAAGCTGGCCGACGCGCCCTTCCTGAAGGTAGAAGCCACCAAGTTTACCGAAGTGGGTTATGTGGGCCGCGACGTGGAATCCATCATCCGTGATCTGGCGGATATGGCCGTTAAGATGCTCCGAGAGAAGGAGATGAAGCGCCACGAGAATCAGGCACTGGATGCCGCCGAAGATCGCATTCTGGATGCCCTGCTGCCGCCTGCGCGCGATTTCAACGAAGACAGCGCCCGCGACAACGATTCCGCCAGCCGCCAGATGTTCCGCAAGAAACTTCGCGAAGGCGATCTGGACGACAAGGAAATCGACATTGATCTGAGCAGCAGCGGCGCCGGCGTTGAAATCATGGCGCCGCCGGGCATGGAAGAAATGACCAACCAGCTGCAAAGCATGTTCTCGAACATGGCCTCGGACAAGCGCAAAACCCGCAAGATGAAAGTGGCCGACGCCATGAAGCGGGTGAAGGAAGAAGAAGCTGCCAAGCTGGTGAACGAGGAAGAGATCAAACAAAAGGCTCTGCTGGCCGTTGAGCAGAACGGCATCGTGTTCCTGGACGAGATCGACAAAGTGGCCAAGCGGTCCGAAAACACCTCGTCAGACGTTTCCCGTGAAGGCGTTCAGCGTGACCTGCTGCCCCTCATTGAAGGCAGCACCGTGAGCACCAAATACGGCGCGGTACGGACCGATCACATTCTGTTCATCGCCTCGGGTGCCTTCCACCTGTCCAAGCCGTCTGATTTGATCCCCGAGCTTCAGGGACGTTTGCCGATTCGGGTTGAGCTGCAGGCGCTGACGCCGGATGACTTCAAGCGGATTCTGACTGAGCCGGATGCCTCTCTGGTGCAACAGTACGAAGCACTGATGGGTACCGAAGGCGTGAAGCTGAACTTTGCAGAAGATGCCATCGCCCGAATTGCAGAAATTGCCTGCAAGGTGAACGAAACCACCGAAAACATTGGTGCCCGCCGCCTGCACACCGTACTCGAGCGTTTGCTGGAAAGCTTGTCGTTCGAAGCCGGCGATCAGGTGACTGACGGTTTTGAAGTAACGGCTGCGTACGTTAATGAAAAACTGGGCGAGCTCGCCGAAGATGAGGATTTGAGCCGGTTCATCCTGTAACCGCCTAAGCCTTAAAGCAAAAAGCCCGGATGACAGTTGTTATCCGGGCTTTTTTTATCGGCTAGCTCGTCGGCTTATCGCATTACTGCGCCTTGGAGAACAGGTGCGTCACGTTACTCAACCCACTGGCCAAGCGACCTTTCTGCGCCTGTTTTTTCCGGCCTTTGGCCACATACAGCGGCAGCAGTTCACCGTACAGACTGGTGCTGATGGTACGTTGTTCGTCTTCCAGCCGGTCCCGGCGCAGCTTGATGCCGTATTGCGCCAGCTTCGGCTCCAGCTCATCCGCACGATTCAGAAGATCGCGACGGGTCATCTGGTAGGCGTGCTCGCATACCATACGGCGACTCTGGAAGCTGAACACGTTGGAGAAGAACAGTTTGGCGTCGTCCCGCGTGGGCTCAAACAGCAGAATGTCTTTATCCGGATAGTCTCTGGCGTATTGGGCAATCCCCGACTGCATTCTTGAATACACCATGGTGCGGAAGGTCTGGGACAACATATTCGGCATACCGGAATGCGTCAGATCACCGGCTTTCAACGACCCGGCACGCACGGCCGCACTGGCATCAATGGGCACCTGCGGGTTAACGGCAAAGACCAGATCCGCCCCATCCTCAAACGCAACAGACGCATGCAAGCCCTTCCGAAGCGTGCCGTCCACATAATAGCGGCCATCAATCTCGACCGGCACATACAAACCCGGGGAGGAGGTGCTGGCCTGAACCGCCTTCGAAATGGGTACGTGGTCAAAGCCGGGTGCACCAAAGCATACGGCGTCGGAGCTTTCCACATCCGCTGCTACAACGTACAAACTGCGCTTGAGTTGCCGGAAATCGTTGGTGCGGCCGAGCATGGTAAACGCGCGGCGCAGGTAATCGTGCAGCCCTTCGTTATCAAACAACCCGGCCGGTGCGGCCTGAGCCAGAATGGTCAGGGCTTCCAGCAAGCTTTGATCGTAGGGGTTGTTGATAAACCGGCTGACCGCCGTACTTAGCAGTTTGGGCACCGCCAGCAAACGACTGCCAATCTCGCGAAACGCAGGGCGGTAGAACACATCGGGGTGGAAAGGGTGCACCTCGGCCTCGTTGCGCACAAAAATCCGGCACAACTGCGCGGTGGTTACCTGGTTGGCCAAGTGGGAGGCCACAAACGAGCCGGAGCTTACACCAACGTAGACGTTCAGCTCATTGAAGTTGAGACCATCAAGCGCCTCGTCGAGCGCCCGCAATGCGCCGATCTCATAAATACCACCCAACGGCCCTCCGCCGCCCAGGGCAAGGCCTATTTTTGGTGTTGGCTTGAGTTCGGTCGCGTCTGTCATCAACTATCCTTTGTAGGTACTACAGGTCAGATTAACAGCACTAAGCTACCAATTGATTTTAGAGTAAACACACTAACCACGAAAACACGGCTTAAAGCGCGGCCGGCTCGCACACCGGTGTCTTAACGGGGCGAAGGTATCGGCCGAAACCTGCGTTTCTCAGTGCCAGATCCACACAACTCTTGATCACGTGAGGCGAATCCAGCAACAGAACGTCTTGCAGCAACTGAACCGCCCACTCACGATCCACGCTGCGGATCACCGATTTCACTTTCGGCAAGCTGGCCGCGTTCATCGACAGCGAGTCATACCCCATGGCCATCAGCAACAAGGCTCCGCCCGGATCACCGGCCAGCTCGCCGCAGATACCGACCGGTTTGCCCACGGCATGGGTGTCTTGTGCAATACGCACCAAGGCCTGCAGAACCGCTGGATGATAAGAATGATACAACTGGGCAACCCGCGGGTTATTTCGATCGACCGCCAGCAGGTATTGCGTGAGATCGTTGGAGCCCACCGACACGAAATCCACACGATCGGCCAGCTCACGAATCTGATACACCGCCCCCGGCACTTCGATCATCACGCCCACTTTGGGCATGTGGACATCGTAGCCTTCTTCGCGGACCTCGTGATAAACCCGGTAGATCAGGTGCAGCGATTCCTCCACCTCGGAGACGTTACTGATCATCGGCAACATGATTTGCAGGTTATTCAAGCCTTCGCTGGCCTTGAGCATCGCCCGAACCTGCAACAAGAAGATTTCCGGGTGATCCAGCGTCACCCGAATGCCGCGCCAACCCAGAAACGGGTTTTCTTCCTGGATCGGGAAATACGTCAGTGCTTTGTCACCGCCGATATCCAAAGTTCGCATCGTCACAGGATTCGGAGCAAAGGCTTCCAGCTGCTCGCGATAGTATTCCCGCTGCTCTTGCTCGGAGGGGAAGCGGTCTTTGATCATGAACGGCACTTCGGTGCGGTACAGACCGATGCCTTCGGCGCCGTGGGACAGAGAACGCACGACATCGGTCATCAGCCCGGTATTCACCAGTAAAGGCACCCGGTGGCCATCCAGGGTTTCACAGGGCTTATCCCGTAGCTCTTCCAGCCCGCGGAACAACTCGTCTTCTTCTTCGCAAATTGCCTGATAAAACGCCCGAAGGTCGGCAGAGGGCGAGGCGAAGATTTGCCCTTCGAAACCGTCGACCACCAGCTCACGACCACCCAGCTGGTTGACGGGGATATCCACCAACCCCATAACGGTCGGCACGCCCATCGCCCGCGCCAAGATGGCAACGTGGGAGTTACTGGAGCCTTTGACCGACACCAGGCCCACTAATTGCCCTTTCGGCACTTCGCCCAGCATCGCAGGGGTCAGCTCTTCGCTCACCAATACGGTGCGTTCGGGGTATTCCAGATGTTTTTGTTCGCCTTCCTGCATGTGCGACAACAAACGGCGCCCCAGATCGCGGATATCCACCACCCGTTCCTGCAGGTACAAATCATCCATCATTTCAAAATGACGGATGTACTGCTGGATCACTTGCTTCAGGGCACCCTGCGCCCAAATGCCTTCCTGAATTTTGCTGACCACTTCGCCGGGAAGTGCGCTTTCATCCAGCATGCGCAAGTAAACATCAAACAGTGCCTGCTCTTCGGGCCGAAGCTGCGAAGCCAACCGGTTGGCCACACGCTGGATATCTTCTTTGACCGCTTGAACCGCGCTCCAGAACAATTCCAGCTCACGATCAATATCCTCGGCGGGCTTCTCGGGAACCACATCCAGATCGGCTGAGGGGTATACCACCGTGCCCGTACCGATTGCGACACCCGGCGCACCGGGCACCCCGTTAAAGCACACGTCGTGGGCTTCTTCACCGGTTAACGACAGGCCGCTGATGGCGCCTGTGGCTTCGCTGTGGGCGATAACCCCGGCCAACTGAGCCGAGATCGTTACCAGAAAGGCTTCTTCGCCTTCATCAAAGCAGCGGGAGTTTTCCCGCTGCTGAACCACCAGAACGCCCAATACCGCGCGGTGGTGAATGATGGGCACCCCGAGAAACGAGCTGAAGCGTTCTTCGCCGGTTTCCGGGAAGTAACGATAACGCGGGTGGGAAGGTGCATCTTCGAGGTTGATGGGCTCCTCGCGGGAGCCGACAAGCCCGACAAGACCTTCGGAATGAGCCAGGCTGACATGGCCCACCGCATCTTTATAGAGACCTTCGGTGGCCATGAGTATGTAGCGGTTTGAGGCGGGATCCAGCAGGTACACCGAACAGACTTCGGTTCCCATGGCTTTCTGCACTCGCGAGACAATGATATCGAGTGCCTCGTTCAGATCACGGGCGCTGTTTACCTCTTGTACAATACTTCGCAAGATGCCGAGCATGGGGCTAATCCATCATTTTTGGTGTTCCTTCAAACGCCGGTTTGACTCTCCTTTTTGCCACTGTTCCATGTTGTGAAACAGTCTGGGGGCCAGTTCTCTCAGCGCGCGCCTGTACACTTCTCGTTTAAACGATATCACTTGTCCTAACGGATACCAGTAGCTCACCCACTGCCAACCGTCGAATTCAGGTGAATCTGTACCATCCACGCGAACATGCGCATCTGGTGACAACATCCGCAGCAGGAACCATTTCTGTTTTTGCCCCACACATACGGGGTGCGAGTTGTGGCGTACCATCCTCCTGGGCAGCCGGTATCTTAGCCACCCTCGTGTGCATGTGATGATCTCCACATCATTGGCACTCAGGCCAATTTCCTCTTCCAGCTCCCGGTACAAGGCCTCTTCAGGAGACTCATTCGGGTTAATACCGCCTTGCGGAAATTGCCAGGAGTCCTGCCCTATTCGCCTTGCCCAGAGTACTTCGCCCCTGTGGTTGGCCAGAATGATTCCGACGTTGGGTCTGAAACCGTCTGAGTCGATCACGGCACAGTCCTCGTAAAGTCGGTGGTCGGTTGCTTTTCCAACCGACGAAATTTGTCCAAGTTGCTCTCATTCTTACAGAAACCCAATGGTTCAGCAAACGCTGCTGCGAGCAGTACAGCTTGTCAGAGCCGTGCTAGACTGTCAGCTTCGCTTAAAAGCCTGTGACAATGGGAGGACGCGGCTTGACGCTCGCAATTTTTGATTTGGACAACACTCTGCTGGCCGGCGACAGCGACCACGCGTGGGGCGAGTTTCTGGTGGAGGAAGGGTTGGTAGACCCAGAGGTATACCGCCAGGCAAACGATCGCTTCTATCAGGAGTACCTGAATGGCGAGCTGGACGTTTTCGAATACCAGCGCTTTGCTCTGCAACCGCTGTCCACCCACAGCATGGAAGAGCTCGAATCCTGGCGCGAAACGTTTATGGCGAAGAAAGTGCAGCCGATGATGCTGGAGAAAGCCGCCAAGTTGTTGGCCGATCACCGCGCTCAGGGGCACACGCTGATGATCATTACTGCCACCAACCGATTTATCACCGAGCCGATTGCGGAGCTTTTGGGGGTGGATTACCTGATTGCGACCGAACCGGAGTTGGTGAACGGGCGGTTTACCGGCGAAGTGGCAGGAACACCGAGCTTTCAGGACGGCAAAGTGGTGCGCCTGAACGACTGGCTAGAGGCCTTCAATGAAACGTTGGACGGCGCGTGGTTTTACAGCGACTCCCACAATGATGTGCCGTTGCTGAAACTGGTGCAGAACCCAGTGGCTGTGGACCCAGACCCTACATTGGAGAAACTGGCTGTTGAGAGTGGCTGGCCGGTGATGTCGCTTCGGGACTGATACTCCGGCATCTGTTCGCCGGTCATCGATGGGACACCCTTCCGGGATACGCTGTGAATACATCCATGTAAGCTCGACAAAATCATCCCTGATTTTGTCGATCCCGGAAGGGTGTCCCACCGATGACCTACTTTGTGCAGTAGCTGACTACCTTTACAGAAAACCGGTCAGTGACCGCACGAAGCAAGATTTGATGTAATCCGTTTCAGGAATACCGGGCACAACCGGATGATCCGGCGCCTGATGACCTTGCTCCAGCAACTGAACGAAACGGTCAATCTTACGGCCGCTGCCGCGGATGATGTCGATCAGCTTTTCCTGCGACAAATGCATGGAACAAGACGCAGACACCAGCAGCCCATCCCGCTCAAGTAATCGCAACCCCAGCTGATTCAACCGGGCATAAGCCTGTTCACCGGCTTTTTGATCACGACGGCGCGGAATCAGCGCGGGTGGATCCAGTACCACGATGTCGAACTTCTCTTTCTCGTCCGCCAGCGCTTTCAAGGCGTCAAAGGCATCGCCTTCAATGGTATCCACATTATCCAGCCCGTTCAGCTTGGCATTGTGATGCACTGAATCCACCGCGGACGATGACGCATCCACACAAGTTACTTGAGAAGCACCGGCAACTGCGGCCTGAATACCCCAGCCCCCCACGTAACTAAACACATCCAACACCCGCTTACCCGGCGCATAGGCCTGCAGCCGCTGACGATTCATCCGGTGATCGTAAAACCATCCCGTCTTCTGTCCGCCAGCCAACGGTACCTCAAACTGCGCGCCGTTCTCTTCCACCCGCAGAACGTCTGTCTCGGGGCCATGAGCAAATTCCACATAGCTGGAAAGCCCTTCCACCTTGCGCATCTTGCCATCGTTCTTCAGCACCACCACACGAGGATGCGCCAAACGCTGAACCGCACGCACAATAGCGTCTTTCATCAGCTCCATGCCCGCCGTGGAAATCTGCACCACCACAACGTCATCAAAACGATCCACCACCAAACCAGATAGGCCATCGCTGTCACCAAACACCCAGCGGTAAAACGGCTTATCAAACAACCGATCCCTCAACGAAAGCGCCGCCTCCATCCGGTCCGTCAAGCGCTTGGGGGTCATACCGTGAGCAGGCTCCCGACTGATCAAACGCCCACAAATCAACGCATGGGGGTTCACAAATACCGTACCCAGCGGCTTGTCGTTCGATGCCCGCAACTGAGCCTGAGCCCCGGCTTCGAATTCCGTTAACGGGCTGCGCTTGATGTCCACCTCGTTACTGTAAACCCACAAGTGGCCAGCACGGAGACGGCGTTCTGCGCCTTTGCGCAGGTACAGAATCGGGAAATCCATTAATTAGTCACCTGAAAAATTGGGGCGAGGGAATTTTGTGCGGCCAGCACACGGTCCGAGCGTGGCGCCGGGGAAGGTTTCCAAAACCTTGCGGAGCCATGGATGGCGGAGCAGAGCGTACAGGGAAGTATTCACAGCGTGTTTTGGAAACCTTCCCCGGCGCCATGCCCGCACTAGGCAAGCAACTTAGCCTTCTGAAGCCACGTGCTCAGCGTAAGCCTCAGGATCCATCAAGCCATCGAGCTCGCCTTCATCCGCCAGCTTAACCTTGAACATCCAGCCTTCACCATAAGGATCATCGTTGACAATCTCGGGCTCGTCCTCAAGCTTCTCATTCACCTCAAGAACCTCACCAGTCACCGGGCTAAACACATCCGAAGCCGACTTCACCGACTCCGCAACACCCGCTTCCTCACCACCGTTAACCGTAGCACCCACTTCCGGCACTTCGATAAAAACCACATCACCCAACTGCTCCTGGGCGAAATCCGTGATACCAACAGTCGCCGTACCATCAGCCTCAACCCGCACCCACTGGTGCGTATCGATATACTTAAGATCCGCAGGGATATTGCTCATAATTTGTGTGTCCTGTTGAAATTTTTTGCGCAGTTTAACCGAAGAGCTTAGTTCCAGCGAATGCTACGGGCCAGCTTCATAAATGCAACCAGATAATCCACCTCCTGATCCCGCTCGCGAAAGCCCAGAAAAATCTGTTTCGGCATACCTTCCTTGCCCAACGACAATGCCTTAATCGGCATTTTCTGCGCGTATTCATCCACCAACCAGCGCGGCAGTGCCGACACACCGCGGCCCGCAGCGACCATCTGCAACATGATATCGGTTGTTTCGATCGTTTTATGGAACGCCGGTGCGGCGTGGGCCGGCAAAAAGAAGCGAGTAAAGATATCCAGTCGCTCCGGCGCTACCGGATAGGTGATCAGTATTTCGCTCGCCAGCTGCTCTGGTTCTACCCAGTCACTTTGTGCCAGCGGATGATCGCTCGCCACCACCAACACTTGTTCATAATCGAACACCGGCTCAAAGCACACGCCGGGGCGATGCAGAGGATCAGGTGTCACCAGCAAGTCGATATCATGGCCGAACAGCGCGCCCATTCCACCAAACTGAAATTCTTGTTTCACGTCTACATCCACATCCGGCCACTGCTGCAGATAAGGGCCGACTACCTTCAATAACCACTGGTAACAAGGGTGACATTCCATCCCCACGCGCAAGCTGCCACGCTGCCCCTTGGCCACTTGCCCGACCAGCATCTCGGCGTGTTCAAATTGCGGCAGAAGCCGGTTGGCGAGCGACAGCAGTTGCTCACCCGCTTGGGTAAACCGCAACTGCCGCCCTTCCCTGAGCCATACCGGCGTTCCCAATTGCTGCTCCAGCTTCCGAATCGCGTGGCTCAACGCGGATTGCGTCAAATGCAGCTGCTCGGCCGCAGCGGTGAGCGAACCCTGCCGTTCAACCGCTCGAAATATTTCCAAATGACTTCGTTCAATCATGCCCTAACCGTGAATTCTGCTCATGAATTGTTGAGATAATACCATTTTTATTCATCACAAAAACTTTCTAATCTAGCTCACCTACTTACAGCAGAAACCACTAAGGACAGCATCATGGTGACAACACACAATCTCGGCTTTCCGCGCATTGGCGGTCAACGAGAACTGAAATTCGAACTGGAACAGTACTGGGCCGGACGTAAAACTGAACAAGATTTGGCCGCAACCGCCGCGGAGCTTCGCCAGACTCACTGGCAACAGCAATCTGGCCTCGACTTTGTGCCCGTGGGCGATTTTTCCCTCTACGATCAAGTGCTCGACATGTCTGTCACGCTCGGCAATTTACCGGCTCGCGCGGCAGACAAAGAAGGAAACGAGCTCGACGTCTACTTCCGCGCCGCCCGTGGCCGAGGTGCCAACGACAGTCCTTGCTGTGCCATCGCGGCCGGCGAAATGACCAAATGGTTCGACACCAACTATCACTACATTGTGCCGGAGTTCACCGCTGACACTGAGTTCAAGCTGAACCCTGAGCGACTCATCAATCAGTTGGCGGAAGCACAACAGCAAGGCGTATCAGCGAAACCGGTGATTATTGGCCCGGTTTCTTACCTGTGGCTTGGCAAAACCTCCGACGGCAGCAATCGCCTTGATCTATTGGAGCGCCTGCTGCCTGCTTATTCACAATTGCTGGAAATTCTCGCTGATGCCGGAGCCGAATGGGTTCAAATCGACGAACCCGCACTCGTAACAGAGCTAGACGCCAACTGGCGTTACGCCTTTAATCTGGCCTATCACCAACTGAAAGCGAATCGCCCGAAGTTGCTGCTGGCCACCTACTTTGGTGAACTGCGTAACAACCTGCAACTGGCTTGCGAGCTGCCCGTAGCCGGGGTTCATCTGGACGCCATCAGCGCACCGGATGAGGTTAACCGCATTGCCGATTGGCTGCCGACGCACAAAGTGCTGTCGCTGGGGGTTATCAGCGGTCGAAACATCTGGAAAACCGATCTGAATAAAACGCTGGACTGGCTAGAGCCAGTGCACGAAAAACTTGGCGACCGCCTGTGGCTGGCACCATCCTGTTCACTACTACACGTACCTGTTGACCTGGCACAAGAAACCGGATTGGATCCTGAAATCCGTAACTGGCTGGCCTTTGCTCTGCAGAAGCTGGACGAGCTTCAGGTGCTGACCCGCGCTCTCAACGAAGGCCGCGAATCGGTACAACAGCAACTGACACAAAATCAGGAAGCCATCGACAGCCGCCGCCATTCGACTCGCGTTACTAACCCGAGCGTTCGTGCAGCGGTCGCGGAGATAACAACGGAACTGGGCAATCGCCAGAGTCCGTATGCCCAGCGCATTCTGCTTCAGCAGCAGAAACTTCAGCTACCCGCATTTCCGACCACCACCATCGGCTCGTTTCCACAAACCCCGGAAATCCGCCAGGCCCGTTTGCAGTTCCGAAAAGGCGATTTAGCTGCGGCCGACTATGAAGCCCATATGAAGGCCGAGATCGAACGCTGCATTCGTAATCAGGAAGCCTTGGGCTTGGACGTTCTAGTGCACGGTGAAGCTGAACGCAACGACATGGTGGAATACTTCGGTGAACAGCTGGAAGGCTACGCGTTTACCCGCTTCGGCTGGGTGCAATCATACGGTTCGCGCTGCGTTAAACCACCCATCCTGTTCGGCGACATCTGCCGCCCGAAAGCCATGACCGTAGACTGGATTCGCTACGCTCAGTCACTGACTGACAAGCCCGTAAAAGGCATGCTGACCGGCCCGGTGACCATCTTGAACTGGTCGTTCGTGCGGGACGACCAACCCCGCAAGCACTCATGCCTGCAACTGGCACTGGCCATTCGCGAGGAAGTCCAGGATCTGGAAAAAGCCGGCGTGGGCATCATTCAGATCGACGAAGCAGCCCTGAGAGAAGGCTTACCGCTGCGTCAGTCGGATTGGGAAGGTTATCTCGATTGGGCCATCAACAGCTTCCGCATCGCTGCCAACGGCGTAGAGGACAGCACACAGATTCACACGCACATGTGTTATTCGGAGTTCAACGACATCATCGAAGCCATCGCTCGTATGGATGCCGACGTAATTACCATCGAAACGTCACGGTCTGACATGGAGCTGCTGGACGCATTCAAGAGCTTCGAGTACCCGAACGACATCGGGCCCGGGGTGTATGACATTCACTCCCCTAACGTTCCCGACAAAGAGCAAATCATCAACCTGATGAAGCTCGCCGCAGAGCGGATTCCGGCGGAACGGCTGTGGATTAACCCGGACTGCGGGCTGAAAACGCGAAAGTGGGAGGAAGTGACACCCGCGTTGGAGACCATGGTGGCCGCCGCGCAGGCGTTGCGGGCATAAGGTAAACGTAGAAAGGGTGTGCCAAATGGCACACCCTTTTTTGCTTTCAACCGATATGCACGGTAATGATTTACCAACCTTCTAACGGTACGCCGTGTTCCTTGAGGTAGGCGCCGTGTTCTTCGAGATAGCTTTTCGTTAAACCGGCAAAGTCTGCAGGGTCCCCTGGCACTTCCTTCGCAGTAACTCGCAGTACCTCCACCGCATTCGACAACTGGCTCATTATCCACACAACAACCTCCCCACCGGGGGCTAATCCCAGAACCAAGTTATATCTTGGGAGATAGCGGGCATCACCTTTTGGAGTATATGTAAGCGCTGGTTCGCTCATACGCTTTTCCAAATCCAGAGGCACTCGAATCAATGCGGTGTAGTACTTCTGCTCAGCAAATGAAAACCAATGCAGTGCGATTAAGTTAGGAAACGGATCCATACTTCCACCCGACCCAAAAGGGCCATTGTCCCCCTTCCAACAACATTCCACCCCTCCCCCTACGGGTCCACGCCAACTCCTTACTCCCGACTTTTCTAAATGCGCATCAATTAACCACATGTGATAGTGTTCAGGCGCAGCAACGGTAATATCCCAGTGCACCTTTTCATCACCCCAGGAAGCACAACCTGTCAAAAGACTTGTGATCACGCACATCAGGATCGCTATCAAAATTCGCATAAGCCATTCTCAACGATTGGGATGGATAATTCGCTCACCAGAACTCACCGGAGCGTTTGGACTAAAATTTCGGCCTAGACGTAATTGAAATAGTGCGCTCTTTAGCAAAAATTTAAGCGGGTCATAATTGGCTGAATGATGCGTGTATCGCTGCCGGATCATTTTTCCCTGATCTGCTCTTAATTGGATTTTGTCCTCTCCCGCGACGACTTGTTCCATCATCTCCCCCGAAATAGCTATTAAGTCATCAGGCAGTCGACCAACAGCGCTATCGAAGTCCAAATCCTGGAACGGAACACCCATCTGAACAGCCAATGTTCGCATGAGATGGAGCGCTATTCGCGAGTATTCCCCCCGGATGTTGCGCACCATCCTCAACGCCAACTCTATGCGTCCTCGCGGGGCCGGATGCTCAGATTCGATCTTATAAATACTTAAACTAGCATCCCCAAATGGACCAAGGTCTTCCGGGTTCGGATCATGATATTCAGATGACCTGACAGGTAAACTGAAATCACCTATCCATCCTTCCGATGTTTTTACGCGCCGTAGCTCTTCGAGGTTATCCCATTGCATCGTTTGGTCAGGCCAATCAATTCGATCATTATCGATTTTATGATATTTACTGATAATCAAATCTTCTCGAAGAATATCTGGGTATCCTCCACCAACATCGGAATGCGCTCCGGGCAAAACGATTTCCCTAAAGTTCTTCGGGATCTCTCCATTCGCATTTCGCAAACTGTTCAATGCAAAATTTTCCCTAAATTCATCGGCAGCAACTAGATGAACCGCATACTTGACGCTCTCTGGTGCGAGATAAACGTCTACGGGGTCGTTTCGGTCGTTACTGGGCGACAGATCCAATTCAGCTGGATTGATAACGGCCGAGACAGTATCAAACAATCCGACGAAACGAATCACCACACGCTTCGGCCAACCAATCCCGTTCTTCAACAATACCCGACCGAGCGCACCATCTAATCCCCGATTTATCTCATATGCCGCATGGCGTGCTGAAGCAGCACCGCGGCTAAATCCAAACAAGTCGATAGTTAGACTCGCAATGTCATCTGACACCCCGAATGCGTATATTCTTCGAGCGACCTGTAAAAACGCATCTTCTACCTGGCTGATAATTCCGGTTTCTCCCATTCCTGAGATCGCCCCCACGGTTGAGTCCTCCCCTCCCGTTTTAGTGCCAATACCCGGAGCGTATACCCAAAACCTCCGGATGATCCCAATGTCATCAACTTTATTGGACTCCTCATATAGATCTCTGAGTTTGGCCACATTACTCGGGGCGTTCCTATAGCTCCCACCACCCGACAACCCCAACCAATATTGACACTCCTCCTCCGATATCTCCCCTCGTTCAAAGGACTGAACACACTCCTTAGCCACGCGCTCCTCTAGCTCCCGAGAATTCTCGGCGTTATTCAAGGTGCCATCGGTAAAGATGCCGATTTCGAGGTGGATTTCCTGAGAGGCTTTTTTCTTTTCGGATTCGTTATTTCGCACGGTGGATAAGGCAAGCGGTGCCACTGCCTTCGCAGGAAGGCTCGTGCTTGAGGTTTGGGGTGTCGATCGTTGTTGCCGAGCCTCTTCTTGCTGTCTCTCGCGATACTCTGCATCAAACTGGCTGGCACCTAAGTGCCCTATGCCTCCAACGCCATGGGAGGCTAGTTGCTGCGGTGTAATGCCGTGTCGGTTTAGTGCATCCACGCTGCTGCGTATTTCGGAGTTAGCTAAACCGTCACCTAAAGCCCACTGCTCCTGCCCATCGCCGGAGCTGCGCCAATACACCACCGGAGCTGAGGGCTCACCATCGACAACCTCATGGACTAACCAGAGTTCGCCGTCATCAATTCGACGCACGACCTCCTCAACTAACGCGGCACGGTAGTTTCTTGCGGCACGGCCACCACCGGGAGACGCACGGGATCTTCCAAGCATGCGCTCAAGATCACTGCTGTTGGCATTGTGTGCGTGATCAAGGATAAGGCTTTTAGCTTTGAAAGCTGCAAAAAAAGGAGATTCCAACCGGGGCAAATCTGCCGCACGCAGATCCCAGGTGCTTACAATTTTCATGGCTCGTCATCCGTTGACTGAGGGTATTCGTCCTTGTGAAGCGGTGCTCACATCATTGCAATAGTAACAAACTGACTATCCCGGTCAGTGAACTGCCTTCCATTGGCACACTGACGGTTACCGGCAAGAGATATGCAGGTTTTGCTCAATACCCTGAGCTGTTTTCGTCCAGTTCGAACTTGAACCGGGCTGCTCTGCGAACTTCGGTAGAAACGCTCCCGGAAGGATCTAGCTCGATCCACCGATAGCCCGGTGGGCGGGGCTCTACGGAGAAGTCACTGGCTCCGGCAGTAAACTGGATACAGGTGGAGGGAGTGGCGAGCAGTTGAACGCCATTCCGTTGCCGTTGTAGCTCTTGATGAATATGCCCCCACAGCACGACTTTCACCTGGGAATGCCTATCGATAATCCGCCAAAAGGCCTCGCGAGTTTTAAGGCCAATCTTTTCCATCCAGTCGGAACCAATGTCCACTGGGTGGTGGTGCAAGCAAACCATTGTAGGTAGTTCGGGCTGTTCAGAGAGCGCGCTGTCGAGATGAGCCAGCTCTTCGTCTGACAGCTCACCAAACACTTTTCCATGAACGGAAGAATCGAGCATGACGAAGTGCCAGCCGCCCTGCACCCTTTGGCGCTGATCGGCTTGAAACTCGGCCGCTATCGAGTTCATCAACGGCGTATCGTCGTGGTTGCCGGCAATCCAGAGGGACGGGCAGTCAAACGTTTTCAACTGCTCGCCGAAATAGCGGTAGGCTGCCGCCGAGGCGTCTTGAGAGATATCGCCTGTGGCCAGGACCAAGTCGGGTTGCCCGTGAACCTTGAGCACTTCAGCAATAACGGCAGCTAGACTGTCTCGGGTGTTCACGCCCAGCAAGGCTCCGTCTGACTGCGCGGTCAGGTGGGGGTCCGTCAACTGCAGCACCCGTAACGGGCGGTTGGGTTCAGATTGGGTCATGCAAGCCCTGCTGTTGTCTCTGCAACTGGTTATTTGTTCTTAGTTTACGATGACTGGCGCTCGTTGCATTAGCTACGAATTAAGGATATGTCACATTCTCGCCAATCGCGCCTGATATTTTGCAGTATTTGACAACCATGACACAGGCTAAGGTGCCTGCAATAGGATTTCGGCTCAGTCTCCGCCCTGTCCCGCCGTCCAAACAGCATGTTCCAACGGTAGGTGACCAAAGCGCAGGCAATAATCCAACCAGTCAGCAAGAAAGCCGTTGATCTGAACTTTCTCATCCGGGTGGTGCATAAACCGGTTCGGGTAATCGTTCACAGGGGCGATATGGCGGTGACGGTAACAGCTGATCACTTCTGCCATTGTTGCATCGTGATAAACGCGAACGGTCATCTTAGGGTTGTTCAGCCAACGACCACTGTTGTGCACTTGTTCAAGCAACAACGTTTCCGTAAATCGTGCCGTTTGCAGGCGTTCGATCCGAACCCGGCCTAGATACTGATCTTCCCGATGTAACTCGATTTCGCACACCGCCTCATTTTCAGCATCAAGCTGTCTCAGCTTCCGAAGCCGATGATAGTTGCCATCACACAGCGCACCGAGCTGTCGTAAATCGGGGACGTATCGCTTTGGTCTCTTAACCCATTCGGTCATGCCCGCCACTCCTCTCGCAACCGGTCCCGGTTCAGCTGCAGCCACTGGATGGCAATGATGGCGGCGGCGTTGTTGATGCGCCCATCGGCAATCATGGCGAAGGTTTCTTCAGCTGAAACCACATGAGAGAGAATGTCTTCATGCTCCTGTTCAACACCAAAAACACCTCCAGCACCGGCTGTGCTGATTTGCCCGCAGTAGAGGTGGATCATTTCGGTGGTTCCCCCGGGGGATACCATGTAATCACAGATTTTATCCAAACGGCTGAAGCTCAGCCCGGCTTCTTCCTGACCTTCGCGCTGCGCAACGTCTTCCGGGCTTTCGCCCTCTTCGTTCATACCAGCAACGAGTTCAAGCAGCCACGGCGATTGATTGCGCCCGAGCGCACCGAGGCGGAATTGTTCAAGTAATACGACTTCGTCCCGTTCCGGGTCATACGGCAGTACGCAGGTGGCGTCGCCGCGGATGAAGAGCTCGCGGGTGAAGGTGGGCATTTCACGGCCATCGAAACGCGGGTGGGTCAGCCAGAGCTTGTCCATGCGGAAGAAGCCCTGGAAGACGGTTTCGCGTTTTTCGATTTTGACGTCGTTGGCTGTGAACTGGAACGGTTGTGGCATCGGTTCTTCCGGTTTAGTCATCGGTTTTGAACGATAGCCGTTATTGTGGGGGGGCTGCAAGTTACAGCCTTAGCCTGCGTGCTTGGTGTTAGGCAGACCTTGGGATAGGCATTCCAAAAACCGCTCCTTCGGCACATCCATGTGGCGCTTCTGCTCCGCCATCCATGGCTGCGCACATTTTTGGAATGCCTATCCCAAGGTCCGCCCCTGACTCTGCGCAGCTCGCAACCCTCAAGAGCCTGTTTACGATAACACTGCAGAAGTTTAATAGGGCCGGGGTGGTGGGGCGGTTCAGAAATTTGCGGAGCCAGGGATGGCGGAGCAGAAGCGCCCACGGATGGCTCGAGCGTTTTCTGAACCGCCCCGCCACCCCGGCTCACATCTCCCAACCAACAGGCTAGGAGACGTAAAGCACCAAAGTCAGACCTTGTCGTAAAGCTTAGAGCCAGACTCCACAAACTCGCGGGATTTTTCCTGCATGCCTGCGTCGATGGCACTCACTTCATCCATGCCCTGCTCTGCTGCGTAATCCCGTACTTCCTGTGAGATCTTCATGGAGCAGAACTTCGGCCCGCACATCGAGCAGAAGTGGGCCACTTTGGCAGAGTCTTTCGGCAAGGTTTCGTCGTGGAACTCCCGAGCCGTGTCTGGGTCCAGCGCCAGGTTGAACTGATCTTCCCAGCGGAACTCAAACCGAGCTTTGGACAACGCATTATCACGAATCTGTGCACCCGGATGGCCTTTCGCCAAGTCAGCCGCGTGGGCTGCAATTTTATAGGTGATGATGCCGGTTTTAACGTCATCCTTATTGGGCAAGCCCAAGTGCTCTTTCGGCGTGACGTAGCAGAGCATGGCACAACCGAACCAGCCAATCATCGCTGCACCGATGCCCGAGGTGATGTGGTCATAACCCGGTGCAATGTCTGTGGTCAGAGGTCCGAGGGTGTAGAACGGCGCTTCGTCACAACACTCCAGCTGCTTGTCCATATTCTCTTTGATCAAGTGCATGGGCACGTGGCCGGGGCCTTCGATCATGCATTGCACGTCGTGCTTCCAGGCAATCTTGGTGAGTTCACCCAAAGTTTCCAATTCACCGAACTGCGCTTCGTCGTTGGCATCGGCGATGGAGCCTGGACGCAAGCCGTCGCCGAGGCTGAAGGACACGTCATAAGCCTTCATGATTTCGCAGATGTCTTCGAAGTGTTCGTAAAGAAAACTTTCTTTGTGATGCGCCAGGCACCACTTGGCCATGATGGAACCACCACGAGAGACGATGCCAGTCGTCCGCTTCGCAGTCAGCGGCACGTGATGCAGGCGCACGCCGGCATGAATGGTGAAGTAATCCACACCTTGCTCGGCCTGTTCGATCAGGGTATCGCGGAAGATTTCCCACGTCAGGTCTTCGGCTACGCCGCCGACTTTTTCAAGCGCCTGATAAATCGGCACGGTGCCGATGGGAACCGGAGAGTTCCGGATGATCCACTCGCGGGTTTCGTGGATGTTCTTGCCGGTGGATAAGTCCATCACAGTGTCTGAGCCCCAACGGATACCCCAGGTCAACTTCTCGACTTCTTCTTCAATGGAAGACGTGACCGCGGAGTTACCGATGTTGCCGTTGATCTTAACCAGAAAATTACGCCCGATGATCATCGGTTCGGTTTCCGGGTGGTTAATGTTGGCGGGGATGATTGCCCGGCCCCGTGCCACTTCTTCACGAACAAATTCCGGAGTGATTTCCGCCGGCAGGCTGGCACCAAACGACTGGCCCGGGTGCTGATCATCCACCAGCCCCTGCTCACGGGCTTCTTGGAGTTTCATGTTTTCCCGAATGGCGATGTATTCCATTTCCGGGGTGATGATGCCTTGGCGGGCGTAGTGCATCTGAGTGACATTCTTGCCGGGCTTCGCCTTGAACGGCTTTCGCTCGTCCATAAAACGAAGCGGGTCCAGAAGTGGATCTTTCATGCGGCGGCGGGTGAATTCGGAGGTGTAGCCATCCAGCCGTTCAACATCGCCACGTTCGGCAATCCAGTTGGCACGAACTGGCGCCAAACCTTTGCGCAGGTCGATTGTTGCTTCCGGGTCGGTGTAGGGGCCAGACGTGTCGTACACCAGCACCGGCGCATTCTTCTCGCCGCCCATTTCAGTCGGGGTGTCACCCACCGTAATTTCCCGCATTGGCACCCGAATATCAGCTCGGCTACCCTGCACATAGATTTTTCGTGAGCTTGGTAATGGTTTGATTGCTGCCGAATCCACTTTTGCGGAGTCGCTGAGGTATGCTGGTATGTCCGTCATGTCTGCTCCCAGGATATCTGAGGTGTCAGGTCGCGCATGACGGAGCACTGCCAAAACGCCTTTTAGGGCTGCTTGGCACTGTTCGTGCGGTCTTAATCCCTACGCCGGTATTATCCGGATCAGGTCGCGGGTTCTGCGTTGCAATCTCAGCCTATCGCCCGAATTTGGCGATTCAGCACCCCGTCAAGACGCGAAGATAGAATTCGTTGCTCCCACAAAGTGTGAGCATCTCAAGTGTAGAGACGGGGCACATTATTGTCCATAATGTGCCACCGATACTTTTGGCCCATACTGTCGCATTAATATTCGGCACGATGGCCTTACGATCCTTGTATCCAGATTACGGATGCCCGGAGACAGTTTGTCAGGAGATACAATGAAAAAACGCTTACTTCCAGGACTGATCACCCTGCTTGCAGCACAGCCTGCATTTTCTCTGGATTTGATGGAGACTTACGAAAAGGCGCTGTCTTACGACTCGGGCATTGCGTCGGCCAACGCGCGCTTTCAATCTCAGCAAGCGGCCAGTGACGTAAGCAAAAGCACACTGCTGCCTCAGATCGGCGCTTATGCCGAAGCCAACCACATCGACTTCGAGGCGGACAATGGTCAAGGCAGTGACAGTTACAAGTCTCTGAATTACGGCGTGCAACTCACCCAGCCTATTTTCCGGGCCGATAACTGGTTCCGCTACGACGCCAGTAAATTCCAGACCGAAGCCGCGCAAGCCCAGTATAACCTGGCACAGCAGCAGCTCATTCTTGATGTGGCAACGGCTTACTTCAACGTGTTGCGCGCCCAGGATACCGTAACCACCGCGCAAGCCACCGAAGCGGCCATTCAGCGCCAGTTCGAACAAGCACAGGAACGCTACGATGTGGGCCTGATTGCCATTACCGAGGTGTATGAAGCGCGCGCCAGCTACGATGACAGCAAGAGCCTGCGCATCGCCGCTGAAAACCAGTTGAACGTAGCCCGGGAACAGCTGGCCCGCCTGACCGGCGAATATGCCGCCGATCTGGAAAATCTGCGGGAAAACTTTCCGCTAGGTCGCCCAAATCCGATGGACCCGGCATCCTGGGAAGCTACGGCACTCGATCAGAACTGGTCTATCCAGGCAGCCATATACCAGCTGAACGCCAGCGAAGCCAATCTGAAAGTGGCCAAATCCGGCCACATGCCAACGCTTGATCTGGTGGCGTCCTACGGTGAAACTGAGCTTGAAAACGCCAAAATGCCGCAGCAGGAAGGTACGCAAGGCGTTATCGGGCTAAAGTTGAATGTGCCGCTGTATATGGGCGGTGGTACCCAAGCCGGTGTTCGCCAGCAACGCTCTCTGGTAACGGTTGCTGAGCAGGACCTGAACACGGTTCGCCGGGATGTGCAGGTGAATACTCGCAGCCTGTTCCTGACCGTCAACAACAACGTGGAAACCGCTTCTGCGCTTGAACAGACGATCATCTCACGCCGCAGTGCTCTGGATGCAACACGCGCTGGATACGATGTAGGAACACGGAACATTGTGGAAGTGCTGGATGCCGAGCGGGCGTTCTACGTGGCACTTCGCGATTACGCCAACGCCCGTTACGACTACGTGATCAACTCTCTGCAATTGAAGCAGGCTGCCGGAACGCTCAGCCCTCAGGACCTGATCGAGCTGAACAACTGGCTCAGCGAAGGTGCCCGCGGTATTGAAGCGATGGCCAACGACGGTAAAACTCTGGAAGATCCTACCGAGTAAGTCCCGCCGGTTTTGCCAGCAACCCCGGGCCAATTAAGGCCCGGGCGTTACACTCTTTCGATGATCCCTTCGACGACTTTATCCAGCGCGCCCCGATTATTATTGACTACGGCCAGCGCCCTTTGCCCGTATGCTTTGCACTCCTGAGCATCCGACATTAATCGACTGATGGCTTGCGCGAGATCCTGACAGCCCTCAACCATCTGCACGCCCTGATCTGCAATCAGACGATCAAAAATGGTTTCAAAATTGAAAACATGAGGCCCGGAAAACACCGGCATCCCCCAAGCAGCAGGCTCCAATGGATTGTGTCCGCCGCGCTCAATCAACGAACCACCGACAAAGGCAATATCACTGGCTCCGTACAACATCATCAGCTCACCCATGGTATCCCCGAGATACACCTGAGCCTGGCCTGGATTCTCATTGCGGGACCGGCGGGCCACCCGAAAGCCCTTTTCTTCAGCCATGGCTGCAACCGTGTCGAAGCGCTCCGGGTGCCGGGGCACGATAACCAACAACGCGCCGCTGTGCTGTTCGAGAATACTTTGATGCGCGCTCAACAATTGTTCGTCTTCACCGCTGTGGGTACTGCCGGCAATCCAGACATTGCGGCCCTCAAGCGATTTTCGAACCTCTTCGGAGGCCTTTCGGACATCATCGGGAATATCCACATCAAACTTTACGCTGCCCGTCACTTCGACCCTATCCGCAGCGACGCCAATGCGCCGGAACCGTTCTGCATCGGGCTCAGCCTGGGCCGCCACCCAGCTGATGCTCTTCATGACCGGGGCTGCCAGCCCTTTCACCTTCTCGTAGCCTTGCGCTGAACGTTCAGACAAACGAGCATTAATCAGGAACACCGGGACTGTGCGACGCCGGCACTGACGGATCATATTAGGCCAGATTTCGGTTTCCATAATAACGAGGATGCCAGGATTGACGCGATTCAGAAATCGGCGAATCGCTCCCGGTGTGTCGTAGGGCGCATAGGCGTAGGCTACCCTGTCACCAAACATCTTCCGAGCTTGAGCCAGCCCGGTATCGGTCATGGCGGTCATCAAGATTGTTGCGCCCAGCTCCTTTGCCAATAGCCGCCGAACCAACGGACCCGCCGCAATGGTTTCACCCACCGATACGGCGTGAACCCAGATGACCGGCCCGGACATTTCCGGCACGAGGCCGAGGCGGTGCTGCCAATCTCTTCGCAAAGCAGGCGCTTTTCGACCCTGCCACCAAAGCCGAAGCAGGATAAAGGGCAGAACCAACCGGATCAGCTGGGAATAGATAAAATGAAACACGCAGGACTCCCGGCAAAACAGTGCGTTATCATAGGGCGAAATTTGTCGAGTGGCTGCATCTTGCCCTCGGGCGTCACGTTTGTCGATTCAGGATTCACGATTTTGAACAAGAAGTACCGCAAACAACCGAGAAACACCGATTACTCAGCTTACCGCCATCCCCGTTGGTGGCCAACTTGGCTGGGCATATCGATTATGTGGCTGTTTGCCCAACTACCCATTCGTTTTCAGTGGTGGCTGGGCAAGATCGCCGGCTTGCTGGCATGGAAACTGGCCAAGAGCCGCCGGCATATTACCGAGGTCAACATTCGACTGTGCTTTCCCGAGCTTTCGGATATTGAACAAGCAGAACTTGTCCGAAAAGCCTTTATCGCCAACGGTATCGGCTTGATGGAGCTGGGTATTGCTTGGTTCCGTGACCCGAAGAAGCTCACCGGTATCACCCAAGTGCATGGCCTCGAACACTTTGAAAAGGCGATGGAAGATGGCCATGGCGTTCTGCTTCTGGGCGGCCACTACAGCACGCTGGACCTCGGCGGCAGTCTGGTCACAGAGTTTATCGATGCCGACGTGATGCAGCGAGACCACAACAACCCGCTGACCAACGCGGTGATGACCCGAGCGCGGGGCCGCCGGTACGGAACGGTTTTATCCTCCAAAGATCTGCGAGGCCTATTTCGCAGCCTGAAGAAAAACCATGCGGTCTGGTACGCAACCGATCAGGACTATGGCCGGAAAGACATCGTCTTCGCGCCTTTCTTTGGCATCGCCACCGGCACCATCACTGCCACGTCCCGAATTGCAGACCGCAGCAAATGTCGGGTTGTTCCGTTCAGTCATTTCCGCCGCGAAGATAAACCCGGTTACGACATCTACTTCCACCCGGCTCTGGAAAACTTCCCCAGCGGCAACGATCTGGATGATGCCACCCGCACTAATGCCATCATAGAACAGGAAATCCGAAAGGCTCCGGACCAATATCTGTGGATGCATCGCCGGTTTAAAACCCGCCCCTCAAAAGATGATCCGGGCTTCTACAAAAAACGGAAGAAAAAGAGGTAACGCGTGAATCCTGAATCGCGGGCGCCGGCAATCTGGTTGATTACCGATAACAAACC
Source organism: Marinobacter sp. MDS2 (assembly GCF_030718085.1). NCBI lineage: Bacteria > Pseudomonadati > Pseudomonadota > Gammaproteobacteria > Pseudomonadales > Marinobacteraceae > Marinobacter > Marinobacter sp. MDS2. The sequence continues at coordinate 111,623 of NZ_JAVAJF010000004.1, forward strand.
CGGGCACAAAAACCAGCTGAAAGGGCTGGGCAACCGCTTGCGGGTGCTCACCGGCGCCAGTATTCATTGGGTTGACGCGGCCGACTATTCAGTGCCGCTCTGGCGCGCGCTCCTGGGCGTGGCACCCGCGTTGGACACTTCGCTGCCTGCGCCCGTTATGATTGTTGCTGCGGGTTCGGGTACGCACCGGTTGCAGCTTACCTTACGACGAAAAGCTCACACGGTAGTTTTGATGAAGCCGGCGTTCCCGCTCGCCTGGGTAGATGCCGCTATTATTCCCGCCCACGACAAGACAAAAGCATCGCGCAGGACACTGGTTACCGAGGGCGTCATCAACGCCGTCACTCCAATGGCCCAGTTGACCAGCAAACCCGAGGCCCTTATTTTGATTGGCGGCCCGTCCCCTCACTTCGACTGGGACGACGATGCCGTTTTCGCCCAGATTACAGACCTGATCAACCGATACCCTGAATGGCGATGGACCATCAGCGATTCTCGCAGGACTCCTGCGGCCCTCACAAGCAAGCTAAACGATCTTCAGACGACAAAGGTAACCTTCCTGAGCCACGCACAAGCCCATGAAAACTGGCTAAATCACCAACTGGCCAAATCCAGAGCTGTCTGGGTGACTCCTGACAGCGTCTCTATGGTTTGTGAGGCCGCCACTTCCGGTGTTCCAACCGGCTTGTTGAACCTACCTGCCCGAACGAACAGTCGAGTCGTCAACGGCATTCATCGACTCGCCGAACAAGGTTGGGTTTACTTTTGGCAAGATCATAGCCGTGTCATGACGGAACATCCCGAGCATCACGCACGGCTTTGGGAGGCGGACCGTGCCGCGCGTTGGCTGATCCAACGATTCAAAAGCCTATCTCAGGTCGCCAACAAGGAGGCGTTGCATTGAGAATACTTCAGGCACTTCCCGCCCTATACAGCGGCGGAGTTGAGCGGGGCACCGTGGAATTTGCTGCGGAACTGGTCAAACGTGGCCACGAATCCTTTGTCGTTTCAAACGGTGGCCCGATGGCCGAACAAGTGCGAGGTCAGGGTTCCACCCATCTTTACATGCCCATTCACCGCAAGACACCCGCCTCGTTTGGCCAGATTTTGCCTATGCGGCAGCTGCTTAAAAGCCTCAAGCCCGATATCGTGCACGTTCGCTCCCGCATGCCTGCATGGATCATTCATCTGGCGCTGAAATCGTTACCGGAGCGAGACCGCCCTGCCGTTGTTTCAACATTTCACGGCATGTACTCGGTCAACCCCTACAGCGCGGTCATGGCGAAAGCGGATCACGTCATTGCCGTCTCCAACTGCGTGAATGACTACGTCCTGAACAACTTCCAGGTACCAGAAGACAAGTTGACCGTGATTCAACGCGGAGTAGATATTGATGCCTTCCGCCAGCGCGCGATTAACGAACAATGGCGTGAGATTTTACTGTCACGATACCCACAGCTTGAAAATAAAAAGATCATCATGATGCCAGGTCGAATTTCCCGCTGGAAAGGTCAGCTGGATTTTCTGAAAGCCATGGAAACGATCGTGCGCAACCGCCCCGATTGCCACGGCATCATTGTGGGCGGGGCGGAGCCCGGGAAGGAACGTTTTTTACAAGAGCTGGAAACCGAACGAAGCCGGCTAAACCTGACCAATCAGGTTTCATTTCTTGGTCAACGCAACGACATGACCAACCTGTACTTGTTCGCGGATGTGGTTTGTCACATGTCGACCAAGCCAGAACCCTTCGGCCGTACAGTCACAGAAGCCTTGGCTTCAGGTACCCCGGTTGTCGCCTACAATCGCGGCGGTGCGGCAGAAACGCTCCAGGCCTGCTTCCAAGAGGGATTGGTCATACCGGATGATACGGATGCCTTCGCCAACAGTGTCTTAGGGCTACTCGACCGACCGAAACAAGACGTTGAGCTACCAGAGCGGTTTTTATTGCGGGCGCAGACGGAGGGGACATTGGCTATATACGAGCGCGTACTCAGCAGGAGGCAGCGTTGAGAATAGCACTGCTCCTAGGCACTCCGGGAGGTAACTGGGGCGGCATGGAAAAGCACGTCTCAGACCTGGCAGAATCGCTCGCACGCCTGGGGCATGAGATCCATATTCTAGCCCACCCAGATTATCAGAAGCGCTTTTCGAATATCCATTTTCATCCCTGCCCGATGAGCTTAGGCCGCCGAAACCCATGGCTGCTCTGGAAAATAAAAAAAAGCCTCAAGCGAATTGATCCAGACGTTGCGCATGCTCATGGCAATAAAGCTGCAGCCTTGTTAGGCAGCATGAAAACTGGGGCCTGGCAATCAGTTGGCACTGTCCATGGCAGCAAGTCAAACACGCGCCCTTTCGCAGCGCTGGACAAAGCAATCGCGGTGAGCCGCTCAATCTATACGCAGCTTAACCACCCACATCGGTTTTTGGTATACAACGGTGCGGCGAAAACACCGGAGAAAACGCTTTCAGCCCCCCCTCATCGCCCGCAGGGACTAAACGTAATTGCTGCCGGCAGACTAGAGCCAGTCAAAGGGTTCGACAGGCTCATCCAGTCCTGGCCCACGGTGCTGGCAGCGCGCCCTGACGCCCGCCTCACAATCTTTGGGGATGGCTCGGAAATGAAGCGCCTCAAACAGATAGCAAAAGCCCCCGAGAATAATAGCTCTATTACGATCGCAGGCTATCAGAGTGACCTCAAGACCTACCTGGAGAGCAGTGATCTGCTGGTAATCAGCTCGCTACGCGAAGGGTTTCCCTATGTATTGGTAGAAGCTTTGCTGGCAGAGTGCCCGGTGGTATCTACTCCAGTATCGGGCTGCTTGGAATTACTACCAGAACGGGCATTGTCACCAGACTTCTCAGCCAGTGCGATTAGCGAAACGATTAGCAAGGCATTGACTGACCTTGAAGGGCTGCGTGAGAGTGAGCAAAAGGCTTTCAACTTCGCAAAGGAAAGTCTCACGCTGGAAGGGATGGCAAGGGCTACGGTTGTGGTCTATACAGCATGAGCTTCTTCAAGAACAGCCTTAACACTAGCCGCCACAAGCTGATGGCCGATGGCCGTAAGGTGCGTTCCATCATCCATTAAAGTCTGTCGACGCTCTCCCCAAATTTTATCGTATGTGTCGACGTACACCACTCGTTCAAATTCATCGGCAATCCGCGCAAGAGCCTGATTGTAGTTTTTGATTCTACCGTTGCGGCTTTCATCGAGGTTGGGGGCCGTTGCAACCAAGACAAATTGTGTCTCTGGCGCAGACGCAATGACAGACCGAATATTGTCCCTATACTCTTCCAATGGCACCTGCTCGACAGCGCCCAGTCGTTTTTGCAGCTGCCAGATCCGGGCAAGCTTTTTTATCTTCTTAACGAATTTTCGTGCTAACTTGCGGCTCAGGCTATCAGGGTAATAGAGCACATAGGGGGCACGGCGGAACGTCAGCCAAGAATCAACCAACCCATACTGGATGAATGCGAAGGAGAAGTGTGCCGCTGGGTATGAACGATTATACTGAAGCAATTCACGGGTGGTGCTCATAGTGTGGCCACAGTTAGTCAGCTCCAGCGTCAGAGATTCACTAACTATTTCGGGCCACAAAGGGAACAGCTCACCCTTAAGCCCTTCCGTATTGCAGTCGCCATAGGCTATTGATCGATTCACCTTCTACGCTCCGTAACCGTATATTTATGTTAGACCTTTCCAGCAAAGAGCCCTTCGCACAAGGCTATAACCGAAAATGCTACGAGCACCCCCTAGCTCCGGACCGGTGCCTGAAAATCCTTCGCCCCGAAAACATGACCTCAAGATTTCAACGGGCCTCACTTGCCAAAAAGCTGCTTGGTAAAAGCAGGCTCAACGATAATACTCAAGAGACCCTTGCACACAAACAGCGGGCGATAAAACACCTCGTCGCAAAAGGGCAAGAAGAGCTTGTCTGGGTACATCTGCCCAAATTCTATGGCAGCGTTGAAACCTCATTGGGCAAAGCCAATGAAAGCGAGCTCATACGCTGCGCTGACGGCAGCGTTGCGCCGACGCTGGAGCGGCTAATTAAAGAACAAGGTCTTACCCCCGAGCTGCGCCAAGGCATCGAAGAGTTTCTGTCGTGGATGCGGAAAACCAAGATTCTGACCCGAAATCTGCTCCCGCATAACTTGGTGGTTTCAGATCGATTCGATCATCCTCGCCTATTTCTGGTTGACGGGCTGGGGGCACCAACCATCCCGCAAGCATTGGATTTCGTGCCCGGCTGGAGTTCACGTTACATTACTCGAAAAATCGAACGATTCAGGAAAAGGCTGGCCTGGGAACAAAGCAATGAGGGCCTATCGTGGGAAGATTTCCAAGCCTTAAGATAAACCGCACTAGGCCAGCATGTTAGTATATTGCCCACTTTGAATATAAACGAAACTGCTCAACAGTTAATCGCGCGGAGTGCACACATGATTCATCCCGTCATCATGGCCGGCGGCACCGGCTCTCGCCTATGGCCCTTGTCCAGGCAATTGAATCCGAAGCAGTTCCTCAAACTGACGGATGATCATTTGTCGATGTTGCAGCTCACTGTGGCCCGTTTGGACGGTATGGAGTCGGCAGACCCACTTCTGATCTGCAACGAAGACCACCGGTTTCTGGCGGCCGAGCAGATGCGCCAGGCGGGTTATAACGATGCACGCATTATCCTGGAGCCTTGCGGTCGCAATACCGCACCCGCGATTGCACTGGCAGCCCTGCAACTGGCGAAGGCTACCGATGACAGTGCCGACGATCCACTGATGCTGGTGCTGGCCGCAGATCACTTGATTCAGGATGTTGCAGCTTTTCAGCAAGGTATCCAGAAAGCGATCCCTCTGGCACGACAGGGAAAACTTGTCACTTTCGGCATTGTTCCCAGCCATCCTGAAACCGGCTACGGATATATCGAACAAGGCAAAGAGCTTGAAGACAGCTGTTACAGTGTCGACCGGTTTGTGGAAAAGCCGGACTTGGCAACAGCACAAGACTACTTGGCTTCCGGTGACTACCTCTGGAACAGCGGCATGTTTATGTTTGGCGCGCGCCAGTACCTCAACGAGCTTGAGAAGCACCGGCCGGAGATTCTGTCGATCTGCCAGGCTGCCGTTGAAGATGCCAACGAAGATCTTCATTTCACGCGCATTAACGAAGCAGTATTCGCCGAGTGCCCTGAAGATTCCATCGATTATGCAGTAATGGAGAAAACCCAAAACGCGGCGGTCGTTGCATTGGATGCCGGCTGGAGCGACATCGGTTCCTGGTCGGCCCTTTGGGATGTCTCCGAGAAAGACGCAAACGACAACAGTTTCATCGGCGATGTGATTGCCCACGACACTGCCAGCACCTTGGCCCGGTCAGAAAACCGTTTGATCGCCACCGTCGGCGTTAGTGATTTGGTGATTATCGAGACCAAAGATGCCCTGCTCGTTGCCCATAAAGACAAGGTGCAAGACGTTAAAAAGATCGTCGAGCAACTCAAGAGCGACGGTCGAAACGAGCACATCAATCACCGGGAAGTTTACCGGCCTTGGGGCGTTTACGACTCCATCGACAGCGGTGAGCGATACCAGGTCAAACGCATTACTGTAAAACCCGGCGCAAAGCTGTCCGTTCAGATGCATCATCACCGCGCGGAACACTGGATTGTGGTGAGCGGCACGGCCAAGGTGACCAATGGCGAAAAGACATACTTAGTGACGGAAAACCAATCCACGTTCATTCCGGTTGGCCAAGTTCACTCGCTGGAAAACCCGGGGGTCATCGATCTCGAACTAATTGAGGTTCAGTCCGGCTCCTATCTGGGTGAAGACGACATCGTACGCTACGAGGATCGGTACGGCAGGTCATGAGTAAACTGAAGTACTTTCTGATCGCGGGCCTTTTGAGGCTCGTTAGTTTTTTACCTTTGCGGGCCGCCCAATTTATCGGGAAGTGGCTTGGTTTGCTTGGCTGGGCCATGAATGGCAGGTCACGTAAGACAACCGACACCAACATTCGCATCTGCCTACCCGAATTGTCTTCTGCTGAGCAGCGCCAGCTGTCCAAAGACTCCATGGCACACACCGGCATGACCGCAGCTGAAATTCCGCTGATGTGGGAATGGCCGGTTGAGAAATGCTTAGGGCTGATCAAGGAAACCAGAGGGCTGGAGCTGGTAGATAAAGCGATGGCCTCGGACAAAGGTTTGATTCTGCTCGCGCCCCACATTGGCAACTGGGAGCTGATCGGCCTGCTTTTCTCGTCCCGCTACAAAATGGCCTCACTCTATAGCCCTCCACATATCAAAGAATTCGAGGAATATATGATCCGGGTTCGAAGCCGTGTTGGCTCCGAGCTAGTGCGAGGAGATCGCCGAGGATTGCTCCGGCTAATGGGCATTCTCAAGGAAGGCGGCGTTGCCGGCATCCTTCCCGACCAATCCCCACGCGGAAAAACCAACGCCTACGCGCCTTTTTTCGGAATGGAAGTGCGCACGATGACGTTGGTCAACAAGCTGATGCTGAAAACGGGCGCGAACGTACTGGTGGCCTTCGCCGAACGACTACCTCAAAGCAACGGTTTCCGCATTATCGTGGAAGAAGCCGCACCCGGAAACGCGGATGCAGACCCAGTTGTCGCGGCAACGGCGTTGAACAAGTCCGTCGAGAAGGTTGTTCGAATGGCGCCTGCGCAGTATCAATGGGAGTATAAGCGGCTCCGGCACCGGCCGCCTGGAAACCCGAATCCGTATTACCCTGACAAAATCTGTCGCTGATTTCCCGTTGCCCAATATCTGAGCAAGTACAGACAGGCATCTGACCAGCACCCGCGTTATACTAGCCACTTTCTTTTACCCGCTAACATTTGGACACTGGAACTTTATGGCCCCAACGTCAATTGGTGTGGTTATCACCACCTACAACTCTCCCCTCTGGCTGAGCAAAGTACTGACGGGTTATGAATGCCAGACATTCACTAAGTTCCGAGTCATCATTGCTGACGATGGTTCTACCGATGAAACCCGCACCCTCATCAATAGCTTTAAAGAGCGCGGCATTTTGGCGATCGACCATGTATGGCATGAGGACGAAGGTTTTCGGAAATGCCAGATCCTCAACAAAGCTATCCAAGAAACCAGCTGCGATTACTTGATTTTCACCGATGGCGATTGCATACCGGAACCGGATTTCGTAAAAACTCACCACGATCTTGCTAGGCCGGGGCTGTTTTTGTCGGGGGGTTATATCAAACTCACCATGCCGGTGTCCGAAGCCATTGGCGATGACGACATCCGCTCCGGGGTCATATTCAAGCGGGACTGGCTGGTGGCTCACGGGCAGCCGAAGAATCACAAATTGTGGAAACTTTCCCCTTCAACGGGATTCCGCAACTTCATGAACCGCATCACGCCTGCCGCTGCAAGCTGGAACGGCATGAACAGTTCCACCTGGACTCAGGATTTGATTGCCGTTAACGGCTTCAACGAAGACATGCAGTACGGTGGCTTGGATCGAGAACTCGGCGAGCGCCTCTGGAACTACGGCCACAAATCTCAACAGATACGCTACAGCACGGTTTGCCTCCACCTCGATCACGCTCGTGGCTATTCCAAGCCCGAGATATGGGCAAAAAATCGGGCGATCCGAAAAGCGGTGAAAGACAATAAAACCTTCTGGGCGGAAAACGGCATCGCAAACGACCGACCAACAGCCCCTAAATAAGTACAAGCCTCTTATCAAAGGTTCTGAGAATGAAAGTTAAAGAATATCCACCGTCGTTGTGGCGCACACTTCAGCTGAAATCGTTTCCTGCTACGAAGATTAAAGGTGGGCATTCTCAGACCGCTGCCCAAGATGTTGTCATCTCGTTTACATCGATCGCATCGAGACTTGAGTACGCGCACTTGGCGGTGCGAAGCATTCTTACTCAGACAGTAACGCCTGAGCGCATTGTTCTCTGGCTTGGAAAAGACTGCGAGCCTAAAATCCCTCAACAACTGCTCAAATTAACTGGCGACATATTTAGCATTAGATTCTGCGAAGACGTGGGCCCCCATACCAAACTGATTTATAGCCTCTCTGAATTTCCAGATCACCGTATTGTCACCTGTGACGATGACCTGATGTACCCTAAGGATTGGTTGGAAAATCTCCTGAAAGCTGCCGAAGAGTTTCCGAATGAGATTATCGGCAATCAGTGTCGACTGATCACGGTGGCGGCTGATGGGGAGCTTTGGCCTTATAAAAAATGGCCATACGAACAACCGGGCGCATCGCATGCCAACACGCTCCCCCTAGGTTATGCCGGCGTTATCTACCCCCCAAAATCACTCCCCGCGTCAACGCTATCGCGCGAACTGTTCAAACAGCTGTCACCGAAAGCTGACGACTTGTGGTTTAAGGCTATGAGTGCCGTAAACGGAACGAAATCCAGACGCTCGCCATACCAGACGAGCAAGCCGCTGCCAATTCCATTCTCACAGGCCGTATCCCTGAAAAAGACTAATGTCAGGGAAGACGGTAACCGTGAGCAATGGAGCAAGCTTGCGGAGCACTTCGAATTGTCATTAGATAGAGCTTAGATCAGTACATGCGATATTTACGGGACACACTGTATCAAGAGGTTGATGCTGGCCACGGCATCACAGCCTTTAAGCGTACTGATTGGCCTAATGAAGACACAGGGTGTGTCAGCTGGGAAGAAGCAATCGCAAATATGCTCCATGGAGAACAGCCCAAAGCTAGCGTCCCATGGAGTAACGGTGCTACCACCCCCGTCATACTAAAAGTAAACGCGCTGAAGTACCCAAGTCAGCGAGTAAGAGCTCTACTCGGAATTCAGCGCCATGGCCGATATGAGTGGGCTACCGCCGAAATTCACACTGCTCTGCAGATGCAGGGGAAACCTTACATACCAAAACTGTATGCATACGGGTGGTCAAAAACTCGTTTCGGCATGCCGGACAGAATATTCTCGATTACGGAATTTCTGCGCGAAACCAAAAGCGTTGAAGAGATTGCTCGCGACGAGGAGAGTTCCGAAATAGCATTACGCTTGGCTCTCGACACATTCCGCCAGGCCATCGACGACGGCCTTCTTCACTTAGACCCTTGGGCTGGAAATTGCCTAATTTCTGATGACCAGAAAAAATGCTGGCTGGTCGATCTAGAGTTTTCCAAGCTAAACAGTAAAGCTCCCATCGAACATACGCTGGGCTTTTGCTGCGGTTTTTTCTACAAGGGAAGTATAACCGAACGCTTCACCCCTCTTGAGTACCAAAAATTTGTCACAGATTGGTTTTCCCAAGCATTGCCAAGCAGAAACTTGCAATTCTTCATCGAGAAGACGGACTTTTACATGAATAATCATGTGAAAAGGAAGCGGCGTTTTGCAGCGTTTTAGTTATAAACGAAACATTGATAGAAGCAGCCGCTTTAAAGCTCGAACATCCAGCGGGTTGACACGCAAAATCCGCACAAGTGTCCGCCTATAGTCTTTTATTAGCCCCGCATCTTTTTGTCGTCTTGCTAGCAAATTCAAATAACGAGAAGCAAGCGTAGGGTGACGGTCAATAAACTTTGAATGTCGATCCGCGACCAAAGCGTCACTTTGAGCTTGCTTAAGCAGATTCTCATTGGTGCTCAGCCGAGGCCCCGCATGAACAAAACAGTCAACGAGAGGCGTTGTTATAGCACCACAGCCGCTCCCGCCACTTAACATTCTAAACGCTAACTCACGATCCTCTGACACCGTAAGCGATTCATCAAACCCTTCAAACTGGCGTAGGACTTCGGCTCTAAAACACATACCACTAGCTCCTACGTAGGCCACAGCTTCGTAGTCTAGCTCTGAAGAACGAGACTGCCGACGAATCATGCACGGCCGCTGACGGGCTACCGTACTTTTTCCGGACGATTCGTCCTGAACGCTTAATGAAGACCACGCAAAATCAATCTCACCTTTATTCGAATCAAAAAATTCGACCATAGCTTCCGCATAGCCTGGGCGTAGCACATCGTCATCATCCAAGAACGCAATGTACTCTCCGGTCGCTTGCGCTAGCCCCGTATTGCGGGCTGCGGACACACCACGAGCAGACTCATGACGAAACCCAAAAACCTTGGAGCCCATTTTCTCGCAATTAGCAGCGGGATCACTTCCATCGTCCACCACAATTATTTCGAGATCCTCATAGGACTGCGTCATTGCCGATTCGACAGCTTTTTTCAGCCTATCAGGTCGGTTATGGGTAGGAATTACGATTGATAGTTTAGGCATAGTTCTCTCGCCAATTGGGTTTACGCGAGTGCAAAAGTATATCTGATTAAGCTTTAGCGTTCAGCGCCTGCATAACGCATTACACAATGAACATAACCGCCTCTCAAGCCACAAACATGTTACGATACGCACTCTTTACCATGCCGTCAGCTTTCCAAGAAACCATCAATGCTCAAACACGCCCCACAGGCTTTCCGTGCCTCGGACTGGCCCGACATTGTGAATTTTGCGCCGCTCTTCTACGTCATGACCGTAATGTGGTGGATGCCTGATGGTGACAAATATCCTCCAGCCATAATTCTTGCCATTCTTGTTTTTTACATCGCGTCACAAGCATGGAAAACCAGCCAAAGCGCTAAAAATTGTGCCAAGCATTATTTTGCGAGTGCCGTAACTGCATCCGCTCTAATTTGCGGGACTGGCTACTTACTTAACGGTGGCAGCATTTCGGAGTTAAGAACACTTGCAGCGCTATCGATTTTTGCGTGGCTATCAACAGCTTTCAAGCTCAATTACTGGGTTTGGTTGTCAGTCATTTTAATTGCAGCAGCAGGTTTTATTACCGTAAGCTTCTATCAGCACTTCATAGGAGGAGTGTCTCGCGCGCACCTTTATTATAACCCTATCCCCTACGCGACCGGGCTCGCGACCGTAATGGTCAGCTCTCTGTTTTTAGCAGTGACATCTCGAAAACTTCCCGTCACATTATCCGCTTGGGCCGTAACGCTACTTCTCTTTTCGGCGACTGCAATGACTGGGACTAGGGGAGTTGTTCTTCCAGCCTCGGTGATCCTATGCACAGTTACAATCTATTACCTTTGCGGCAGCAAAAAGCTCAGAAAAACGGCAATCGCTGCAACTGTGGCCGCACTCACTCTCATCACCGCACTTGGCGCCCACATTTTTGAAGACCGAATCAACCACACGGTAACGGAGCTGTCTCTCATTGCATCTGGAAACAAGACCAGCTCAATCGGGCTACGCCTCCAGTTTTGGGAAGCGGCATCCGTAATGGCGACGATGGAGCCACTTACCGGACTTGGGGAAGGTCACATATCTGTATATCAAGACTTAGCGGCACAGGGGTTGGTTGATCAAGCCGCAGCAGCCTACGCTCCTTACCACTATCACAACCAGTTTCTGGATACTCTGGTAAAGCGGGGCGTTCCGGGATTACTAGCTTTATTGCTCTTACTCAGCTTGCCATTGGCGCTCGCGGCAAAATATTATCGCGACACGCCATTGGTACTTGGCAGCATCGGAGGAATGACAATTCTGTATACCGTAGCGTCACTAACGGATGTTCCGTTCAACCACCCTGTAACGATCAACCTTTTCGTGTTGTCGTCGTTAGCCCTGTTTAGCCTGAAAACCGAATCACAACGCTAGCAACGTTCACGGCACAACCCGCCTGTACCCCGCGAGCTTGCAGAGAGCGGCGCCGAACTTTCGCTTCAGCCTTAACCGCCGCTTCTTTAAATAGTTAGCAAAACCTTTCTCAGTTTTCTCACTCAGACCAGCCCGACTACTTTCAATATAGCTTTCATTTCGATCTTCGGGGTGCGCCAACCGGTTGCTGAAATGAATGACCCCGTCCGCTTCCGTAACAAAAAACATCCCCCAAGCATCGGCCAATTTTAACGACTCTCTCTGGGAGGCCAGAATACGTTCCGCGCTTGATCGGGTTATACCGTAACAGCAGGTCCGAAGTATGTGAGCATTTGAGTACTGGGGCAGCGCATACACATGATCCCGCCCCGTTCCTTTACCGACTATGTACTTCCGGGAAGGCAGACCTTCTTGCCCACCAAAAATGATCAAACCATCAGCAGGAATGGCCCAAAGGTCTTCGATGGATTCCGTTAAAGATCCGTCGTCTCCGATCACATCATCCTCAAGGATAACGGCTCGCTCGGCTTCAGTTTGCAGAAATAACTCAAGTGCTTTTATGTGACTTAAACTGCAGCCCACCTCGGCCGGCGCGAGTATCCGACGATGATTTACCATTGCACTTGAGGCGTAGCGAAAATAGCCTTGGGCCCCAAGCTTGCGGCCATCCACTGCCTCTACCAAAGTCATGGACGAGTATAGCTCGGGAAAACTTTTCTCTAGGCGCTCGCGACGAGCAGAGTCCCCTTTCATGGAGACCAAAAATATCGGCGTGCTTTCCATCAATCAAACTCTCGGTCGGGTGCCGCATCTCTAGCAGCACGCTTGATGCGTAACATTTGCTTTTTCTCAAAGACCCGGTGTTCAAAACATTCGGGATCAGACCTTAACTCCCCCGGACTTGCTCCCCAAGCATCCAAGTATGCTTCGTGCAAGATCCGCGGCAGATCTCCAGGTGGAAGCCTCGCCCCCAAATTGGCCAAATTCGTAAGTGCCAGCGATTCATTCAGGCCTCGCGGGTGCAGCCGCACATCATCCTCGTCCACCATTCGGATAACGTTATCGGCATTTATCAGGTAATTGGTCAAATTGCAGTCGAGTTGCTCAATCCCTAACTTATGGAGATCAGCTACGCAGCGCCCTAAAAGGTCTAAAAGCTCTAAAACTCGAGCCTGGTCACTTTGCTCGTAGGCTGACCTAAGAACCTCACGCATTGATCTATATCCCGAAAGGAATTCAGTGGCAAAACCAAAACACTGAAGTTTCTGAACCCACCCAGCATATACAATACCCGGCACCGGCCCACCTGCTCGCCGGATTTTCTTTCCACGCCGCAGCGCTCTCAACCAATGAATTAATCCAAACAACGGCTTTCGATAGCATTTGACCGCAACTTCCTGCCCATCAACCAAAGCACGATAAGTAATTCGGGTGCGCCGAATATTGGAGTGCAGTTCTTCTTTAAACTCGATAGTGGCCATCAGTAAAAATTGCGCCTTAAAACATCAAATTAACGTTCTTCATACTCATAGGCATGAAGAAGAACGTCCCAGTTCGCTTGCCGTTCTCTATCACTCAGATGCACACATCGTTTCTCAACAGAACGACGTAAGCGACTTAGATTCTTCTGGCGCCACGGAGAATCTGGCCTTCTGTCGCTCGGCGTCACTAGTCTGCATCGATCGAAATCAATCAGATAAATGCGCTCGCCCGCCACCAAGATATTGTCACAATTCAAGTCCACATGATCCAAGCCATGATCGTGAAACTGGCGAATCACCCTGCCCAACTTTCTCCATAGATGCTCATGAGTGATCGACGCACAGTCAGCAAAGGTTACGGCACCGGGTATACGTTTAATCAAAATGGCCGCCTGATACCAAAACCAACGACGCCTCCACACAATCGCGGCAACAGGCTCCGGCACGGGCAAGCCCGCAGCATACAAACGTTCGAGTAGTCGATGCTCCGCCACCGATCGCGCTCGCTCAAAACCCGTGAAAAAGTAGGTTATCTTAGCAATGCGGGACATAAGCCCGCCCCGCCGATAGTGTCGAAGAACAAGATTGTTTGCATCTCGGCGAATGAACCAAGCCCCTCCTCTACCCCCAGAGGAGACAGGCTCCGCACTGTCACCCCAGTATTCGGGATAAAACCATGCTTCAGTAACACCGTGACAGGCTTCAGCAACCACCAGCTTCAGCTGGTCAGGAGGAGTAATTCGGCTCGCGGCAGAGTTCACAAACTATTTTCTCCGAGGCTGGCACTGACCGGAGCCAGATAAAGACGTTGATAGCTCATTAGGCTAAACTGGCGATCAGTTTACCAACGAGCCCTCCCGGGCTCCACATCCTGCTGTGAAAGATTCGTAAATGGCTCTTAAATCGATGAAATCCATCTGCATCCTCCGCCTATCCGCCATCGGCGACGTCACTCACGTCATCCCGGTTGTCCTGAGCCTTCAAGAGCAACTGCCCGACGTCAAAATCACCTGGGTCATCGGCAAAATCGAAGCCAAGCTGATCGGCGACCTGCCAGGCGTCGAATTCATCATCTTCGACAAAAAAGCCGGGCGTCAGGGCTATGCGGAGCTGCGAAAGCACATGAAAGGCCGTAAGTTCGATGCCTTGTTGCACATGCAGGTCGCGTTGAGAGCAAATCTCGCCGCAGCGTTGATTCCGGCCAAAATCAAAGTCGGTTACGACAAAGCCCGCAGTAAAGACTTACACAGTTTGTTCATTAACAAGCGCATTGCTCCCGCGGCTCAGCAGCACGTCAGAGATTGTCTGGCGAGCTTCCTGGAACCACTTGGGCTCAAAGCCGCCCCACCTCGGTGGTACATCCCGCTGTCAGACGCAGATCACGAATTTGCTCGTAGCCATCTGGCAGCAGATCGCAAGAATCTGATCATTAGCCCCTGTGCGAGTCACACGCTCAGAAACTGGCCGGCAGAGCGCTACGCGCAGCTTGCAGACTATGCCATCGAAGTTTACGGCATGAAGGTCATTCTGGTGGGTAGTCCGGCACCGTTTGAAGCGGAGTATTGCGCAGCTATCGAAAGCTCCATGAAACACAAAGCTCACAACATTTGCGGCAAAGACACTTTAAAACAGCTCACGGCTTTAATGAGCAAGGCCGACCTTGTAGTGGCACCGGACACCGGCCCGGCTCATATCGCCAGCTCGGTGAATACCGATGTCTTGGGCATTTTCGCCGCCAGTAACCCCAATCGCTCAGGGCCCTACAATTCGCTGGAATGGTGTGTAAACCGTTATCCGGACGCACTGAAAAAGTTTACCGGCAAAGCCATAGAAGAAGCGCGCTGGGGCGCCAAAGCAGAATTCGAGGGGGCGATGGAGTTGGTGTCTGTCAAAGACGCGACTGAAATGCTGGATCGCTGGATGACCGAAAACACCTAATCCCCAAACAAATCCGCTGAAGCTCCTGAACACGACCGGGTTAACGGTCGTTCAGCAGCTTCAGCGAACCCTGCGGCTGCCCGCCTTACTTGCGCGCGGTGTAATCCTGATAAGACTTCTCTTCAACAAAGCGGGAGCCCAGCGCCAGGTTCACTTCCTTCTTGATAGCCGCACGCTTGTCGTTGGTGACATAGACCGCACGAGCGAGCTCAATAAAACGTGGGCCGAAGTTCTGGTCCGCCTCTTCGTCACGGATATCGTCTTCAATCACCCAAAGCTCTTCGTTCACCGCTTTAAGCTGCTTGCGCAGATCCGCAATCTCGGCCGCTTTGTCTTTTACGGCCTCGTCCCAGGTTGCGCTCAGCTCATCCAGCTCCAAACGCACGTTTTTGACCTTTGCTTCGTCTTTAATGCGCTCGGATTTGATTTCAAGGATCGTGATCTTATCCAGCACTTCACCGAAAGAAACCGGTACCTTGATTACGTCTGCCATTGTCTTGCCCTGTTTTTCCGTGAGTTCAATATAGCGAAGCCGCCGGCACTGGAAGCACCGGCGGCCACTTTGGAATAGCTAACTGCTTTAGCCTTTAACGTGAGTCAGCCACTCAGAATGCTGAGCCAGCTTACCCTTAACGGCATCAAAATACATGCTCTGAAGCTTTTCAGTGATCGGGCCGCGCTTACCTGCGCCGATGGCACGACCATCCAGTTCACGAATCGGCAGTACTTCCGCAGCGGTGCCGGTAAAGAAAGCTTCTTCAGCAACATATACTTCGTCACGAGTGATCCGGCGCTCTTTCACCTGCAAGCCCAGCTCTTTGGCGAAATCGATGATGGTGGCGCGGGTAATACCTTCCAGGCAAGAGGTTAGCTCAGGCGTGTGCAGCACGCCGTCACGAACGATGAAGATATTCTCACCGGAACCTTCTGCGACGTAGCCTTCGTTGTCCAGCAACAACGCTTCTTCCGCACCGCCAGAGATGGCTTCGTTCAACGCCAGCATGGAGTTGATGTAGTTACCGTTCGCCTTCGCCTTACACATGGTGATGTTGACGTGGTGGCGAGTGTAAGAAGAGGTACGCACCTTGATGCCCACTTCTTTGGCCTCAGGCGACATGTAGGAAGGCCAGCTCCAGGCGGCAACCATCACGTGCACTTTCAGGTTATCGGCGCGAAGTCCCATACCTTCAGATCCCAAAAACACCATCGGGCGCAGGTAGGCTTCGTCCAGATTGTTTTCACGAACAGCGGCGCGCTGGGCTTCGTTGATCTCATCTTTGCTGAACGGCATTTTCATATTCAGGATATGAGCCGAGCGGAACAGACGGTCGGTGTGCTCTTTCAGACGGAAAATCGCCGGGCCATTGGCGGTATTGTAGGCTCGCACCCCTTCAAAACAGCCGAGGCCGTAGTGCAAGGTATGGGTAAGGACGTGGGTCTTGGCTTCGCGCCATTCAACCATTTCACCATCCAGCCAGATAACGCCATCGCGATCAGCCATCGACATTTCTTTTCTGCTCCTAAAAAAGCGATTTTCGGGGAACTCGCATTCTAGCAGGAATACCGGCCAGAAATAAATTTAGCTTGCTAATCAAGCATGACTTTTTTCCACATCTTTTCGATATAGTCACGTTCCTCGGCAAATCGCTCTCCCTCAACACGGCTGCTCAGGTTCTGCAGTGCCCGCCGATGGATCGTTGACCGCAAAACAATGTACGCTTCTCGCAACTTCTCGGTATCCGCCACGTCCAACACACCGGCACGTCCCAGCTCTTCCAACTGACGAATGTTATCGCTCCATTGGGTCAGTTCCGGATGCTCGCCACTCCACGCCAGCATCAGGTATTGCACCAGGAACTCGATGTCCACAATGCCACCAAAATCATGCTTAACGTGGAACTCTTCAGCCCTTTTCGCGACGGGTGTGCCAAGATTAACCCGCATCTTCTCCCGCATATCAACAACTTCTTTGCGGAGCGCCTGCTTGTCACGCTTGGCGCACAAAATAGCATGCCGCACGCGCTCAAAGGCCGCCAAGGTGTCCCGGCAACCTGCGACCCCGCGCGCCCGTGCCAGAGCTTGGTGCTCCCAGGTCCACGCATCGTTCTGCTGGTACTTCTCAAACGACTGCAGCGTGCTGACCAACAGCCCCGAATTGCCAGACGGCCGCAAGCGCATATCCACTTCGTACAGCTGGCCGGACGGGGTTTGCGTGCTGAGGATGTGCACAATGCGCTGGCCTAGACGGGTGTAGAAGATGGCATTATCGATCGGCTTGTCGCCGTCGGTTGCCAAAAGCGGGTCGGACTGGTGCACAAACACCAAATCCAGGTCCGAGGTGTAACCTAGCTCGATGCCACCCAGCTTGCCGTAGCCCAGGATGGCGAAGTCAGTATCGCAAGCGGTGCCATCCGAACGTTGGGGACGCCCGTGCCGGCTCACCAAATTCGAAAAGGCCACATCCACCACGTGGTCCAGCACCACCTCGGCAATCCAGGTCAGGTAATCACTCACCTTCATCAGTGGCAAGGTGCCTTTGATCTCCGAGGCGGCTACCCGCAGGGTGTGCGCTTTTTTGAAGTGTCGAAGAGACTCCATCTGTTCTTCAAGATCTTCATAAGGTATTCGCAGCATTTGCTGGCGCAAGTCATCCTGCAACGCCTCTTTAGCCGGCGGGCTGTATAGACTCTCGGCGTTCAATAACTCGTCCAGCAGCAGTGGCGTGTCTGCCAGCAACTTGGCTATCCACGGGCTCTCACTGCACAGCCCGACCAGCTGAGTCAGCGCGTTGGGGTTTTCCACCAACAAAACCATGTAGGCGGTTCGGCGCAGAATGGCCTCCACCAACAGCAAAACCCGCTCCAGGGTTTCCGAGGCGTTTTCCACCTCGGTCAGCGCGCTCAGGAGCAGAGGCATGAATTGATTCAGGCGCTTACGGCCCTGGGTTTGCATCGTTTGCACGGTGCGACCGTTATGTAAGGCCGCCAGCAACCGATAACTGCCTTCGGGGTTTTCATAACCCTGCTCAGCCAACCACTCGATGGCCGCAGGCTCATCCATTTCCGACAACCACAGCTCAAACCAGCCGTCGTCCACCGCAGCATCGCCTTCACCCTCTTCATCTTCGGTGGCAATGATATTGGCAAAATGCAGCGCCACCCGCTCTCGATGGCTCGCCAACGCCGACTCGCAAGCGGACCAGTCTTCAAACCCCATAATGCGTGCAATTCGGGCCTGGCACAGGGGGTTGTCCGGCAGGGTTTGGGTTTGTTTGTCTTCCACCCCTTGCAGAGCATGCTCGATGTTTCTCAAGAACACGTAGGCTTCGCGAAGCTCATTCACCACCGGCGAGGGCAGCAGTTCCAGCTCTTCCAGTTCTTTGAGAATATTCAGTAACTCGCGCTGCTGCAGCTCTCGGTCACGTCCACCGCGGATCAGCTGGAAGGCTTGCACCACAAACTCGATTTCGCGGATACCGCCGCTGCCCAGTTTGATGTTGTCTTCCAGCCCTTTGCGGCGCACTTCCCGGCCAATCATCGCTTTCATATTGCGAAGCGACTCGAAGGCGCTGAAATCGATGTATTTGCGGTACACAAACGGCCTCAAGCTCTCAATCAGAACAGCCCCTGCCCGCTGATCTCCCGCGACCACCCGCGCCTTTACCATGGCGTAGCGCTCCCAATCGCGGCCTTGGTCCTGATAGTAGGTTTCCAGCGCTGCAAAACTCAGCGCCAACGCCCCGCTTTGGCCGTAGGGCCGCAAACGCATATCAACTCGAAACACAAAGCCGTCGGCGGTGATTTGGTCCAACGCCTGAATCAGTCGCTGCCCCAGCCGAATGAAAAACTGCTGGTTATCCAAAGCGCGGCGACCGCCTTGGGTCTCGCCATTGGAAGGAAAAGCAAAAATCAGATCAATATCCGAGGATACGTTCAGCTCACGCCCCCCGAGCTTGCCCATACCCAGCACCACCATACGTTGAGGTGTATCCTCTCCGGTGATCGGGTCCTTGCCCCAAGGCGTGCCAAATTCATCGCAGGCTTTGTTGTAGAGCCAATTCAGCGCTCCATCAATACACACATCGGCAAAAGCACTGGTGGCAAGCATGGTTTCGTTGAGATCTGCCCAACCCATCAGATCGCGCCAGATGATGCGAAACTGTACTTCTCGGCGGAACCGGCGCAACGCGCTGTGCAAATCCGGCTCGGCTTGAACCGAATCCAGATAACTGGCCCAGCGTTCCGTCAGCCACGCCTCGGTGGTAGGCTCGGTCATAGGGCGACTGGCAAACACCTCGCGCATGCAGTCAGGATGACGCTGCAGGGTTTGGCGCAAAAACACGCTGCGCGCCACCGCTTCTGCAATGTCCGGCTCGGATATCACGGCCAACCACTCGGGCACACCGTCTGGAAATACCGACGACCAGCAGGCCGATACATCATCAGCAAGCGCTGCCGGTAGCGATTTCCAAGGCTCGGACATAACGCAACTCCCTTATCTCTCTGATATATTCCAAGTACTGTATAACGAACTCGCCAAGGACTGAACAGGCCCCAACCTTCATGATGAGAAATAAGCGACCGCTAAATCCGGAGCACACTCAGTCGCACCTGCCGATGGGTGGGCTGATTCGCCAACGGGTCAAGCGCTTGTTCCTGACACTCGCAGCACTGACCTGTACTCATATTCTGATTCTGTGGGCCTTTGAACCCCTGACGCTGTTCGAGTCCGCATGGCTAACCATGACCACACTGGTCACTGTGGGCTATGGCGACTTTGCCCCGGTGACAGCGGTTGGGCGCATCAGCACGGTATTGCTGATGTTCATTTCCTCTATCACGCTGCTGACGCTGATTGTCAGTGACTACATTGAGTACCGTTTTTACCGCCGCGAACGAATTCTGACTGGACGCTGGATCTACAACATGAAAGACCACATCGTAATCATCAACACGCCACGCAGCGGGGGCGAGCAATATTTCATGCGCTTCGCTTCTCAAATTCGCTCCATCCCGGAATACCATACCGTTCCGATCATTCTGCTGACTCGCCAGTTCCCCGGCGGCTTACCGGCCGAATTGAGGGACTGCGGCATGGTGCACTTTCATGGCGCGGGAAATGATCCGGAGGCACTTAAAGCCGCTCACGCGGGCGATGCCCGACATATCATCGTGCTTGCGGCCGACGAAACCGACGCTTTCTCTGACAGCCTGACGTTCGACATTTCTCATCGCTTAACGGAATCCAACCTGGGCAACCGCACTACCGTGGAGTGCGTCAGCGATATCAACCGAGACCGCTTCAAAACCCTGGGCGTGCGCACCGTGATTCGCCCTGTTCGCACCTACCCGGAAATCATGGTTCGGGCCGTCGTCGCACCGGGCTCCGAAAAAGTACTCGAAGACATGTTCAACTACGAACGCGATCACCCTCACCGCTACGAACTTGAACTGGATGATCTGACCTGGGCCGACATCGTCAGCGCCCTAGTCCGCCACGGCATCGGAACTGCGTTGGCCTATATCGATCACGACAACGAGGTGATCTGCCACCCCGCCTCAAACAAAGAGGTGGAAGGTAAAGGGCTCATTGTGCTGGTAAGCTCCAGCGACACCCCGACGGTGACCGTGGTGGAAGAGGCTCTGGATCGCTATCGAGAGTTCCTGAAGAAGTGGCGCGAGCTGCAAGGCAACGACGAAGCACATAACGAATAAGGTCAACGGGGTTCTCCATGTCATTACTGGACGTTGAATTCTTCCAGCCATTGTTTACTGCGCTCGCGGCAAACGATGACAGCCAGATGCAAATCGCCGCATCGTCCTTTAATGCCGCCGATTTGGCAGACTTCATTGAAGCGCACCCGGATTCGGGTATACGCCTGTTAAGCGCGCTACCCACCGAACAAGGCGGAAAAGTACTGGGGTATATTGGCCCGGCCACGCAAACCCTGATCGCCCAACAACTTCCGACTCGCAGCCTGACCGAACTAGTCACGGCGATGCCGTCTGACGAGCGGGCTGACTTCTTCCAGTTGCTGGACGAACAAAAACAGCACAGCCTGTTTCAATCCTTGGCCAGCAAAGAACGGGAAGACCTCCGGCGCCTGGCCAGCTTTGAGGAAGGCACCGCCGGGGCCTTGATGAGTTCCGATTACGCGATGATCAACACCGGCGTAACCGCCAGCGCGGCCATCGACTTGTTACGTAAAACCGCACCCGACAAAGAAACCATCTACCACGCGTATATCGTGGATGAAAACCACACCCTGTTAGGGGCTGTTTCTCTCAGAAACCTGATTACCGCCACACCCAGCGCCTCCGTCAACGATCTGATTGCGACCGGATTGGTGACCGCCAATACCGACACCCCCCAGGAAGAGGTGGCAAGGTTGATTTCGCGGTACGACTTATTGGCTCTGCCGATTGTCGATCAGGACGACCGACTGGTTGGCATTGTCACTTACGACGACGCCATGGACGCCGCGGAAGCCGAAGCGACAGAAGATATGCACAAAGGTGCGACGGTGGGAAAACTCACGGGCACCTTGAGAGATGCCTCACCGTTTTCACTCTATCGTTCCCGAGTGCAGTGGCTGGTCATTCTCGTGTTCGCCAATATCTTCACGGGTGCAGGCATCGCGTACTTTGAAGGCATTATCTCCGAGCACATCGCCCTGCTGTTTTTTATGCCGTTGCTGGTTGCCAGCGCGGGTAACGCCGGCGCTCAGTCAGCTACCCTGATGGTGCGAGGCATGGCCACGGGCGACGTGACCGTCAAGGACTGGGGGCGCTTGCTAGGGAAAGAAACCTTGGTCGCGACCGGCCTTGGCTTGACCATGGCCGCGGCTGTGATGGTGGTCGGACTACTGCGAGCAGGGCCAGAAATTGCCATCGTGGTTGCAGTGACGATGATTGTCGTAGTGATGGTCGGCAGCTTGATCGGCATGCTGCTGCCCTTTCTGCTCGACAAACTAAAATTCGACCCGGCGACCGCCAGCACCCCACTGATTACAACCATCGCGGACGTGAGCGGTGTGCTGATTTACTTCAGCATTGCCACCGCCTTACTCAATATCAGCTAGCGGAGGCCATCGCTAGCTGCAATTCGCCCATGCGGGGAATGCGTTCGATAATATCGGGAACGGTGGAACCGCGAATCAATTCAGGCATGAGCTGATCCCACACGTTCTGAAGACCAACTTTTCCGGCTAACCGTTGCACATCGAACAGCGATTCCTCGGACAAAACAACCGGCACACTTATCAGCCAAGCGCGACTTAGCTGGTACAAAAACTCCGTCACCGAGAGTACTTCGGTGCTTTGGCGAAGGGTTGGCTGATGAATGCCCGCCAGGTGATAGCCCTGCTCTGCTTTACTCACCAGATTAAGGAATACTGGCACCTCTCGGGCCAGTGCTGCCGCCCAGATCATCAATGATTCAGAGTGACCGGACTTCAATTCAAATTCCACTTCGTGCAACGGCCTAGCACCGCCTCCACCGGCAATTTCTCCGGAATCGACTGCCACCTCGATCACAGCTTCCCCAGTATTCAGCATGACGATCTGTCGCGTGAAGTTGGTTTCGAATGCCAGCTCTAATTCGGACAGATCCAACTGATTATTCAGCGGGGTTTGCTCGAGTAATGCTAAATCCAGATCTGCACTCGGGATCTCCCATTCCCACTCTTCCCTCCGATGAGCGCCATCGACAAACTCGCCTTGGGTTTTCAGGGTTTGAATATACCGGCCGCCAGCCTCACGCACACGTAGTGCCGCTCTGGCATGGTTCAGCGCTGCGCTGGGCGTGTCGTAATAACGGTTCACCAACACCTTTCTCGGGCCTTCGGAGGCTTCCGGTTGGGCCAGCAACCACGCCAATGCTTCAGCTTGAGACTGCTCAGCTAGGGTCAGTTTGATTTCGAGTTCGGTGGCCATAGGGGATTCCTGAAAAACTTGGAGGCTAAAAATACAAAAACCGGTGACCTGAGCCACCGGTTTTCGATACTACTGGATTAGCTGGTTAGCTGATCAGAAGTAGTAGGTAGCACCCACAGAGATGGCTGAAGCTTCGCTCTCGTCAGCAACACCATAAACTCCGTCATCGCCACCGGCCAGGTTACCTTCAACGTAGACGTACATGTTGTCAGACAGGTTGTGCAGCGCCTGCAGGGCAACAGTATCCATCTTCGCGTCGCCGCTCACACCGTCAGCTTCCGCCAGCTCGTATGACAGCGCAAACACGTTTTTGCCCAGAGTGTAGGTACCCTGAACACCAACAATGTCGTAAGCATCTTTACGGGTCTGGTATTCAAGTGAAGCACCGAAAGCATCAGCGGCGTATGCTACGCGCACACCGTAGGTGTTTTCGTTGTTCTTCGGAGCTTCGGCTGTGCTGGAAGAATACGATGTAGCACCATCGTTAGAGTCCATAGCAAAAGCAAGGGTCAGCGCATCAACGGAGTAGATGGCAGCCAACTGATACGGGTAGCTCTTCTTGCCACCAGATTGGCTATCGCCATCACCGTTCACCTGAACAGCAGCACCCAGCTTCAAACCACCGAAAGAAGGCGTCATGTACTGAATCAAGTCGCCTTCGCCAGTGGTGTAGCTGCCACCGATGTTGTACTTCGCCACTTCGTAGTAGTTAGCGATACGGTCGATAGTAGACTCATACAGAGAATCATCAGAGCCAACCCATACCTGACCGAAGTTGTCACCCTTCACACCGATGTATGCTTCGTCCAGCTTAATGCGACCACGACCTTTGGATTTGTCGTCAGCATCGATACCGTCAAGTTCAATCTTGAAGAAGCCAGTAACGCCAGGAGCAATTTCGTGGTCGTGCTTCAGGCCAATGGTGGAGCCATTGTCGTTGTGAGCGATATCGCTGCTGCCGCCTTCAACATTGTTGTGAGTCAGAGCATACTGAATGTTACCGTAAACAGTCGGCAGGTTGCTTTCTTGGGCCAGAGCAGCGCCAGAGAAGGTTGCAGCTGCGATAGCAGAAGCAAGGATAGTTTTTTTCATGTTGCATCTTCCTTTGTGAGTTAACTCAGGTTCTTCGACGGGTCTTAAGGCCCGGTCTTTTCTTTTTATCTAACAAGGCGAACAGCTGGCCTTGATTCTCAGTCACTTACAGGACTCTGTTAAAGTCCCCTGTGATGATCCTGTTTTAATACAACAATTACATTTTTGCAAATTTTTAGCGGTTAATTTTTAACCTAATTAAGCGCTCGACTTAAAACCTGTGAACCTACCAACACTTACGACAATAATGGTCTGCTACAGCATAATTCAGGCCCAAATTAACTATTTTCTTTCAGGCCAACAACTTACAAATTTAGCTTCTTTTTACCTGAGCCCTGCCATCAGCCATACACGACTCAGCTGCCCAAAAGCGCCCTAATCACGGGCATTATTACATCAGTTACCTGCTGGCCCGTTCTGACTGCCCCGTATCCAACAAAAACGTCACCGGCCCGTCATTAACTAACCCCACTTTCATATCTGCGCCAAACTCGCCGGTTTGCACGCGCTCAGATCCCAACAGACGCTTCGCCTGAATGATAAACTCTTCGTACAGACGATTAGCAACATCGGGGGAAGCCGCAAGAGAAAAGCCCGGCCGGGTTCCGGAAGAGGTATCCGCGGCTAAGGTAAACTGAGGAACAATCAAAAGGGCACCACCGGAGTCCTGAACGCTTACGTTCATCCGGCCCTGCTCGTCGGGAAAAACCCGGTACGACAGAATCTTTCGACACAGCGCCTTCGCCTGAACTGCTGTGTCATCCCTTTCCACGCCCAATAGCAATAAGAGCCCATTACCAATGCTGGCAATTTGGCGGCCCCCTACGGCGACATTTGCCTCCGATACTCGCTGGATCAAACCTTTCATGCAGTCCCTTGGCAACCTGGCTCGTAGGGTTAAAACACGGTAACGAGCCAGAGTGTATAGGGGCCATTCGCAGGTCGCAACCCCGCCAAGTCAACAAAAAGTCTAATAATCAACCAGCTGAAGGTGCGCCTTTGGCGACAACTTGCTCAACACCACGAATCAGCGCATCCACAATGGCGGGTTCGGAGGCTGAATGCCCGGCATCGCGAATGATTTGCAATTCGGCTTCAGGCCACGCTGCAATTAGGGCGAAGGCATTATCCAGCGGACACACCATGTCGTAGCGGCCGTGCACGATAATGCCCGGGATATCCGCCAGCTTATCGGTGTTATTAATAATTTGATCCGTCTGCAAAAAACCTTGATTCATGAAGTAATGGCATTCAATTCGAGCCAGTGCGATCGCAACATGAGGGTGCCCGAAATGCTCCACCACTTTCGGATTCGGCTGGAGCGTTGCGCAACGGCCTTCCCAAATAGACCAGGCCTTCGCCGCCTGAATCTGTTCGAGTTCATTGTGACTGGTCAAACGCCGGTAATAAGCGGCAACCATGTCACCTCGCTCTGCCTCTGGAACAGGCGCCAGGAAGTCTTGCCAGTAATCGGGGAAAATCCGGCTTGCGCCCTCCTGATAGAACCATTGAATATCCTTTGGCCGGCAAAGAAAAATGCCCCTCAGAACCAACCCCAACACCCGCTCCGGATGCGTTTGCGCATAAACCAGACTAAGCGTGGAGCCCCAGCTACCCCCAAACAACAACCAACGATCCACCCCGAGGAACTGGCGCA
Organism: Marinobacter sp. MDS2; assembly: GCF_030718085.1. Taxonomy (NCBI): domain Bacteria; kingdom Pseudomonadati; phylum Pseudomonadota; class Gammaproteobacteria; order Pseudomonadales; family Marinobacteraceae; genus Marinobacter; species Marinobacter sp. MDS2. Next base: position 137,390 of record NZ_JAVAJF010000004.1, read on the forward strand.
CCTTTTCCATATCTTCCACCAAATTTTCGGTGCTGTTTTCCTCTAACTCCGCCAGCGGTGTCGAGCGGCCGGCTCCGCGCTGATCCAACAGAATGATTCGGAAGCGCTCTGCATCAAAAAATCGGCGATGGTAGTCCTCGCATCCACCACCGGGGCCACCGTGCACAACCAGCACAGGCGTTCCGTCCGGGTTGCCGGATTCTTCCAGGTACAGCTCATGAACCTCATCCATCGCAAGGTGATGACGAGCATAGGGTTGGATTTCAGGGTAAAGAGTAAGCATGACCGACTCCGATGATTGAATACCGAAAGTCTAGCCGAGATAAACGAGAGGGATTACAGATTTAATGCAGGGAATAGAAACAAAGCACGAAAGATAACCGGCCCGGAGGGCAGGCATCACGACCCGGAAAGACTGCGCTTTCCTCAACGTGATCACCTGCCCTTCCGGGCCAACAGTTCTTACTTCTTACCGGCGCGCTTACGCTCGTTTTCGGTCAGAAGCTTTTTACGCAGACGGATCGACTTTGGCGTTACTTCCACCAGCTCGTCGTCGTCAATAAACTCAAGCGCCTGTTCAAGCGTATGCTTGATGGGCGGCACCAGGCCGATAACTTCGTCTTTACCAGACGCACGCATGTTATCCAGCTTCTTACCCTTGGTCGGGTTAACCACCAGATCGGTATCGCGACTATGGATACCACACAACTGACCTTCGTAGATTTCCTGGCCCGGCTCAAGGAACAGCTTGCCTCGGCTCTGCAGGGTTTCCAGTGAGTACGTCAGCGCAGTGCCGGTCGCCATGGACACGATGACACCGTTCTGGCGGCTGGTGACTTCACCCAGTTTCACAGGACCGTAATGACTGAAAGTCGAGGTCAGGATACCAGTACCAGAAGTCATGGTCAGGAAGGCGTTCCGGAAACCAATCAAACCACGGGCAGGAATGGTGTATTCCAGACGCATGCGGCCTTTGCCGTCGGGGATCATATTGGTCATATCGCCACGGCGCAGACCCATTTGCTCCATGATGGGGCCTTGATGCTGCTCTTCGATGTCGATGATCACGTTTTCGTACGGTTCTTGCTTCTCGCCGTCTACTTCTTTGATCACCACTTCCGGACGACCCACCGCCAGCTCGAAGTTCTCGCGGCGCATGTTTTCAATCAGCACCGACAGGTGTAGCTCACCACGACCAGACACTTTGAACTTGTCCGCGGAGTCGCCTTCTTCAACTCGCAGCGCCACGTTGTGCAGCAACTCTTTTTCCAAACGCTCTTTAATGTTGCGGCTGGTTACGTACTTGCCTTCTTTACCCGCAAACGGCGAGTCGTTGACCTGGAAGGTCATCGAAACAGTAGGCTCGTCAACGGTCAGGGCCGGCAAAGCTTCAACATTCGAAGGATCACACAAGGTGTCAGAGATGAAGAGCTGGTCCAGGCCGCTCACGCACACGATGTCACCCGCCTGCGCCTCATCCACTTCAACGCGCTGAAGACCGGAGTGACCCATGATCTTGAGAATTCGACCGTTACGTTTTTTGCCGTCGGCACCAATAGCCACAACCGGCGTGTTGGTGGCCACTTTACCGCGTGCGATACGGCCGATGCCGATAACACCCAAAAAGCTGTTGTAGTCCAGCTGGGAAATCTGCATCTGGAAGGGCAGGTCCAGATCCACGTCTGGCGCTGGCACATAGTCAACAATGGCCTGGAATACGGCATCCATGTTGTCTTGCAGGTCTTCGTGATCCATACCGGCAATGCCGTTCAGGGCACTGGCGTACACGATCGGGAAGTCGAGCTGCTCGTCGGTCGCGCCGAGGTTGTCAAACAAGTCAAAAACTTGGTCCACAACCCAGTCCGGACGCGCGCCAGGACGGTCAATCTTGTTCACAACAACAATCGGGCGCAGCCCTGCCGCGAACGCTTTTTGCGTTACGAAGCGTGTTTGGGGCATGGGGCCGTCAATGGAATCGACCACGAGCAGAACACTGTCTACCATGCTCATGACTCGCTCAACTTCGCCACCGAAATCAGCGTGTCCCGGGGTGTCCACGATGTTGATGTCGTAGTCTTTCCACTTCAGCGCGGTGTTCTTCGCCAGAATGGTAATTCCACGCTCTTTTTCCTGGTCGTTGGAGTCCATAACGCGCTCGTTCTCGAGCTCTTTACGGTCCAAAGTACCGGACTTGCGCAACAATTGGTCAACCAGGGTCGTTTTACCGTGGTCTACGTGGGCAATAATGGCAACGTTTCTAAGCTTATCAATCACAACTGGTATCCTGCAGAAATTAGCGGGACGCAGTATATCGAAAAGTCCATGTCGATAATATGAAGATTAGTGCTTAATATGTAATCAATCGCGAAGCGCACTGTTATCAGGCATTTATTAGCCGAACGCACCATTTTGGCGCACGAATACGCGCTCAAAATTGCAGCGCCGAGCACCGCAAGCGCCCCGACATCGTCCGAAAACCCCGCTGCTGCGCTTTTGTGAGGCAATTTTAGAAAACTGGCAAGCCGCTTGCTTAGAGACAATCAGCCGCAATTGAAAGGTAAGGGCCGCCAGCTTCTGATAAGCTGCCCTCACCTGCAAGCAGATCGGGCCTCAGTACGCTGAACGATCCGGCACAACGAATATGTATAACTTACGGAGCATGCACAATGTCCAAGACTGTTGATTTGATCAAAGAGCACGAAGTCAAATGGGTCGACCTGCGTTTCACCGACACCCGCGGTAAAGAACAGCACGTAACCCTGCCCGCGTCTGAAGTTGACGAAGACTTCTTTGCCGATGGAAAGATGTTCGACGGCTCCTCCATCGCCGGCTGGAAAGGCATCAACGAATCCGACATGATCCTGATGCCGGACGACAGCAGCTCCGTTCTGGACCCGTTCACCGAAGAAGCCACCATCAACATTACCTGCGACATCGTGGAACCAACCACCATGCAAGGTTATGAGCGTGACCCCCGCTCCGTTGCCCAGCGTGCAGAAGAATATCTGAAGTCTACCGGCATCGCCGATGGCGCGCTGTTCGGCCCGGAGCCCGAGTTCTTCATCTTTGATTCGGCCAAATGGAAAACTGACATGCAGGGCTCCATGTACGAGCTCTACTCGGAAGAAGCCGCCTGGGTATCCGGCGAAGATTTCGATCGCAATAACATCGGTCACCGTCCCGGCGTCAAAGGCGGTTACTTCCCTGTTCCTCCGGTAGACAGCCTGCACGATCTGCGTGGCGCCATGTGTGCTGCCATGGAATCCATGGGACTGACCATTGAGGTTCACCACCACGAAGTTGGCACCGCTGGCCAGTGTGAAATCGGTGTTGGCCCCAACAGCCTGACCAAGAAAGCAGACGAAGTTCAGATCCTGAAGTACTGCGTGCACAACGTTGCTCACGCCTACGGCAAGACTGCGACTTTCATGCCTAAGCCGGTTGTCGGCGACAACGGTTCCGGCATGCACGTACACATGTCTCTGAGCAAAGATGGCAAGAACCTGTTCGCGGGTGACAGCTACGCTGGCCTGAGCGACGAAGCACTTTACTACGTTGGCGGCATCATCAAGCACGCCAAGGCCATCAACGCCTTCACCAACCCGGCCACCAACAGCTACAAGCGTTTGGTACCAGGCTACGAAGCTCCGGTTATGTTGGCCTACTCGGCTCGCAACCGCTCTGCCTCTATCCGTATCCCGTACGTGAACAGTGCGAAAGCCCGCCGCGTTGAAGTACGCTTCCCTGATCCGGCTGCCAACCCGTACCTGGCCTTCTCTGCACTGATGATGGCCGGCCTGGACGGCATCCAGAACAAGATCCACCCTGGCGATGCCATGGACAAGGATCTGTACGACTTGCCGAAAGAAGAAGCCCTGAACATTCCGAAGGTTGCCGAGACTCTGCAAGAAGCTCTGGACGCCCTGAAAGACGACCACGAGTTCCTGACCCGTGGTGGCGTGTTCACCGAAGACATGATTGCCGGCTACATCGACCTGAAGCGTGCCGAAGTTGAGCGCATCAACATGACCACGCACCCGGTTGAGTTCGAGCTGTACTACTCCTGCTAATACGCTGCACCGCGAAGGTGCGATGAAGCAGTAAAAAAACCCGCCTCGGCGGGTTTTTTTGTGGTCAGCTCCACAAAACCCGAAGAACACCTGTCGCTCTTAACGAGATGTAACCAAGCGAGCCATCCCGAGCGTTGATCTCCCTCTCATTGCGCCTGATAATCAAGTGAGTTCACCAGAGCACAGGCCACGACCATGAAAACTCTTGTCACGCTCGCATCCGCACTGCTGTTGCTTGCCGCCCCCACCAGTTGGGCAGAGGTTTATCGTCACGTTGATGCGCAAGGCAACGTGACCTACTCCGACGAACCCATCAAGGGCGGCGAAACCGTCAAGGTAAAGCCCGTCACCACCATCACACTGCCCAAACCCGAAGCCGTGCGCGAAACCCAAAAACTGCGGGAAGAAGTCAAACGCAAAGGGGCATCGTATGACGAACTCGGCTTTGCCTACCCGCAAAATGAACAGGCCTTTCACAGTGGCAACGGCACAGTCACCTTTGAAGTGCACAGCAGCCCCGGCCTGAAGCCCGGCCACAAATATGAGATCACACTCGACGGCCAGCCTGTCGGCCAAAGCACATCGGGCTCCGTTACCGTTCCAAACATCGATCGTGGCACCCACAACGCTGTCGTCCACATCATCGACCGCAACGGCGTCCAGGTGAAAACCGGCAGCCCCGTTCGCTTTACCGTGCACCGTCCCTCTGTTGCACGGTAACCAAACCGCACCAAATTAGTGCAATGGCACCACATTGGTGCCATGCTATAGGCGGCTAAAGGGCAAAACCCGGGCCGCTTGCCGCCTCTTCTCCTGCTTTGCATCGATTCAAAGCACGAACGGCCTCCCCCGGGGCACCCTATCTCGAATAAACGCCGCTAATTGAATAAGACCGAAAAACTGGTTCGTTTATTGCTAACCATAGTAATAACCCTGAGCGCCTAACGGGATTCCTTCATGTCGTTTCGACCGTCTACCACCCTGGAAACCGGGTACAAAAACATTCTCGACAGCCTAACCACCGCGGTACTGGTTCTTGGCGATGACCTAACCATCCGCTACCTGAACCCGGCTGCCGAGAACCTGTTTGAAACGAGCCTTATGCGAACGCAAGGTACGCCGCTGAACGATGTGCTTATCGATTCGGAGAATGCGCTGAGAACGTTGCATGCCGCGGCAAGGAATGGTCAATCCTACACACGGCGCGAAGCTGAATTTGCCTTGCTCACCGGCTCCAGTCTGATGGTGGACTATTCTGTGAGCCCCATCAGCACCGATCCGATTGAACTGCTTATCGAATTACAACCCATCGACCGCCAGCTTCGCATCAGTCGGGAAGAAGACATCATCTCCAAACAGGAAGCCTCGCGCATTCTGGTGCGCGGCATGGCTCACGAGATCAAGAACCCTTTGGGCGGCATTCGGGGCGCGGCACAACTGCTCGACCGAGAGCTCGACAGCGAGGGTCAGCGGGAATACACCCAAGTGATCATTAACGAAGCCGACCGATTGCGGAGCTTGGTCGATCGCATGCTCGGGCCCAATAAAGCTCTGCAAATTGCGTCTACCAACATCCATGAAGTTCTTGAACGGGTGCGCACCCTGATTGAAGCCGAAAGCCGGGGTAAAGTTCAGCTACTACGAGATTACGACCCCAGCATTCCGGAATTCTCGGGCGACAAAGAACAGCTCATTCAAGCCGTTTTGAACATTGCCCGAAACGCCATGGAAGCCGCTTTCGAAAACGAGAACGCTTCGGGCACCGAATCAACTCCGACGATCACCTTCCGTACTCGCACTTTGCGGCAGTTCACCATTGGTCATCACCGCCATCGACTGGTTTGCCGCATCGACATTATCGACAACGGGCCCGGCATTCCGGCTGACCTGTTGCAAAACGTTTTTTACCCCATGATCAGCGGCCGGGCTTCAGGCACAGGCTTAGGGCTTTCTATCACCCAAAGCATCATCGGCCAGCATCGTGGTTTGGTGGAATGTGAAAGCGAGCCAGGAAAAACCGACTTTATAATCTTCCTGCCTCTGGAGGACACTTTATGAATCAGCCAGAAAACGTCTGGATCATCGATGACGACAAGAGCATCCGCTGGGTGCTTGAACGGGCGCTAAGCCAAGCGGGCTTGCACGTGCAAGCGTTTGACAGCGGCGAAGGCATCATTGCCCGCCTGGAGCGTGAGCGGCCCGATGCCATTGTCAGCGATATACGTATGCCCGGCGTCGATGGCATCACCTTGCTTTCCCGGATTGTTGCGCTGCACCCAGACGTTCCCGTCATCATTATGACAGCCCACTCTGACCTGGACAGCGCCGTCACCAGCTACCAGACCGGTGCATTCGAATATCTGCCCAAGCCTTTCGATGTGGACGAAGCGGTTGCCTTGGTAAAGCGCGCCATTGCGCACAGCCATGAGCAAAGAGCCGCGGCCGAACCCCAGATCGAAGAAGTGCAGAAGAGCACCGAGATCATCGGCGAAGCGCCGGCCATGCAGGAAGTCTTTCGGGCCATAGGCCGCCTTTCGAACTCGAACATTACGGTGCTCATCAACGGTGAAAGTGGTACCGGCAAAGAGCTGGTCGCCCAGGCGCTACACAACCACAGCCCCCGCGCCCGCAATCCCTTCATTGCCCTGAACATGGCCGCCATCCCCAAAGACCTGATTGAGTCGGAACTGTTTGGTCATGAAAAGGGCGCGTTCACCGGCGCCGGAGGCACGCGCCAGGGGCGCTTCGAGCAAGCCAATGGCGGCACATTATTTCTGGATGAAATCGGCGACATGCCCGCCGATACCCAAACCCGGTTGCTGCGCGTTCTTGCCGATGGTGAGTTCTACCGGGTTGGCGGTACCACACCGATCAAAGTGGATGTCCGCATCATTGCCGCAACACACCAGGATCTTGAGAAACTGGTGAATGCCGGCAGCTTCCGGGAAGATTTGTTTCACCGCCTCAATGTGATTCGGATTCATTTGCCGAAACTCGCCGAGCGGCGCGCAGACATTCCCCGACTGGTGCAGCATTTTCTCGAACAGGCTGCCAAAGAACTCGCCGTGGAGCCCAAAATCCTGCGTAAAGACGCCGAGGAATACTTATCAACACTGCCCTGGCCCGGTAACGTTCGTCAGCTGGAAAACACTTGCCGCTGGCTAACCGTCATGGCCAGCGGGCGCGAAATCCATGTTGCCGACCTGCCGCCAGAACTCCTGGACCAAGCCGAGTCAGACAACGACGCCACCGGCCAGACCTGGCAAGAGGGCCTGAAAAACTGGGCGGAACAAGAACTGAAGCGAGGCAAGAAAAGCGTACTGGACAAAGCTGTACCGGAGTTCGAAAAGATCATGATTGAAACCGCGCTGAAGCACACCGGCGGGCGACGTCGTGACGCCTCCATTCTGCTTGGCTGGGGCCGAAACACGTTAACCCGAAAAATCAATGAACTGGGTTTGGATCACCCGGAAACAACGGAAGAATAGCGGGGCATGAGCCGAAGCGAATACCATAAAAAACCCGAGCCACTGCTCGGGTTTTTTATGCGACTTGATGTGACTTGGCCTTAGAACGGGATGTCATCATCAAAGTCGTCAATGGGCTCCGGCATCCCGCCCGCTTGTTGCTGCGGCGCAGGGTTGTTATAGCCGCCCTGCTGCTGAGGTTGTTGCGGTGCATTATACTGCTGCTGAGGTGCTTGCGGCTGCTGCTGGGGACGACCTTGCGGAGCGCCTTGGTTCATGCCGCCTTCGCTTCCGCGGCTATCCAGCATCTGCATCTGGCCGTTGATATCCACAACGATCTCTGTGGTGTACCGGTCCTGACCATCCTGGCCTTGCCACTTGCGAGTTTGCAGACGCCCTTCGATGTAAACCTTTGACCCTTTACGCAGGTATTGCCCGGCAACTTCCGCCACCTTGCCGAAAATGACAATCCGGTGCCACTCAGTTCTCGGCACCATCTGGCCAGTCTGGCGATCCTTGTAACTTTCGTCGGTCGCCAGGTTCAGGTTAACCACTGCATTGCCGTTCGGGGTGTATCGGGTATCCGGGTCCTGGCCCAGGTTGCCGATCAGAATTACCTTGTTTATGCCTCGTGCCATGTTCTGCTCCTGGTGTTTTTTGACCGAACGCCTGCGCTCCCTGCAGGCATCCAATGTTTAAGTATTGTCACCCTGCCGCACAAATTCCAGGTGCGCAAGCTGATCTTCATTAAAGTGCTGACGATCCACCTTCAAGTAGGCCGTCCCGGCTTCTTCAACAATAACCACATCCGCTACGCCAGACAGGCCGCGCAAGCGCTGGTCGATATCGTCAAAGGGCGTTGCGACCGCATTACGCAACTGCACTACAAAACTGGTGGTGTAACTGGGGGTAGGCATAGTAAGTGCCACCAGTAACCAAACAACCAACGCGCCAGCCATTAACCACAGCACGCCGTTCAAACCGGCTTGTTGCAACAAATAGCCACCCAACGCCCCCCCGAGAAACGCCCCCAAAAACTGAGACGTCGAATAAACGCCCATCGCGGTGCCTTTGCTCGCCGGAGGGGCTTCCTTGCTGATCAATGACGGCAAACTTGCTTCCAGCAAATTGAACGCCATAAAAAAGAAGAACAAAACCACCCACGCCAATCCCAGGCTATCCGTTACGCCGGTCATGGCAGCCGTCGCCGCTGCCAGCAAGGCAATCGCGCCACACAGTACGGGCTTCATTTTACGCTTTTTCTCACCAATAATGATAAAGGGCACCATGGCGAAAAAAGACGTAACCATCACCGTGAGGTAAAACCACCAATGCGAGGTCGCAGCCAACCCCAGCTCATCCTGGAGCAGAGTCGGAAAAACCAGAAACAGAGACGTCAGTGCGAAATGCAATGCAAAGATGCCAAAGTCCAGCCGTAACAGGCGACCATCTGCCAAGACCTTGCCGACCATTTCCCGCGCTGGATGCGTATCCGCACTCACCTTGTTCTGATGTGGCGTCGGCACGACCTTGGCTACCACCACTAATGCCAACAAAGCCAGCACCGCCGTGGTGTAGAAGATACCCGACAAGCCCCAAGCGGCGCCGAGCAAGGGCCCGACCACCAGCGAAACAGAAAAAGATAAACCAATGGAGATGCCCACGGTTGCCATCGCTTTGGTTCGCTGCTCTTCCCGGGTCAGGTCGCTCAGCATCGCCATCAAAACACTCGCAATAGCGCCGGCTCCCTGCAAAATCCGCCCGGCAATCACTACGTAAATGGAATCCGACGCACCTGCCAACACACTCCCGGCAGCGAACAAAATCAGGCCAAGATAGATCATTTTCTTGCGCCCTACCCGATCCGACATCAAACCGAACGGAATCTGAAGCAACGCCTGACTCAGCCCATAGGCCCCGATCGCAAAACCAATCAGTGCCGGTGTCGCCCCCTGCAAATCACTGCCAAGTAACACAAACACCGGCATAACCATGAAAAGCCCCAGCATACGCATGGCGTATACCGAAGCCAGAGCTGCGACTGAGCGTTTTTCAAGCGCGTTCATATAACCCGTGCCGGAGTGAATGAATAGGGTTGCAGCCGTCGGCCGCGGGCGCGCATTGTACCAGAAGCGAGTCGCTGACGGGACTCCTCACATAACGGGCGAGCCTACGTAGTGTCGGCAACTTAGCCGCGCTCTTCTGAAAACGATATACTGGTCGTTTTTATCGGAAGCGAGGTGTTATGGACCATATCCAGATCAAGGGTGCGCGCACCCACAACCTGAAAAACATCGACCTGGATATGCCGCGGGACAAACTCATCGTGATTACCGGGCTGTCGGGCTCGGGAAAATCGTCCCTGGCGTTCGATACACTCTATGCGGAAGGCCAAAGACGGTACGTAGAATCCTTGTCGACCTACGCGCGGCAATTCCTTTCCATGATGGAAAAGCCCGATGTAGACCACATCGAAGGGCTGTCACCGGCTATTTCCATCGAACAGAAGTCCACATCCCACAACCCGCGCTCGACCGTCGGTACCATCACCGAAATTTACGACTACCTGCGATTACTGTTCGCCCGTGCTGGCGAGCCCCGCTGCCCCGACCATCACCAACCACTGGAAGCTCAAACCGTCAGCCAAATGGTCGATCAGGTGTTGGCGCTCCCGGAAGACAGTAAACTGATGATCCTTGCGCCTGTTATCAGGGACCGCAAAGGTGAGCACCTGCAGGTTATCGACACCATGCGCAGCCAAGGCTTCATTCGGCTGCGGGTGGATGGAACGGTCTATGACATCGACGACGTGCCGGCGCTCGATAAAAAACGCAAACACCAAATTGATGTCGTCGTTGACCGCTTCAAAGTGAAACCCGGCTTGGAACAGCGGCTCGCGGAAAGCTTCGAAACGGCCCTAGATCTTTCCGACGGGATTGCGCTCGTCGCCCCTATGTCCGGCGAAGGCGAAGAACATACGTTTTCCGCCCGCTACGCGTGTAATCAGTGTGGCTATTCCCTAAGCGAGCTTGAACCTCGACTGTTTTCCTTCAACAACCCTGCGGGTGCCTGCCCCACCTGCGACGGATTGGGCGTTCGACAATTCTTCGACCCGGAAAAAATCATTCAGCATCCAGAGGCGACTCTAGCTTCAGGGGCCATCAAAGGCTGGGACCGCCGGGCCGTTTATTACTTTCAGATGCTAACCAGCGTCGCCGAACACTATGGTATGGATCTCGAAACACCGTGGGAGGAACTCCCCGCTGATTTCCAGAACGCGCTGCTACACGGCACCGGAGCTGAAGAAGTAACCTTCCGGTACGTGAACTCCCGGGGCCAGATCATCGAAAAGGCCCACCCCTTTGAAGGCATCCTGCCCAACCTCGAGCGCCGCTACCGCGAAACCGAGTCCCAAAGCATGCGCGAAGAGCTGGCCAGAAACCTCAGCACCCAGCCGTGCAAAGACTGCCACGGCTCCCGTTTAAGGCAGAGCGCACGGCACGTGTTTATCAAAGAACAAAACCTGCCGGACGTCACTCACATGCCGGTCGGTGAGGCGCACGAATACTTCGGAACGCTCACCCTACCCGGGCGAAAAGGCGAAATCGCGGACAAGATTCTGAAAGAAGTCCGCGAACGCCTCCAGTTTCTGGTCAACGTCGGCCTCGAATACCTGACCCTGGAGCGCAGCGCCGACACTTTGTCGGGCGGTGAAGCCCAACGTATTCGCCTTGCCAGCCAGATCGGCGCGGGACTGGTTGGCGTTATGTATATCCTTGACGAGCCCTCCATCGGCCTTCACCAGCGGGACAACGACCGCCTTCTGGCGACCCTCACCCATTTGCGGGATCTGGGCAATACCGTGATCGTGGTCGAACACGATGAAGACGCCATCCGCGCTGCGGACTACGTTATCGACATCGGCCCCGGTGCCGGAGTACACGGCGGCCAGGTGGTCGCCAGAGGCACACCAGCCGACATCATCGCCAACAAACACTCACTCACGGGCCAATACCTGAGCGGCGATAAAAGTATTGCTATACCGCCGGAGCGCAACAAAGGAAGCGGTAAACAACTGGTACTGAGCGGCGCCAGCGGAAACAACCTACAAGACGTCACGCTGACCCTGCCCCTGGGCATTATGACCTGCGTAACCGGCGTATCCGGCTCCGGCAAGTCCACCCTGATCAACAGCACCCTGTACCCGGTCGCGGCTGCGAAACTAAACAAAGCCACCAGTTTGAGCCACGCCCCGTATAAAAACCTTAAGGGCCTGGACCACCTGGACAAGGTCATCGACATTGACCAGAGCCCGATCGGCAGAACGCCCCGCTCCAACCCGGCGACCTACACAGGCCTGTTCACCCCGATACGCGAATTGTTCGCCGGCACGCAAGAAGCCCGCTCAAGAGGTTACAAAGTCGGCCGCTTCTCCTTCAACGTCAAAGGCGGCCGCTGCGAGGCATGCCAAGGCGATGGCGTCATCAAAGTAGAAATGCACTTCCTACCCGATGTGTACGTACCATGCGACATTTGCAAAGGCAAACGCTACAACCGGGAAACTCTGGAAGTTCGCTACAAAGGCAAAAACATCCACGAAGTGCTCGACATGACCGTGGAGGAAGGCCGAGAATTCTTCGACGCCGTGCCCTTCTTAGCCAGAAAATTACAAACCCTGATCGACGTAGGCCTTTCCTACATTCGACTCGGACAAAGTGCAGTCACGCTGTCTGGCGGTGAGGCACAGCGCGTGAAGCTCGCTAAAGAGCTCTCCAAGCGAGACACGGGCAAGACTCTATACATCCTGGACGAGCCAACAACCGGCCTACACTTCTACGACATTCAACAATTACTGAACGTCCTCCAGCGGCTGCGTGACCATGGCAACACCATCGTGGTGATCGAACACAACCTGGACGTCATCAAAACCGCGGATTGGATCGTCGATCTAGGCCCAGAAGGCGGTTCTGGTGGCGGTCAGATTATTGCGGAAGGTACACCGGAAGACGTAGCGAACAACGCAAACTCCCACACCGGCAAATACCTAAAACCGATGCTGGAAAAATAGGGAAAACACCACAAAACTACGTCGGCCAGGGGTGCTAGGTTTATTTTCTGCCGGAAAAAGATGTCTGAGCGCAGCGAGTTATTTTTCCGAAGAAAATAAACCTAGCACCCCAGGCCAGCCCGCCAAGTTAGCACGCCGCCAGAACCCCCAAATTCCAGACACAAAAAAACCGGGAACCTTTCGGATCCCGGCCTTTCAAGAAATAGCCGAAACGATTTTACTCGTCGTCGCCCATCTCTTCAGCTTCGATGTCCAGAGGACGACCGACCAGCTCAACAAATGCCATAGGGGCATTGTCGCCAGCACGGAAACCGCACTTCAGGACACGAAGGTAACCACCCGGTCGCTCGTTGTAACGGGGGCCCAGCTCGTTGAAAAGCTTGGCTACCGCTGCATCGCTACGCAGGCGCGCGAACGCCAGACGACGGTTTGCAACCGAATCATTCTTTGCGAGCGTGATCAATGGCTCTGCTACCCGACGCAATTCTTTCGCTTTCGGGAGCGTCGTTTTGATCAGCTCGTGCTCAACCAGTGACGCAGTCATGTTACGGAACATGGCCTTGCGATGCGCACTGGTCCTGTTGAACTTACGACCACTCTTACGATGACGCATTGCTCTGATTCCTTACCTTAAACTAATCGGCGATTAACCGCCCAGAACCCGGTCATCACCACGAAGGCTTGCCGGCGGCCAGTTATCAAGACGCATTCCCAGTGACAGACCACGGGACGCTAGAACGTCCTTGATCTCGGTCAGCGACTTTTTGCCAAGGTTAGGCGTCTTCAGCAGCTCCACTTCTGTGCGCTGAATTAGATCGCCGATATAGTAAATGTTTTCTGCCTTCAAGCAGTTAGCCGAACGTACAGTCAACTCAAGATCATCAACCGGACGCAACAGAATCGGATCAATTTCTTCCTCTTCCTCGACGCGTTCTGGCTCTTTCTCATGATCGAAATCGACGAATACAGCCAATTGCTGCTGGAGGATAGTCGCGGCCCGGCGAATTGCTTCTTCCGGATCGATCGTACCGTTAGTCTCCAGATCAATAACAAGCTTGTCGAGATCTGTACGCTGCTCAACCCGTGCACTTTCAACCGCATAAGACACTCGGCGAACCGGGCTGAACGTAGCATCAAGCTGCAAACGCCCAATGGCACGAGTTTCGTCCTCGTCCAGTCCACGCTGATCAGCTGGCTCGTAACCGCGACCACGAGACACACGCAAGCGCATGTTCAGTTCGCCGTTCTCGCTCAGGTGACAGATAACGTGTTCCGGGTTAGCGATTTCAACGTCGTGATCCAACGTGATATCACCAGCAGTTACAACGCCCGGACCTTTTTTGCTGAGTGTCAGCTCAGTGTCATCACGTCCGTTCATCTTTACGGCAACGCCCTTGAGGTTCAAAAGAATCTCAATGACGTCCTCCTGGACACCCTCGATGGCACTGTACTCGTGCAGGACACCGTCGATCTGTGCTTCAGTCACGGCGCAGCCTGGCATCGAAGACAGAAGAATGCGACGAAGCGCACTGCCCAAGGTGTGGCCGAAACCGCGCTCTAGCGGCTCCAGCGTCACCTTGGCACGCAAAGCGCCGGACTCTTTCACGTCGATCGTACGAGGTGTCAATAACTCATGTACTGAACGCTGCATAGACGCCCCTATCTGCTATCGTTGCTAACTGGGCTTTACTTAGAGTAAAGCTCGACGATGAGGTTCTCGTTGATGTCGGCAGGCAGTTCAGTACGCTCAGGTACTGACTTGTAAACGCCGGACATCTTGTTGGCGTCAACCTCTACCCAGCTCACCGGCGCGCGGCTGCTAGCCAGTTCCAGAGCGCCTTTAACGCGCAACTGGTTCTTGGCCTTCTCACGCAGACTCACAACATCACCTGCTTTAACCTGATAAGACGGAATGTTTACCGGCTTATCGTTAACCAGGATCGCTTTGTGAGAAACGAGCTGACGGGACTCAGCACGGGTAGAACCAAAGCCCATGCGATATACAACGTTATCCAGACGGCCTTCCAGAAGTTGCAGCAGGTTTTCACCGGTTGCACCCTTCCGACGGGCTGCCTCTTTGTAGTACCCACGGAACTGCTTCTCAAGCACACCGTAGATACGACGAACTTTTTGCTTCTCGCGAAGCTGCAAGCCGTACTCGGACAGACGACCGCGACGCGCGCCGTGCATACCCGGCGGAGTCTCGATGTTGCACTTGGAATCGAGCGCGCGAACACCGCTCTTCAGAAAAAGATCTGTCCCTTCACGACGAGACAGCTTGCACTTCGGGCCTATATAACGAGCCATATTTCACTGTCTCCTGTGTTAGACGCGGCGCTTTTTGGGCGGACGACAACCGTTATGGGGAATCGGCGTCACATCAGTGATGTTAGTGATCTTGTAGCCACACCCATTCAGGGCACGAACTGCAGATTCACGTCCGGGCCCAGGACCCTTAACCTCTACATCCAGGTTTTTAAGGCCGTATTCAGCAGCCGCATTACCGGCTCTTTCAGCTGCTACCTGCGCAGCAAAAGGTGTGCTCTTACGTGAGCCGCGGAAACCGGAACCACCTGAAGTGGCCCAGGACAATACATTGCCCTGACGGTCCGAAATGGTCACGATGGTGTTGTTGAAGGACGCGTGAATGTGCGCGACGCCATCAACAACCGTCTTTTTCACCTTTTTACGGGTACGTGTACCTGGCTTTGCCATGTTTGCCTACCTGTTACTTACGAATAGGTTTGCGTGGACCTTTACGGGTGCGGGCGTTGGTCTTGGTGCGCTGGCCGCGAACTGGAAGTCCGTGACGATGGCGCAGACCACGGAAGCAACCGAGATCCTTCAAACGCTTAATGTTCATCTGTACTTCACGACGCAAATCGCCTTCGACGGTGAACTTGCCCACTTCAGTACGAAGTGCTTCAAGCTGCTCGTCGCTAAGGTCTTTGACCTTGACGTCCGGCTTAACGCCGGTTGCATCGCAAAGCTTCTGGGCTGTTGTCTTGCCGACACCAAAGATGTATGTCAGTGAGATAACAGCATGTTTGTGATCGGGTATATTGACACCGGCTATACGTGCCATCCAAATTACTCCGCGTTCAAAGCTTTGCTGTGTGAATTTTCCGCCACAAAAAGGGCGCGAAATAATAACGCTTGACTCAGGCTTGAGTCAAGCGCCTTATTCCGAACCCCTTTTACAATGTCAGTTCTGATCCCGGAGGATTAGCCCTGGCGTTGCTTGTGGCGAGGCTCCGAGCAGATGACTCGCACTGAGCCATTGCGTCGAATTACTTTGCAGTTACGGCAAATTTTCTTTACCGAAGCGCGTACTTTCATTGTCGACTCCAGTTTTCAAGGGGAACGGCTATCAGCCGTTCCGTCCATAGCCCTTGAGATTGGATTTCTTCATCAGTGATTCATACTGATGAGACATCAGGTGCGACTGAACCTGCGCCATGAAATCCATCACCACGACTACAACAATCAGCAGTGAGGTACCACCAAGATAGAAAGGTACGTTACCTGCAACCATCAGGAACTGAGGGAACAGGGACACCGCCGCAATATACATAGCCCCGAACAACGTAAGACGAGTAAGAACACCATCGATGTACTTTGCCGTCTGTTCTCCCGGACGAATCCCCGGAATGAACGCGCCGGAACGCTTGAGGTTATCCGCAACTTCTTTAGGGTTGTACATCAGCGCTGTGTAGAAGAAGCAGAAGAAAACGACTGCTGCTGCGAACAGAATAATATACAAAGGTTGGCTCGGAGCCAATGCCTGTGAGATATCGCTCAACCATTCCATGCCCTCACCTTGCCCGAACCACTGACCCAATGACGCCGGGAACAGTAGGATCGAAGAAGCAAAGATCGGCGGAATAACACCAGCCATATTGACCTTGAGAGGCAAATGACTGGACTGCTGTGCAAATACCTGACGCCCCTGCTGCCGTTTTGCGTAATTAATGGTCAGGCGGCGCTGGCCGCGTTCCATAAACACTACGAATCCGACTACAGCAACGGCCAGCACGCCAATACCGAGTACAACCAGCAGACTCATCTCTCCGTTACGTGCCTGCTCCAGGGTCTGACCTATAGCCCCCGGCAAGCCCGCGACGATACCTGCAAAAATAAGCAGGGAGATACCGTTTCCGATACCACGCTCAGTGATCTGCTCACCAAGCCACATCATGAAGACGGCACCACAAACGAAAGAGACAACTGCCACAAAGTGGAAGCTGAAGCTATCGTTAAAGGTAACACCTTGAGAGGCAAGCCCCACCGAAATACCAAAGCCCTGAACCAGGGCTAGGATAACCGTACCATACCGTGTGTACTGGCTAATCTTGCGACGACCAGCTTCACCCTCTTTCTTCAGCTGCTCAAGCTGCGGACTAACCGCAGTCATGAGCTGCATGATAATCGAGGCTGAAATATACGGCATGATACCGAGTGCGAAAATACTCATGCGCTCAAGCGCACCACCGGAGAACATGTTAAACAGACTCAGGATCGTGCCCTGATTCTGATCAAACAATGCCGCCAAACGGTCTGGGTTGATGCCCGGCACCGGAATATGAGCACCGATGCGGTACACCAACAACGCCAGAAAGACAAACCAGAGCCGCGAACGCAGCTCTGCAAATCCTTTTCCAGCGCCCGCAGGCAATGATGCTGTCTTGGCCATTTAGTCCTCGACTCGTCTTAGTCTTCGACTTTCCCACCCGCGGCAACAATTGCCTCGCGTGCGCCTTTGGTGACACGTAGCCCTTTAACGGTTACAGCACGGTCCAGCTCACCAGACAGCATAACCTTAGCAACGCGAATTTCTTCACGGATAATGTCAGCCTTCTTCAGTGCAGCCAGATCGACCACGTCACCCTCGACTTTCGCCAGTTCGTTCAGGCGGATTTCAGCAACGTAGCGCTGCTGACGAGAAGTGAAACCGAATTTTGGCAGACGACGGGCCAAAGGCTGCTGACCACCCTCGAAACCGGGAGCTACAGAGCCACCGGAACGGGATTTCAGACCTTTATGACCGCGACCGCCCGTTTTACCGAGTCCGCTACCGATACCACGACCAACACGCTTGGCGTTTGGACGTGAACCAGGTTCCGGAGCAAGTTCGTTCAGACGCATCTTAGTTCTCCTCAACCTGCACCAGGTAATTAACCCGGTTGATCATACCGCGAATCGAAGGAGTATCTTCAACTTCAACAGTGTGACCGATTTTACGAAGACCCAAGCCTTTTACACAAAGCTTGTGCTTAGGCTGGCAGCCGATCGGGCTGCGGGTCAGAGTTACTTTGATCGTTTTTGCGTTCGCCATGACTTCAACCCAGGATATCTTCGACGGATTTACCGCGCTTGGCTGCAACATCTTCAGGCGCATTCATTGCCTGCAGACCCTTAATGGTTGAACGTACAACGTTCACCGGGTTGGTAGAGCCGTAGCACTTGGAGAGAACGTTTTGAACGCCCGCAACTTCAAGCACTGCACGCATCGCACCACCAGCAATAACACCGGTACCTTCAGAAGCCGGCATCATGAACACTTTAGATCCGCCGTGCTGAGCACGAACCGGGTACTGAAGCGTGTTGCCGTCTAGGGCGACGTCTACCATGTTTTTACGCGCAGCTTCCATAGCCTTCTGGATCGCGACCGGAACTTCCCGGGCCTTACCACGACCAAAACCAACGCGCCCTTTACCATCACCCACTACGGTCAGTGCGGTGAAGGCAAAGATACGGCCGCCTTTCACAACTTTAGCGACTCGATTGACCTGAACCAGCCTTTCCTGGAGCTCAGGCGCCTTCTGTTCGTTAACGCTCATCTTCTCCACCTCTTAGAATTGCAAGCCAGCTTCACGAGCACCGTCGGCCAAAGCCTGAATGCGACCGTGATAACGGTAACCTGAGCGGTCAAATGCGACCTTCTCAATGCCTGCCGCCTTAGCGCGTTCAGCAATCAGCTGACCCACTTTTTTGGCGGCGTCCACGTTACCGGTTGCACCCTGGCGCAATTCCTTATCCAACGTGGAGGCAGTTGCCAGCACTTTGCTGCCATCTGCTGTAGTAACCTGGGCGTACATATGACGCGGCGTGCGGTGAACGCACAGACGGTCAGTACCCAGCTCACGAATCTTCATGCGCACTTTACGTGCGCGACGCAGTCTTTCGTTATTCGCGCTCATAGTCCCGCCTTATTTCTTCTTGGCTTCTTTGCGTCTTACCTGCTCATCCGCATATCGAACACCCTTGCCCTTATAAGGCTCGGGCGGACGGAACGCGCGAATGTCTGCAGCGACCTGGCCAACCTGTTGCTTGTCGATACCGCGAATAACAACTTCCGTATTAGACGGAGTTTCAGCGGTAACACCCTCGGGCAGCTCATATTCAACCGGGTGAGAAAAACCCAGTGTCAGATTGAGCTTCTTGCCTTGCGCCTGAGCACGGTAACCTACGCCTGTCAGCTGAAGCTTGCGCTCCCAGCCTGTAGACACGCCGTTAACCATATTGTTAACCAACGCCCGAGTAGTACCAGCAAGAGCGCGGGACTTTTTAGCACCATCGCGAGCTGCAAAGCGAAGACGACCGTCTTCCTGCTTTACTTCGACTAATTGGTGAATAGTGAGTTCAAGTGCTCCTTTGGAGCCCTTTACATTGATTTCCTGTCCGTTCAGCTTAACCTCAACACCGGAAGGCAGCACGACAGGATTATTGGCAACCCTGGACATGTGATTCTCCTAGAATACGGTGCAGATGACTTCGCCACCCACGCCAGCAGCTCGTGCGGCGCGGTCTGTCATAACGCCCTTGGACGTTGAGACAATCGCGACTCCCAGACCACCGGATACTTTCGGTAGTTCCCCAGCGCCCTTGTACTGGCGCAGACTCGGACGACTAACCCGCTTGATCTCTTCAATAACCGGCTTGCCACCGAAGTATTTCAGGTTGATCGTTAGCTGGGGCTTCGCGTCAGCTGAAACGGAAAATTCTCCAACGTAACCTTCGTCCTTCAGGACTTGGGCCACGGAGATTTTCATTTTGGAAGACGGCATGACCACATCGGCCTTCTGTGCCATCTGAGCATTACGAATACGAGTAAACATATCCGCAAGCGTATCTTGCATACTCATTACAATGAGTCTCCTGATCTTTTTAGTTGTGCAGCGGCGCGCCGCACCGCTTACCAACGGGCTCCTGACCGAAGTCAGGATGCCTGTCTTACCAGCTAGCCTTGGTCAGTCCTGGAACGTCACCGCGCATGCCGTATTCACGGAGTTTGATCCGTGAAAGCTCGAACTTGCGCAGAACGCCGTGAGGACGACCAGTCACCTGGCAACGATTCCGAAGACGTGAAGGGCTCGCATTGCGAGGCTGCTGCTGCAGCTTCATCTGCGCGTCCCAACGATCTTCGTCGCTGGTATTAGGGTTTTTAATAATTGCCTTGAGCTCAGCGCGCTTGGCTGCGTACTTAGCCACAGTCTGCTCACGCTTAAGCTCGCGGTTTTTCATTGAAACCTTAGCCATGTCACTCGTTCCTTATTTCTTGAACGGAAAGCCGAAGGCTTTCAACAGTTCGCGACCTTCGTCGTCGGTACCGGCAGAGGTAGTGATGGTGATATCCAGCCCGCGGACCTTGTCGACTTTGTCGTACTCGATCTCAGGGAAGATGATCTGCTCACGTACACCCATGCTGTAGTTACCGCGACCGTCGAAGGATTTCGGATTGAGGCCACGGAAGTCACGAATGCGGGGAACCGCAATGTGAACCAGGCGATCAAAGAAATCCCACATACGCTCACCGCGCAGGGTCACTTTACAACCAATCGGCCAACCTTCACGGATTTTAAAGCCCGCTACAGATTTTCTTGCCTTGGTCACAACAACTTTTTGACCTGCCAGACGCTCAAGATCTGCGACGGCATTTTCAATCAGCTTTTTGTCACCAACAGCTTCACCGACACCCATGTTCAGGGTGATTTTTTCGATACGCGGAACCTGCATAACGTTCTTGTAGCCGAACTCTTTCTGCAGGGCGGGTACCACTTCCTTTGAATACTGCTCTTTCATGTTAAGCATCGTAACCACCACCGCTTACTGGTTATCGACAGGTTCTTTCGTGGACTTGAAGATCCGCACTTTAGTGCCGTCTTCCTTGATCTGGAAGCCAACACGATCGGCTTTGCCGGTCTGCGGATTAAAAATAGCCACGTTGGAAGCCTGGATAGGCGCTTCTTTTTCGACGATACCACCTGGGGTGCCGAGCATCGGGTTAGGCTTCGTGTGCTTCTTGATCATGTTGATACCAGAAACAATCACGCGACCGTCGTCCTGAACCTTCAGGACTTTACCACGTTTCTCTTTGTCTTTCCCCGCGGTGACGATTACTTCGTCATCTCGTTTAATCTTTTTCATAACCGGCCTCTGGTCCTTTAAAGTACTTCGGGTGCCAGTGAGATAATCTTCATGAACTTTTCGTTTCGCAGCTCACGAGTAACCGGTCCGAAGATACGGGTACCAATGGGCGCGTCCTGATTGTTCAGAAGTACCGCCGCGTTACCGTCAAAACGGATCAAAGAACCGTCCGGACGACGCACACCCTTACGGGTACGTACTACAACAGCCTTAAGGACCTGGCCTTTCTTCACCTTGCCGCGTGGGATGGCTTCCTTAACGGTCACCTTAATGATATCCCCAACGCTGGCATAACGCCGGTGAGATCCGCCCAGGACCTTGATACACATAACTTGACGTGCACCGCTGTTATCCGCGACTTCAAGCATTGTTTGAGTCTGAATCATGGTTGTTCTCCGGGCGAATTACACCTTGGAAGCGCGTTCGGTGACCTCAACCAGAGCCCAGCTCTTAGTCTTGGAGACCGGACGGGTTTCCTCGATGGTTACGGTGTCGCCGATGTTGCACTGATTGCTTTCATCGTGCGCATGGATCTTGGTTGAACGCTTCATGTACTTACCGTACAGAGGGTGTTTTACCTGACGCTCAACCAGGACCACGATGGACTTGTCCATCTTGTTGCTCACGACCTTCCCGCTCAGAGTTCTGGCAGTTTGGGTAGCTTCGGTCATGTCACTGTCCTGCCTTTTCATTCATTACCGTTTTAACGCGCGCAATGTCGCGTTTCACGTTGCCGAGGAGGTGAGACTGATTCAGCTGACCTGTCGCTTTACGCATACGCAGGTTGAACTGCTCCTTCAGGAGGTTGATCAGCTCGCTGTTCAGCTCCTCAACGGACTTTTCACGCAGCTCTGTTGCTTTCATCACATCACCGTCCTCGTTACAAAGGTGGTCTGTACAGGCAGTTTGGCCGCTGCCAATGTGAAGGCTTCCCGCGCCAACTCCTCGGAAACACCTTCCATTTCGTAGAGCATGCGGCCTGGCTGAATTTCAGCCACCCAATACTCGACAGAACCCTTACCTTTACCCATTCGAACTTCGAGTGGCTTACCGGTGATCGGCTTATCCGGGAAAACCCGAATCCAGATCTTACCGCCCCTCTTGATCTTACGAGTCATGGTACGACGCGCTGCCTCAATCTGACGCGCAGTTATACGTCCACGGGTTGTCGCTTTCAATCCGTATTCACCGAAGCTCACCTTAGTAGCTCGCTG
Source organism: Marinobacter sp. MDS2 (assembly GCF_030718085.1). Classification (NCBI taxonomy): domain Bacteria; kingdom Pseudomonadati; phylum Pseudomonadota; class Gammaproteobacteria; order Pseudomonadales; family Marinobacteraceae; genus Marinobacter; species Marinobacter sp. MDS2. Next base: position 159,636 of record NZ_JAVAJF010000004.1, read on the forward strand.
AGCAAGACCGGTGTTACGGCCTTTCATTACCTTGCGAAATTTGGTGCGTTTTGGTTGCAGCATAAGAGTGCCCCTTTACTTAGAACCTTTCTTCCCAGAGGCTTTCTTGTCAGCACGGACCTGTTCCATACCACCAAGAATCTCACCTTTGAAGATCCATACCTTCACGCCGATAACGCCGTAAGTGGTGTGCGCTTCATAGGTTGCGTAATCAATATCTGCACGCAGTGTGTGCAGAGGAACACGACCTTCGCGATACCACTCGGAACGTGCGATTTCAGCACCCCCAAGACGACCACCAACCTGAATCTTGATACCCTTGGCGCCCTGACGCATGGCGTTCTGAACCGCACGCTTCATAGCGCGACGGAACATCACACGACGCTCGAGCTGACCGGCAACGTTTTGCGCTACCAGGCGGGCATCCAGGTCCGGCTTGCGGACTTCTTCGATGTTGATGTGCACAGGCACACCCATCATGTCGCTAACTTCACGACGCAGACGGTCAACATCTTCACCCTTCTTACCGATAACAATACCGGGACGGGCGGTATGGATCGTGATCCGGGCGTTCTGAGCAGGGCGCTCGATCACGATCTTGCTGACAGACGCCTTAACCAGACGCTTGTCGAGGAACTCGCGAACCTGAATATCATTCAACAGGTTTTTCGCGTAGTCCTTTTTGTCGGCGTACCAAACTGAGTTGTGCTCTTTAATCACACCCAGGCGTATGCCGGTCGGATTTACTTTATGACCCATCTGAGCATCTCCTACTTGTCGGCGACCTTGACGGTGATATGACAGGTGCGCTTCATAATACGGTCAGCGCGCCCCTTGGCTCGAGCTTTGATTCGCTTGAGCGTTGGGCCTTCATCCACCATGACAGTGGAGACCCGCAGATCATCAACGTCCAGACCTTCGTTGTGCTCAGCGTTAGCGATGGCAGATTCAAGAGCTTTCTTGATCACACCAGCCGCCTTCTTCGGGCTGAAAGTCAGAATATTCAGGGCGTCCTCAACAGCCTTGCCGCGTACTTGGTCAGCGACAAGACGCGCTTTCTGAGCTGAGAGGCGAGCGCCCTTATACTTGGCTGCTACTTCCATTTCTATTACCTCAGGATCAGCGTTTAGCTTTCTTGTCGGCCGCATGACCACGATAAGTACGCGTTGCCGCGAACTCACCCAGCTTATGTCCTACCATATCTTCGGTGACATAAACCGGCACGTGCTGCTTGCCGTTGTGGACTGCAATGGTCAGGCCTACCATCTCTGGGAAAATTGTCGACCGGCGGGACCAGGTTTTAATTGGACGCTTGTCGCTTTTTTCCAGAGCTGCCTCGACCTTCTTCAACAGATGCAGGTCTATAAAAGGACCTTTCTTTAAAGAACGTGGCACAGCAATTACCTCTATGTAGTCGTTTACTTGGCCGAACGACGACGTACTATCATCTTATCAGTACGTTTGTTCTTACGAGTCTTATGCCCTTTGGTCGGAACACCCCACGGAGTAACCGGGTGACGTCCACCAGAGGTACGCCCTTCACCACCACCATGCGGGTGGTCAACTGGGTTCATAGCAACACCACGTACTGTTGGACGTTTACCGCGCCAACGTGATGCACCCGCTTTACCAAGCTGCTTCAGACTGTGCTCGCTGTTGGATACTTCACCCAACGTAGCGCGACAATCTACAAGCACCTTACGCATTTCACCTGAACGCAGGCGGATAGTGGCGTAAGCCCCTTCCCTTGCAACCAGCTGTACGGATGCGCCCGCAGAGCGAGCCAGCTGAGCACCTTTGCCAGGCTTGAGTTCGACGCAGTGAATCACTGAACCAACCGGAATGTTCCGGAGCGGCAAAGTGGAACCCACCTTGATCGGCGCGTCGACGCCGGAGCGCACAGGATCGCCAGCCTTCATGCCTTTAGGAGCGATGATGTAACGACGCTCGCCATCGGCATACTTGACCAACGCAATGTGCGCTGAACGGTTAGGATCGTATTCCAGGCGCTCAATGACCGCCGGGATACCATCTTTAGTCCGCTTAAAATCGATTACACGGTAGTGCTGCTTGTGGCCACCACCAATGTGACGACTGGTAATACGGCCATTGTTATTACGGCCACCAGTCCTACTCTGTGCTTCTACCAACGACTGGTATGGGCGCCCTTTGTGCAAATCCGGGTTGTAAAGCTTTACAACGTGACGGCGTCCGGCAGATGTTGGTTTGGTCTTGACGATCGGCATATTACGACCCCTTTACCTTATTCCACATCCAGAAAATCGATGTCCTGACCTTCTGCCAGCTTAACGTAAGCCTTACGAATGTCATTACGCTTGCCGAACCCGCGGATAGTGCGCTTAAGCTTACCCTTACGGTTCAGAACCTGAACACCTTCTACGGTGACGTTGAACAGCTGCTCAACGGCTTTCTTGATCTCGGGCTTGGTCGCATCAGGGGCAACACGAAAAACCACCTGACCGTGCTCCGCTACGCGAGAAGCTTTCTCTGACACGAGTGGTCCAAGCAGGACCTTGTAAATACGTTCCTGATTCATCCCAGCATCTCCTCGATCTTCTTCAGAGCGGGAACAGTGACCACGACCTTCTCGTAGGCAACCAGGCTAACAGGGTCCAGACCTGCAACGTCGCGAACGTCCACGTGAGGGATGTTGCGAGAAGCAAGGTGCAGGTTCTGCTCAACGGTCTCGGACAGAATCAGGGCATTGGAAACACCCAGGTCTGCGAGCTTCGCTGTGAACACCTTGGTTTTCGGAGTATCGACGCTGATCTCGTCAACCACTACCAGACGCTCCTGACGAACCAGCTCGGAAAGGATCGAGCACATGGCCGCACGGTACATCTTACGGTTAACTTTCTGTTCAAAGTCGCGAGGCTTGGCAGCGAACGTTACGCCACCTGAACGCCAGATCGGGCTACGAATGGTGCCAGCACGTGCACGGCCAGTACCTTTTTGACGCCAAGGCTTCTTACCACCACCTCTGACTTCAGAACGTGTCTTCTGAGCCTTGGTACCCTGACGGCCAGCTGCCATGTATGCAGTAACCACCTGGTGAACCAGAGCTTCGTTAAAATCTTTGGCAAATGCAGCATCGGAAACAGAGATTCCCTTGCCGCTACCAGTAATTGTCAATTCCATCGAACCGCTCCTCAGGCTTTGACTGCAGGCTTGATGACAACATCGCCGCCAGTTGCGCCGGGTACGGCACCACTTACTAGCAGCAGGTTGCGCTCGGCATCGACACGGACAACCTTGAGGTTCTGCACGGTAACCTGCGCATTACCCATCTGACCGGCCATCTTTTTACCCTTAAATACCTTACCCGGAGTTTGGTTCTGACCAATGGAACCCGGAGCACGGTGAGAAAGGGAGTTACCGTGGGTAGCATCCTGCATGGAGAAGTTCCAGCGCTTAACACCGCCCTGGAAGCCCTTACCCTTGGAGCGACCAGTGGCATCAACCACTTGACCGTCTTCGAATACAGAGACTGTCAGCTCGCCGCCAGCGGCCAGCTCTTCACCTTCACCATCTGCCAAACGGAATTCCCAGGAACCACGACCGGCTTCAACGCCAGCTTTTGCGTAGTGACCTGCTTCCGCCTTAGTAACACGGGAGGAACGACGAGAACCTACGGTTACCTGAACTGCGCGGTAGCCGTCGTTTTCGAGAGTTTTGAGTTGAGTAATCCGGTTGGGCTCAACCTCGATTACTGTAACAGGCAACGCCTGTCCATCTTCCGTAAAAATACGGGTCATACCGGCCTTACGACCGACAACACCAATTGCCATGTTTCACCTCTTAAGTGTACGGGGCTCGCACCCTCTATGGCCTATGACAGTTACACACTCTAATACCAAACGGTATTAGCCGAGGCTGATCTGAACGTCTACACCTGCTGCCAGGTCCAACTTCATCAGAGCATCCACTGTCTTTTCCGTAGGCTCAACAATGTCGAGCAAACGCTTGTGCGTACGAATTTCATACTGGTCACGCGCGTCTTTGTTGACGTGCGGGGATACCAGTATCGTGTACTTTTCCTTCCGCGTCGGCAGAGGAATAGGACCACGAACTTGAGCGCCAGTCCGCTTAGCGGTATCGACGATCTCCTGCGTGGACTGGTCGATAAGACGATAATCAAACGCCTTCAACCGGATTCGAATTTTTTGGCTTTGCATGATGCACCAAACTCCACTCGTAGCAGCTACTAGTTAGCCGACCTTCAAAAAAAGGAGCCGCATTGTATGCATAATACCCAACCGTGTCAACTGCCGAAGCAATTGACACGGTTGGGATAGCTTTGCGACCTAAACAGAAAAAGGGGCTGAGAATTTTCAGCCCCTTTTTCCTGATCAACCGAGCCTATTACTCGATGATCTTGGCAACAACACCGGCACCAACGGTACGGCCGCCTTCACGAATCGCGAAGCGCAGACCATCTTCCATGGCGATCGGAGCGATCAGAGTAACAACCATCTGAACGTTGTCACCCGGCATTACCATCTCAACACCTTCCGGCAGTTCGCAAGAACCGGTCACGTCAGTGGTCCGGAAGTAGAACTGAGGACGGTAGCCCTTGAAGAACGGAGTATGACGACCACCTTCTTCTTTGGACAATACGTACACTTCACACTCAAACTTGGTGTGCGGGTTGATAGAACCCGGTACGCACAGAACCTGACCACGCTCAACGTCGTCACGCTTGGTACCACGCAGCAGAACACCTACGTTCTCACCAGCACGACCTTCGTCCAGCAGCTTACGGAACATCTCAACGCCAGTACAAGTTGTCTTCACAGTATCTTTGATACCAACGATTTCAACTTCTTCACCAACCTTGATGATACCGCGCTCTACACGACCGGTTACAACTGTACCACGGCCAGAGATAGAGAATACGTCCTCGATCGGCATCAGGAACGGCTGATCAACAGCACGCTCAGGATCCGGGATGTACGCATCCAGAGCTTCTACCAGCTTCTTAACAGCGGTAGTACCCATTTCGTTGTCGTCTTTGCCTTCCAGAGCCATCAACGCCGAACCGGTAACGATCGGAGTGTCGTCGCCCGGGAAGTCGTACATGCTCAGCAGGTCACGAACTTCCATCTCAACCAGCTCAAGCAGCTCTTCATCGTCTACCATGTCCGCTTTGTTCAGGAACACAACGATGTAAGGAACGCCAACCTGACGAGACAGCAGGATGTGCTCACGAGTCTGCGGCATAGGGCCGTCAGCTGCGGAACAAACCAGGATCGCGCCATCCATCTGAGCCGCACCAGTGATCATGTTTTTAACATAGTCAGCGTGGCCCGGGCAGTCTACGTGTGCGTAGTGACGGCTTGGGGAATCGTACTCAACGTGTGAAGTGGCGATGGTTATACCACGTGCACGCTCTTCCGGTGCGTTATCGATCTGGTCGAAAGCACTTGCAGAACCTGTACCCCAAACTTCGTGACATACACGAGTCAGAGCAGCGGTCAGAGTGGTCTTACCATGGTCAACGTGACCGATGGTACCGACGTTTACGTGCGGCTTACTACGTTCAAATTTTTCTTTAGACACGGTTACACCTCTTCCTGTTTCTTAAGTCCTGGGGATCAACCCTTTTTAATGATCGCTTCGGCAATGTTCGAAGGAGCTTCCATATAACGGGAGAACTCCATCGCATAAGACGCCCGACCCTGTGTCGCTGAACGCAGATCAGTGGCGTAACCAAACATTTCCGACAACGGAACTTCTGCGCGGATGATCTTGCCCGCAGGGCCGTCATCCATACCCTGAATGAGACCACGACGACGGTTCAAGTCACCGACGACGTCACCCATGTATTCTTCAGGGCTGACAACTTCAACTTTCATGACCGGCTCCAGAAGCGCAGGATTGGCTTCCAGTGCACCTTTCTTCATTGCCATGGAACCGGCAACTTTAAAGGCCATTTCGTTGGAGTCAACATCGTGATACGAACCGTCGTACAGAGTCGCTTTGATGCGCAGCAACGGATAGCCTGCAAGGCAACCGTTCTGCATCTGCTCAGCGATACCCTGCTGTACAGCCGGGATGTATTCCTTGGGAACCACACCACCTACGATCTCGTTCACGAAGATGAAGTTTTCGCCATCTTCCTCATCCAGCGGCAGCGGCTCAAGCTTAACCTTGACGTGACCGTACTGACCACGACCACCAGACTGACGAACGAACTTACCTTCAACATCAACCGGCTTACGAATGCACTCGCGGTAGGCAACCTGAGGCTTACCAATGTTCGCCTCTACCTTGAACTCACGACGCATACGATCAACGATGATATCCAGGTGAAGCTCACCCATACCGGAGATGATGGTCTGACCGGATTCTTCATCGGTGCGCACACGGAAAGACGGATCTTCCTGGGCCAACTTACCCAAGGCCACACCCATTTTCTCTTGGTCAGCCTTAGACTTCGGCTCAACAGCTACAGAGATAACCGGCTCAGGGAACTCCATGCGCTCGAGAATGATCTTATGATTCTCATCACACAAAGTATCACCAGTGGTGACGTTCTTCAGACCGATTGCCGCAGCAATGTCGCCGGCCAGAACCTCTTTGATCTCTTCACGGTCGTTCGCGTGCATCTGAACCATACGGCCCACACGCTCTTTTTTGCCTTTCACCGAGTTGAATACGGAATTACCGGACTCAAGCTTACCGGAGTATACGCGGAAGAAGGTCAAAGCACCCACGAACGGGTCAGTCGCAATCTTGAACGCCAGAGCGGCGAACGGTGCGTTGTCATCAACAGGACGAGTTTCTTCGGTACCTTCGTCGTCGACTTCACCACGGATGGCGCGAACTTCGTCAGGAGCTGGCAGGTATTCAATAACCGCATCCAGAACCGCAGGAACACCCTTGTTCTTGAACGCAGAACCACAGCAAGCCAGAACGATTTCGTTGGCCAAGGTACGAGCGCGAAGACCCGCTTTGATCTCTTCCAGGGTAAGTTCGCCACCCTCGAGATACTTGTCCATGTACTCTTCGTTCGCTTCAGCGGCTGCTTCAATCAGCGCTTCACGGTATTCCTGAACCTGGTCAACCATATCCGCAGGAACTTCGTCCTCGCGGTAGGTCATACCCAGATCGTCGTCACTCCAGTAGATCGCCTTATTGCGCAGCAGATCCACAACACCCGCGAACTGATCTTCCGCACCAATCGGCAACTGAAGAGGCACAGGAGTAGCACCGAGGCGAGCTTTGATCTGCTCAACCACGCGCAGGAAGTCTGCGCCAGCACGGTCCATTTTGTTCACGAAAACCATGCGAGGCACTTCGTACTTGTTCGCCTGGCGCCAAACAGTCTCAGACTGAGGCTCAACACCAGAGGAACCACAGAACACAACTACCGCACCATCAAGAACACGCAAGGAACGCTCAACTTCGATCGTGAAGTCAACGTGTCCCGGTGTGTCGATGATGTTTACGCGGTGCTCATCGAACTGCTTGTCCATACCCTGCCAGAATGTGGTAACAGCGGCAGAGGTGATGGTAATACCACGCTCCTGCTCTTGCTCCATCCAGTCAGTGGTAGACGCGCCATCATGGGTTTCACCCATCTTATGACTACGACCCGTATAGTAAAGAATACGCTCGGTCGTGGTGGTCTTGCCCGCATCAACGTGCGCACAGATACCAATGTTTCTGTAACGTTTAATCGGTGTTTTGCGTGCCACTGTATAAACCTCGGCTGTTTAGAAACGGAAGTGAGAGAAGGCCTTGTTGGCCTCTGCCATGCGGTGTACGTCTTCACGCTTCTTAACTGCAGAACCTTTGCTCTCGGCCGCATCAAGAATTTCGCCAGCAAGACGCTGAGCCATGGACTTTTCACCACGCTTCCGAGAGAACTCCACCAACCAACGCATGGCCAGCGCATTCTGACGGGAAGGCCGTACTTCTACAGGCACCTGGTAAGTAGCACCACCCACACGACGGGACTTAACCTCGACCATCGGCTGGATGTTTTCCAGGGCCTTCTCGAACATGTCGATCGGCTCTTCATTAGACTTCTCGGCAACAATTGTCAGAGCACCGTAAACAATGCGCTCTGCAGTTGACTTCTTGCCGCTTTCCATCACGTGGTTGATGAATTTTGCAAGACGTGCACTGCCGAATTTAGGATCGGGAATGATTTCCCGCTTTGCTGCAACTCTTCTTCTAGGCATCGATAAGCCCTTATATTTAAAGGTCTTCAGGAACCCCTGAGATAGCAATAGCTACTCAGCCTTACTCTTACCGTTCTAACAAGCAACGATAAAAGACACCCGTCTGGGACATTAGGACTTGGGTCGTTTTGCACCGTACTTGGAGCGGCCCTGCTTACGGTTTTGAACACCTTGGGTATCCAAAGTACCGCGAACAGTGTGATAGCGCACACCCGGAAGGTCTTTTACTCGACCGCCACGGATCAACACAACACTGTGCTCCTGAAGGTTGTGACCTTCACCACCAATGTATGACGAAACCTCGAAGCCGTTAGTCAGACGAACACGGCACACTTTACGCAGTGCTGAGTTCGGCTTCTTCGGCGTTGTGGTGTATACACGAGTACATACACCACGGCGCTGAGGACAGGCCTGAAGAGCAGGAACATCGCTCTTGGCTACCTTGCGCTTACGAGGCTTACGCACCAACTGATTAATCGTTGCCATGTAAGCAAACTCCAAAAAACCATACCAATGAAACTTACCCTCCATACAGAGGGTAAAATTTAGGGTCGCAAGTTTAAGCCTGCGCCCGGGCACAGTCAAGACGACTGTTCTCTTTTTAACCACTCCCCGAGTAGGTATCTACCCGGGGGTGGCACGCTTTTTCAATCAGAGTTCGCGATTGAGTTCTGCGCTCAGAGCCTCTTCGACATCCGCAGCCGTTACGCCCTGCTCTTCCAGGTCGCGGCGACGGCGCCTTGCACTGTGATAAGCCAAACCGGTACCAGCCGGAATCAGTCGACCCACCACAACGTTTTCTTTCAGGCCGCGCAGGTAGTCACGCTTACCAGTGACCGCACCTTCGGTAAGAACCCGTGTCGTTTCCTGGAACGAAGCTGCGGAGATGAACGATTCGGTCGCAAGCGATGCCTTGGTGATACCCAGCAACAGACGATCGAAACGTGCCGGCTCTTTATCAGCCGCCTCAGCTTTTTCGTTTTCTTCCAGAACATGAGTGATCTCAACCTGATCACCCGACAACAAGGTGGTATCGCCCGGATCGGTGATCTCCACTTTGCGCAACATCTGACGAACGATAACTTCAATGTGCTTATCGTTGATCACAACGCCCTGCAGGCGGTAAACGTCCTGAATTTCGTTGGTGATGTATTTGGCCAGCTCAACTACACCCAGCAGACGCAAAATGTCGTGCGGATTAGACGGGCCGTCAGAAATTACTTCACCTTTCTCAACCGTCTCACCTTCAAACACGTTCATCTGACGGTGTTTCGGAATCAGAACTTCATAGGCATCGCCATCTTTCGGAGTCAGAACCAGACGCTTCTTGCCCTTGGTTTCTTTACCGAACGACACAACACCACTGATTTCAGCCAGAATCGCAGACTCTTTCGGGCGACGCGCCTCGAACAAGTCGGCAACACGCGGCAGACCACCCGTAATGTCTCGAGTCTTCGAGCTTTCCTGCGGGATACGGGCTACAACGTCACCCAGCTCCACTTTCGCGCCATTCGACATGCTCACCAGAGCGTTCGCTGGCAGGAAGAAGATCGCGGCGCCACCACCCGGCAGCTCTGCCTCTTCACCGTTTTCATCCAGCAACTGAATCGCAGGACGAATGTCTTTACCGGCAGCAGGACGCTCTTTGGCGTCAATCACTTCCATCGTGGAAAGACCGGTCAGCTCATCAGCCTGGGTGCGGACAGTAATGCCCTCTTCCATGTTGACGAACTTGGCCGTACCTTTTGCTTCCGCAATGATTGGGTGCGTGTGCGGATCCCATTTGGCAACCGCAACACCCGCTTCTACCTCGTCACCGTTCTTAACAGACAGAACAGCACCATACGGCAGTTTGTACCACTCGCGCTCACGACCCTGCTCATCGGCGATCGCCAAGGCAGACGAACGAGAGATGACAACCAGTGAACCGTCGGTCTTCTCGATAGACTTCAGGTTGTGCAGACGGACCGTACCACCGTGCTTAACCTGAATGTTGTCGACAGCAGACGCCCGGCTCGCAGCACCACCGATGTGGAACGTACGCATGGTCAGCTGGGTACCCGGCTCACCGATGGACTGAGCAGCGATAACACCGACAGCCTCACCGACGTTAACCTGGTGACCACGAGCCAGATCACGGCCGTAACACATAGAACAGATGCCGTGGCGAGTCTCACAGGTAATCGCCGAGCGCACCCAGATTTCGTCCACACCCGCGCGCTCAACCAACTCGACGGTCTTCTCGTCAAGCAGAGTGCCGGCTTCAACAACTGCGTTTTCTTTGTCGGTCGGGGTAAACACATCCCGAGCGGTAACACGACCAAGCACACGATCGCCCAGCGGCACAACAACGTCACCACCTTCGATGTGCGGCGTCATCAGCAGGCCTTCGTCAGTGCCACAGTCTTCTACCGTGACAACCAGATCCTGGGATACGTCAACCAGACGACGGGTCAGGTAACCGGAGTTCGCGGTCTTCAGAGCCGTATCCGCAAGACCCTTACGAGCACCGTGAGTCGAGATAAAGTACTGGAGTACGTTCAGACCTTCACGGAAGTTCGCTGTGATCGGCGTTTCGATGATCGAGCCATCCGGCTTGGCCATCAAACCACGCATACCAGACAGCTGACGAATCTGGGCTGCGGAACCCCGAGCACCGGAATCGGCCATCATGTACACGGAGTTAAACGACTCCTGCATCAGTTCTTTGCCGTCTTCGCCTTTGACCGGCTGACCATCAGGACCAATCACCTGCTCCTGGGACAGCCGCTCCATCATCGCCTTCGACACTTTGTCGTTAGCGCGGGACCAGATATCGATAACCTTGTTGTACTTCTCACCCTGGGTCAGCAGACCAGAGGCGTACTGGTTTTCGATGTCTTTTACTTCGTCAGAAGCAGCGTCTACCAACTCGTACTTCTCTGGCGGAATCTCGAAGTCGTTAAAGCAGATCGAGATGCCCGAGCGAGTTGCGTAGTGGTAACCCATGTACATTAGCTGGTCGGCAAAGATAACGGTATCTTTGAGACCGGCATCCCGGTAACAGGTGTTGATCAGATTCGAGATCGCCTTTTTCACCATCGGCTTGTTGACGATGTCGAACGGCAGGCCATCAGGAACGATGTCAAACAACAGCGCACGACCAACCGTGGTATCCACGATACGGTAGGCTTCGCTGCGGGATCCGTCCTCCGCGATCGCAACTTCCTTAACGCGAATCTTCACCTTCGCCTGAAGATCAACCTTGCCCGCGCCGTAGGCACGGTGGGCTTCTTTCACGTCTGAGAATACGATGCCTTCACCGACAGCCGCATGGCGCTCACGCGTCATGTAATACAAGCCCAATACAACGTCCTGAGAAGGAACGATGATCGGCTCGCCGTTGGCCGGCGACAACACGTTGTTGGTAGACATCATCAACGCGCGGGCTTCAAGCTGAGCTTCCAGGGTCAGCGGTACGTGTACCGCCATCTGGTCACCGTCAAAGTCGGCGTTATAGGCCGCACACACCAGCGGGTGCAGCTGAATCGCTTTACCTTCGATCAGTACTGGCTCGAATGCCTGGATACCCAAACGGTGCAGTGTAGGCGCACGGTTCAACAGGATCGGGTGCTCACGGATGACTTCATCCAGAATGTCCCAGACCACACCTTCTTCGCGCTCAACCATTTTCTTGGCGGCTTTGATGGTGGTAGCCAGTCCGCGGTGCTCAAGCTTCGAGAAAATAAACGGCTTGAACAGCTCCAGAGCCATTTTCTTCGGAAGACCACACTGGTGCAGACGCAGGTAAGGACCAACCACGATGACCGAACGGCCAGAGTAGTCAACACGCTTACCAAGCAGGTTCTGACGGAAACGACCCTGCTTACCCTTGATCATGTCTGCCAGAGACTTCAGCGGGCGCTTGTTGGTGCCAGTGATAGCGCGACCACGACGACCGTTGTCCAGCAGTGCATCAACCGCTTCCTGAAGCATCCGCTTTTCGTTGCGCACAATAATGTCCGGAGCATTCAGCTCCAGCAGGCGCTTGAGACGGTTGTTCCGGTTGATTACCCGACGGTACAGATCGTTCAGGTCAGATGTCGCAAAACGCCCACCGTCCAGCGGTACCAGCGGACGCAAGTCCGGCGGCAGAACTGGCAGCACGGTCATCACCATGTCGCCCGGCTTGTTGCCGGAGTACAGGAAGGCCTCAAGAATCTTCAGGCGCTTGCTGAACTTTTTGATCTTGGTTTCGGAATTGGTCTGAGGAATCTCTTCGCGAAGACGATCCACTTCTTCCTGCAGATCGATATCCTGCAGCAATTCCTTAACGGCTTCGGCACCCATGCGGGCATCGAATTCATCACCGAACTCTTCCAGAGCTTCGTAGTACTGCTCATCGTTAAGCAGCTGGCCCTTTTCGAGGGTGGTCATGCCGGGATCGATAACAATAAAGCTCTCGAAGTACAGCACCCGCTCGATATCACGCAGGGTCATGTCCAGCATCAAGCCGATGCGGGACGGCAGTGACTTCAGGAACCAGATGTGAGCAACCGGGCTCGCCAGCTCAATGTGACCCATACGTTCACGACGAACGCTGGCCAGTGCAACTTCTACGCCACACTTTTCACAGATAACACCGCGGTGCTTGAGTCGCTTGTACTTACCGCACAAGCACTCGTAATCTTTGATCGGGCCGAAGATCTTGGCACAGAAAAGACCGTCACGCTCCGGCTTGAAGGTACGGTAGTTAATGGTCTCAGGCTTTTTCACTTCGCCAAAAGACCAGGAGCGAATCATGTCAGGCGATGCCAAACCAATACGGATGGCATCAAATTCCTTGCTCTGATTCTGGCTCTTGAGAAGATTCAGTAAATCTTTCATCAGTAAAAGCTCCGGATGGCGTTAATCTCGGGCGGGCACACTCAGTGCCCGCTCACGCTGCCAAAAAACTATTCGGCTCACTCGGATTCCAGCTCGATGTCGATACCCAACGAGCGGATTTCCTTGACAAGAACGTTGAAGGATTCGGGCATACCCGGCTCCATACGATGATCACCATCGACAATGTTCTTATACATCTTGGTCCGGCCGTTGACGTCATCGGACTTAACGGTAAGCATTTCCTGCAAGGTGTAGGCGGCACCGTATGCCTCCAACGCCCAGACTTCCATCTCACCGAAACGCTGACCACCGAACTGAGCCTTACCACCCAGCGGCTGCTGGGTAACCAAGCTGTACGAGCCGGTCGAACGCGCGTGCATCTTGTCGTCGATCAGGTGGTTCAGCTTGAGGATGTACATATAGCCAACGGTAACCGGACGATCGAAGGCATCACCGGTGCGGCCGTCGTAGAGTTTGGTCTGACCTGTCGTGCTCAGGCCGGCCAACTCAAGCATCCGCTTAACCTCAGCTTCCTCGGCACCATCAAATACCGGGGTTGCCATCGGAACACCGCCACGCAGATTGTTACAAAGCTCGAGAATTTCCTTATCGCTAAGGCTATCCAGATCGACTTTGAACACCTCATCCGAGTGGTTGTAGATCTGGTCCAGAAGCTCTCGAAGCTCAGCGACTTTGCGCTGCTCATCAAGCATCAGACTGATCCGCTCACCCAGACCTTTGGCTGCGGCACCCAAGTGGGTTTCCAGTACCTGACCAACGTTCATCCGCGACGGTACACCCAACGGGTTCAGAACGATATCAACGGTGTTTCCGAATTCATCGTAAGGCATATCCTCAATCGGCATAACCGCGGAGATAACACCTTTGTTACCGTGGCGTCCCGCCATTTTGTCACCCGGCTGGATACGACGCTTGATTGCCAGGTAAACCTTAACAATCTTCAGCACGCCCGGAGCCAGGTCATCGCCTTGCTGCAGCTTGCCTTTCTTGTCGTCGAAGCGCGCTTCATGCTCTTTCTTGCGCTCTTCCAGACCCTGCTCGGATTTTTCCAGAAGCTCATTCAGAGCTTCATCTTTCATCCGCAGCTTGAACCAGTCGGCACGCGGCAGTTCTGCCAAGTAGGCCTCATCCAGCTTAGCACCCTTTTTCAATCCGGGGCCGCTGATGACTTCCTGGTCCTTCAAGGCAACCAGCAAACGCTCGAAGGTCGCACCTTCAACGATGCGGTACTCGTCTTTCAAATCCTTGCGGTACTTATCAAGCTGCTCTTTTTCGATCGCTTGAGCACGGGCATCTTTTTCGATGCCGTCGCGGGTGAAGACCTGAACGTCGATCACCGTACCACGGGTACCTGTTGGAACCCGCTGTGACGTATCTTTCACGTCAGACGCTTTCTCACCGAAGATCGCACGCAGCAGTTTCTCCTCTGGAGTCAGCTGGGTTTCACCCTTAGGTGTCACCTTACCGACCAGGATATCCCCGGGGCCCACTTCTGCGCCGATGTAGACAATGCCGGACTCATCCAACTTGGCCAGCGCGCTTTCACCCACGTTTGGAATATCCGCGGTGATTTCTTCGCTACCCAATTTGGTATCACGAGCCACACAGGTCAGTTCCTGAATGTGGATGGTGGTCAGGCGGTCTTCCTGAACCACTTTCTCGGAGATAAGGATGGAATCCTCAAAGTTGTAACCGTTCCAGGGCATGAACGCGATGCGCATATTCTGGCCCAGAGCCAGCTCACCCAGATCGACAGACGGGCCGTCAGCCAATACGTCACCGCGCGCAATTTCATCGCCTTCACGAACGATGGAACGCTGGTTAATACAGGTGTTCTGGTTGGAGCGGGTGTACTTGGTCAGGTTGTAGATATCCACACCTGCGTCACCAGCTTCCGTTTCGCTCTGGTTTACACGAACAACGATACGCGCAGCATCCACGCTTTCAATTACACCACCACGACGTGCAGTCACACACACACCGGAGTCTTGGGCAACGGTACGCTCAACACCAGTACCGACCAGCGGCACCTGTGAAATAAGAGTCGGAACCGCCTGACGCTGCATGTTCGCACCCATCAAGGCACGGTTAGCATCGTCGTGCTCGAGGAACGGAATCAAAGACGCTGCCACCGATACAACCTGGCGCGGAGATACGTCCATGAAGTTGACCGCTTCTGGCGGAGCAACGGTAAACTCGTTCTGGTGACGCACAGTAACCAGCTCGTCAGTCAAACGCTTGCCTTCATCAGTGGCAGCACTCGCCTGAGCGATAACGTAGTTGCTCTCTTCGATCGCAGAGAGGTAGACCAGCTCATCAGTGACAACACCGTCTACAACTTTCCGGTACGGGCTTTCGAGGAAACCGTAGGAGTTGGAACGGGCGTATGTCGCCAACGAGTTGATCAGACCGATGTTCGGACCTTCCGGAGTCTCGATTGGGCAAACACGACCATAGTGAGTCGGGTGTACGTCTCGAACCTCAAAGCCTGCGCGCTCACGGGTCAGACCACCTGGGCCCAATGCCGAAATACGACGCTTGTGAGTCACCTCGGACAGCGGGTTGTTTTGGTCCATGAACTGAGACAGCTGACTGGAACCAAAGAACTCTTTAACAGCCGCAGCAACCGGCTTGGCGTTAATGAGATCCTGAGGCATCAAGCCTTCACTTTCTGCCAGGCTCAAACGCTCACGTACCGCACGTTCAACACGTACCAGACCTACACGGAACTGGTTTTCCGCCATTTCACCAACACAGCGAACACGACGGTTGCCGAGGTTATCGATATCATCGACCTGGCCCTGACCGTTACGAATCGCAATCAACGTTTTAAGAACGTCGATGATGTCTTCGTGAGTCAGGATACCTTCACCTGTACTTTCTTCACGACCCAGACGGCGGTTCAGCTTCATCCGGCCAACCGCAGACAGGTCATAACGCTCTTCGGAGAAGAACAGGTTGTTGAACAGATTCTCCGCAGATTCTTTCGTTGGCGGCTCGCCAGGACGCATCATGCGGTAGATTTCAACCAACGCTTCCAACGGAGTCCGGGTCGGATCGACACGCAGGGTGTCAGACATGAACGGACCACAGTCAAGGTCGTTGGTGTAGAGAGTTTCAAGCTCGGTGACACCGGCATCGAGGATCGTTTCCATCACCTCTTCGGTCAGCTCGGTGTTGCACTCAACCAGAACCTCACCGGTAGACGCATCGATCATGTCCTTGGCAAGAACCCGGCCGTACAGGTATTCCGTTGGAACTTCCAGCTCGGTAATACCCGCTTTCTCAAGCTGTTTGATATGACGAGCGGTAATCCGGCGCCCTTCTTCAGCAATGACATTACCTTCGTTATCCTTGATATCGAAGGTGGCTATGTCACCACGCAGACGGCTGGGAACCAGTTCAAGGTTACAAACCTCTTTGCCGATCGTGAACTTACTGGTCTCGAAGAACATGGCCAGCATTTGCTCTGAGGTGTAGCCCAGAGAGCGCAACAAGATCGAGGCCGGAAGCTTGCGTCGACGGTCAATACGAACGAAAACCGAATCTTTCGGATCGAATTCGAAGTCCAACCAAGAGCCACGGTAAGGAATCACTCGCGCTGAATACAACAGCTTACCAGACGAGTGAGTTTTGCCCTTGTCATGGTCAAAGAACACACCCGGCGACCGGTGCAGCTGGGAAACAATAACGCGCTCGGTACCGTTAATAACGAAGGTACCGTTCTCGGTCATCAGGGGCATTTCGCCCATGTAGACTTCTTGTTCTTTAATGTCCTTGATCGCCTTGTTGGACGATTCTCTATCATAAATGATCAAGCGGACTTTCACCCGCAGCGGCGCCGCGTACGTAACGCCCCGGAGCTGACATTCCTTGACGTCAAATACCGGCTCGCCGATCCGATAGCTCACATACTCGAGCGCGGCGTTGCCAGAGTAGCTGACAATCGGGAATACGGATTTGAACGCTGCGTGAAGACCGGTTTCCCGGCGGTCCTCAGGAGCGGCTTCCATTTGAAGGAAGTCCCGGAACGAATCCAGCTGAATAGACAGCAAATAGGGGACGTCCATCACGGAAGGCAATTTACTAAAGTCTTTGCGAATCCGCTTTTTTTCGGTGTAGGAGTAAGTCATCTGCATTCCCCAGCTTTAGACCTGATACCTGGTATCAAGAAGCAATCATGTGTTCTGCTTCGGGGCCGAGTTGCTCGGCATATTGCGCCGCCTTGAACAAGACTCTGGCTGCAGGTTATACATCTGAGATTAACCTGATATAGCCCACCAGACTCTATAGCATATACAACACAAAAAGGCCGGTGGCATATTGCCACCAGCCTCGCCGCGCCTACGGCGCGGTGTCGATCAACAACCGACTATTACTTAAGCTCAACAGAAGCGCCTGCTTCCTCAAGCTTCTTCTTGGCTTCTTCAGCCTCTTCCTTGCTAGCGCCTTCCTTAACAGTAGAAGGAGCGCCGTCAACCATTTCTTTCGCTTCTTTCAGGCCAAGACCTGTCAGCTCACGAACGGCCTTGATGGCGTTAACTTTCTTCTCGCCAGCACCGGTCAGAACAACGTCAAATTCAGTCTGCTCTTCAGCGGCTTCGCCACCGGCAGCAGCTGCAGGCGCAGCAGCAACAGCTGCAGCGGCAGAAACGTTGAACTTCTCTTCCATAGCTTCAACGAGCTCAACAACTTCCATTACGCTCATTTCAGCAATTGCATTCAAAATATCGTCTTTAGACAGAGCCATGACTTTCTCCCAAAAAATAAAATATGGTGTTCAACAGAATCAAGCAGCGTCTTGCTTCTGGTCGCGAACTGCAGCTACTACACGTGTAATTCTGCCCGGAATATCGTTCAGAGTACGTGCAAGCTTGGTTACTGGTGCCTGTGTAACAATAGCCAGCTTCGTCAACGCTTCGTGCAGCGTCGGCAGAGTGGCCAGGCGATCGATTTGCTCTGCACCCATCAGCTCACCGCCGACAGCCAGACCTTTGATCTCGAAAGCCTCTTTTTCTTTGGCGAAATCCTTCAACAGGCGCGCAGCGGCACCCGGATCTTCCATTGAAAAAGCCAGAATGGTCGGACCAACCAACGCAGAATCGATGCACTCGAACTCAGTACCTTTAATCGCAATCTTGGCAAGATTGTTACGAACAACCTGCAGATGTACGTTTTCAGCACGAGCCTTGGCACGAAGCGCCGTCATGTCACCAGAGGTAACACCACGATAGTCAGCCAAAACCACAGACAGAGCAGCACCAGCAGTCTCGTTGACTTCAGCGACGATCGCCTTCTTGTCTTCGAGTCTAATTGCCACTGGATTTCTCCTCGATTTCGCCGGGACAACCCCGGCAAACCCATCATTGCCCTTTAGACAAAGGGCGCCTTACGGTGTTTGGGTTCAGAGAGAACGTCTTCACACCGTCTGCGTAGGCGTTGCTTTAACCCGTGCGGCTCTTGTTGCCAAGAGCCTCGGGGGCCTACGGTCTTTGACAGCCTCGGCTTCCGCCTAGACTACAAAGTAACTACTGATCAGAGGCTCAAAGAACCCTGGTCAATAGTCAGGCCAGGACCCATGGTCGACGAGATGGTGATCTTCTTCAGATACACACCTTTAGACGACGCAGGCTTGGCCTTTTTAAGGTCTGCAATCAGAGCCTCAAGGTTTTCCTTGATGTTCTGAGCAGTAAATTCAACATTACCCAGCGGAGCGTGGATAATACCGTTCTTGTCAGTACGGTAGCGAACCTGACCGGCCTTGGCGTTCTTAACAGCAGTTTCAACGTCTGCAGTTACGGTGCCAACCTTCGGGTTAGGCATCAGGCCACGCGGCCCCAGGATCTGGCCCAGCTGACCAACAACACGCATTGCGTCCGGGGTTGCAATAACCACGTCGAAATCCATGTTGCCTTTCTTAACTTCTTCAGCCAAATCGTCCATACCAACGATGTCTGCGCCAGCAGCGGTCGCTTTTTCAGCGTTTGCACCCTGAGTAAAGACAGCTACGCGTACACTTTTTCCGGTACCGTGTGGCAGAACTGTGCTGCTACGTACTACCTGGTCAGATTTACGTGCATCTACACCCAGGTTTACAGCAACATCGACAGACTCTTTGAACTTAACAGCCTGACCTACTTCAGACAGCAGGGCGACCGCCTCGTCCACAGAGTATGCACGGGTAGAGTCTACTTTTTCAGCGATCAGCTGCTTACGCTTGCTCAACTTAGCCATCTTACAGACCCTCCACAGTCAGGCCCATACTACGGGCTGTTCCGGCAATGGTACGAACCGCTGCGTCCATATCGGCCGCCGTCAGATCCGGTTCTTTGGTCTTGGCAATCTCTTCGAGCTGAGCGCGCGTTACGGTGCCAACCTTTTCAGTATTGGGGCGACCGGAACCACTCTTAACACCTGCAGCCTTCTTCAACAGAACCGGCGCCGGCGGAGTCTTGGTAATAAAGGTAAAGCTGCGGTCACTGTAAACAGTGATAACAGTTGGAATCGGCAGACCAGGTTCAACACCTTGGGTCTGGGCGTTAAACGCCTTACAAAATTCCATGATGTTTACGCCGCGCTGACCCAGAGCAGGACCAACGGGGGGACTTGGGTTGGCCTGACCGGCAGCAACCTGAAGCTTGATATACGCTTCAATCTTCTTTGCCATGATAGTTCTCCTATGGGTTCAAACGCCTTTCGGCTCCCCGGTGATGACGCCTGCACTCTGCAGACACAAAAAGCCCGCTACGCCGTGGCGAGCGAGCTCTAATTTTCTAAGCCTGCTGTCAGTCTTTCTCGACCTGACCAAACTCCAGCTCTACCGGAGTCGAACGACCAAAGATCAGTACAGCAACCTTGACACGACTCTTGTCGTAATCCACTTCTTCGACCACACCATTAAAGTCGGCGAAGGGCCCTTCGATAACCCGAACAACCTCACCCGGCTCAAACAAAGTCTTGGGCTTAGGCTTATCTGCACCACTCTCTACGCGGCGCAGAATGGCTTCGGCTTCCCGCTCGGTGATCGGTGCTGGCTTTTCTTTGGTACCACCAATGAAGCCAAGCACACGCGGGGTATCTTTAACCAAGTGCCAAGACTCGTCATCCAGTTCCATCTGAACCAGAACATAGCCGGGGTAAAACTTGCGTTCGCTCTTGCGCTTTTTCCCGTCGCGCATCTCGACAACTTCCTCGGTCGGAACCAGGATGTCGCCAAACTTGTCTTCCATGCTTTCCAGAGCAACTCGCTCCTTAAGAGCGCGCATTACCTGCTTCTCAAAGCCAGAATACGCATGAACGACGTACCAGCGCTTAGCCATTGACACTCCTGTTAACCGATAAAGCCGGCGACAAGCCAACTGATCAGCGAGTCCATACCCCACAAAATCAACGAGACAACCAGCACAAACACCACAACAATAACGGTCGTCTGCACCAGCTCAGGTCTTGTGGGCCACACCACTTTCCGGATCTCTACACGCGCCTCTTTAAGCAGCGTCGCAAAACGGCGACCTTTATCGGTCTGCAGCGCAACATAAGCCGCCACAACACCCAACGCCACGAGAGCCAAAACCCGGTACAGCACGGACTCGGAACTGAAATACTGATTGCCTACCACTCCGGCAGCAATCAAAACGAAAACAACCAGCCATTTCACTAGATCGAAACGACTGGATGATTGAACGGCTCTTGACTCCATAGGAATCAGCTTATGTATCCGGATGTTAAAAAATGGCAGGCCAGGAGGGAATCGAACCCCCAACCTGCGGTTTTGGAGACCGCTGCTCTGCCAATTGAGCTACTGGCCTGCACCGAAACAACTCAGTGCAACACTACACTGTACAGCGAGTAACCCGAAGGTTACTCGATAATCTTTGCAACAACACCGGCACCAACGGTACGGCCGCCTTCACGAATCGCGAAGCGCAGACCATCTTCCATGGCGATCGGAGCGATCAGAGTAACAACCATCTGAACGTTGTCACCTGGCATTACCATCTCAACACCTTCCGGCAGCTCGCAAGAACCGGTCACGTCAGTGGTCCGGAAGTAGAACTGAGGACGGTAGCCCTTGAAGAACGGAGTATGACGACCACCTTCTTCTTTGGACAATACGTACACTTCACACTCAAACTTGGTGTGCGGGTTGATAGAACCCGGTACGCACAGAACCTGACCACGCTCAACGTCGTCACGCTTGGTACCACGCAGCAGAACACCTACGTTCTCACCAGCACGACCTTCGTCCAGCAGCTTACGGAACATCTCAACGCCAGTACAAGTTGTCTTCACAGTATCTTTGATACCAACGATTTCAACTTCTTCACCAACCTTGATGATACCGCGCTCTACACGACCGGTTACAACAGTACCACGGCCAGAGATAGAGAATACGTCCTCGATCGGCATCAGGAACGGCTGATCAACAGCACGCTCAGGATCCGGGATGTACGCATCCAGAGCTTCTACCAGCTTCTTAACAGCGGTAGTACCCATTTCGTTGTCGTCTTTGCCTTCCAGAGCCATCAACGCCGAACCGGTAACGATCGGAGTGTCGTCGCCCGGGAAGTCGTACATGCTCAGCAGGTCACGAACTTCCATCTCAACCAGCTCAAGCAACTCTTCATCGTCTACCATGTCCGCTTTGTTCAGGAACACAACGATGTAAGGAACGCCAACCTGACGAGACAGCAGGATGTGCTCACGAGTCTGCGGCATAGGGCCGTCAGCTGCGGAACAAACCAGGATCGCGCCATCCATCTGAGCCGCACCAGTGATCATGTTTTTAACATAGTCAGCGTGGCCCGGGCAGTCTACGTGTGCGTAGTGACGGCTTGGGGAATCGTACTCAACGTGTGAAGTGGCGATGGTTATACCACGTGCACGCTCTTCCGGTGCGTTATCGATCTGGTCGAAAGCACTTGCAGAACCTGTACCCCAAACTTCGTGACATACACGAGTCAGAGCAGCGGTCAGAGTGGTCTTACCATGGTCAACGTGACCGATGGTACCGACGTTAACGTGCGGCTTACTACGTTCAAATTTTTCTTTAGACATTCGACCAATCCCCCTAATCAACCAGGACCGTAACGTTGACCGGAATTAAAAGTGGAGCTCATGACCGGAATTGAACCGGTGACCTCATCCTTACCAAGGATGTGCTCTACCGACTGAGCTACATGAGCGAAAAACTAAATTGGAGCGGGCAGCGGGAATCGAACCCGCGTCATCAGCTTGGAAGGCTGAGGTAATAGCCACTATACGATGCCCGCGAGCAATAAGTGGTGGAGGGGGCTGGATTCGAACCAGCGAAGCTTTCGCGTCAGATTTACAGTCTGATCCCTTTGGCCACTCGGGAACCCCTCCAGTACAAACCCGCTTCGCGGATCTGCTCAAAACTAAAAAGTGGAGCTGGCGGACGGAATCGAACCCCCGACCTGCTGATTACAAGTCAGCTGCTCTACCAACTGAGCTACGCCAGCTCACATTCGCTCGTTCAGCGAGGGCGGTATACTACGGATTTTTTTCTGATGTTGCAACACCTTTGCAAGCGTTACGTTCGATGAAATCGAAATTCCCATCAAAATCCGCTTCAACCGCTTGAAGCACTTCGGATTCCCTCGGCGATTCAACCTTAAAAGCGAGCGCGTATCCTATCCGATTACGAGGGAACTTGGCCAGTGTTACGTTCAAATTTTCCGACTTTTTTTCGCTCGCCAGTTTTTTGGCGGCCTCAAGGGACTCAAACATACCTAATGAAACGGCATTTTTGTATTGCCCCCTAGTAACGACGTAAACATCGGCACCTTGTGAACGCAAGGCCTCTGAGAGCAGTCGGGCACCTGCTTCTGACTGAGGCGGCACCAAAACCCAATGCAAAGGCTTCAATGATTCGGCCTTCGATTCCACCCGATACTCCAGATTAGCAGTCCGGCCGAGCGCATTTGCCTCCGATGGGGATTTAAACCATCCGACAGTGATGCAAACATGCCCGCTTTCAGGCCCGGGGTGTATTCCTTGCTCCGTCTTAAGGCTTGCCACCCTGGGCAAGCCACCCGCGGCAGTCGAACTCACCGCAGGCAACGCCAACCTCTCCGGCAACAACCAAAGCACCGCATTGAGTAGTGCCAAGCATAACGCCAGCCACTTCATATTAAGCCATCCTGTGCGACCACCTTTTGCAGCCCATCGAGCACAAGCCCCCGACAATGCCTGGCTTCCAAGCCCAACCCAATAAACCGGCTTGCGTCACCGCCGGTTACCAGTATATGCCGCAAGCCGTATGTCGTTGCATCGCGATGCGTTTGCCGAATAACACCTTCAGTAAGCCATGCCAAACCATGGTTGGCACATTCGCCCGTTGTTTTCCCTGGTCGAGTATTAAGCTGATCATCAACCTCAAAACCAATCCTTGCAGCATCTAACTTTAGGCTCCGGCGCATCATTCCCAGGCCCGGCAGGATAAACCCACCGAGGTGCAGCCCGTTGTCATTGACATAGTCCACGGTCACGGCACTGCCAGCATCTATGATTGCGCAACCTGCCTTATAATGCTCCCAGGCCGCAACCATGGCATGCCAACGGTCCGCCCCCATTCTGGATACGTCCTGATACGAGTTTTGTAATCCGTTTCGCTCAGATTCGCTCCAGTAAAAACGAATCGGAGCCGGGGTCACCTTAACAACCTCAGCTTCCAGTGCGCTCTGACTGGCTTCGGAGCCCACCGTTGAGACACAGACCTGACTGATCCGATCTGCGTAGGGCACCAGCTTGCTAAACGGCTCAGGCTCACGCAAATCGGCAGCGCCAACAGCAACGCTTTCTACTCCGCTTATTAAACGCCACTTAATTCGGGTATTTCCTGAATCGATAAGTAAGATCACACACTCACCCGCAAGCTGATATCTCCAGCCATCACCGAAACCCGTCCAGTGGCTGTATCGAGCTGATAGTTACCGCCCACATCCACGCCCCCGCCAATACCGGAAAGAGTGCCGTCTTTTGCCGATAAAGGCTGACCGAGAAAGATGTCATGTCCTTGCCACTCGTCTCTGAACGCTGAAAAGCCGCCGTTTTCGAACTGTTCCATCACCGCAGCCACTTCATTGATCACAGAAGCCGCCAATTCGTTTCGAACCCACGCATGATCAGGCCAATACCTGGCGAGGCTGGTCCAAGGTTGATCCACATCGGTTGCCTCTGTCATGTGAACATTAATCCCGAGGCCCGCGATCACTTGAACCTGCCCTTCCTGCAACTCGCCCTGTATCTCAACCAGAATGCCGCCGAATTTCTTTCCACCTGCGTAGAGGTCATTTGGCCACTTCAACCCCGCCCCGGTCACGCCCAAAGCGTTCAAAGCCCTGACGACAGCCACTCCCAACACCAGACTCAGGCCACTTAACCCTTCGAACCCACCCCGAAGCGTCAAACCCATACTCATATACAGATTCTGCCCCTTGGGACTGGACCAGTTACGACCTCGCCGGCCGCGCCCCTCAGTTTGGGCATCAGCTAAGACAACCGGCATCGCCGAGCCAGGCGCCAACAATTTTCGGGCCACTTCGGCGTTGGTCGAGTCCACCTCCTTCAGCACGACCAGTTCCACGCGCTCGGCACTCTCTTTCGCCAAATTTTCGACAATTTTGCGCTGATCCAACAAGTCGAGCGCAGTTACTAACTGATACCCCTGGCCTCGGATCGTCTTCACTTCAATTCCTTCCGCTACAACCTTTCGAATCTGCTTCCAGACAGCTGTACGCGAAACCCCTAACTGTTGGGCTAACGACTCGCCGGAGTGAACGCGATGGTCTCCGAGTAGGTCTAACAAGGTGTTGGGTTTCATTAGATTGCTTCCAGACAAGAAATGACTGAGCAGGATTAAACAACAGGAAGCGCAAAAAAACAAAAGGGCAGCGTATTTGCTGCCCTTTCTGCCGCCTTGCTTGGTGTCTAGGGAATTGGCGTTGCCGTCAGGTTCGCTCGGATATCGAAGTTCTGGAGTTTCGCCCCATAGAGCGCTGTGCGAGCGCCACCGTTGCGATGAATGAGGTCAACATTATTGATTGTCAGCTCTTTGAAGCGGCTCTGCGCCTTTACCGCAAAACCTAGAGGTCTATTGACCTTATCAGCCGCCGTCGGCTGAGCGACGTATCGGTACCCCTGCAATGCGCCGGGGTCCATAATCTTCTCGTCGCCTCGGTTACCGATAACGCCAAGGGAATCGGGGCCGTCCTGTTTTTTGGTAACCTTCGCCTGGTAAACATCAATCGCAAGGTCTGTCTGGATTCCGTAGACGTTATCTTCAATGCCATCGCCATTGAAATCACCGCCATCACCCGTGTGGATATCGTTAAAATGCAAACCTGTGCCGGAACCGTTTACAGCCTTTCCTTGCCCGTCTCGCGTACGATTTGTTTCCCAGAGCAAGGCATTCCTTTTATCAGGCCCCTCTGCGCGCGCAAGTACCTTCTTCATGCCGACAGAAACACCCTCCGAACCCCGTTCTTCCCAGTTGCCGCCTGACGCATCACACGCTGACGATGTGCTGCCAGATCCACCCACGCAGACACTTCCAGCCCCTCCCGGAGCAATGACTATCGCACTCCCCTTTTCATAACTTTGCAAACGCACCCGACCAAAACTTGCGCCGGCGTCTGCGGTTCCAACACGAACATCGCCAATGTCCATGGTACTCCAGACCTCTCCGGTTTCCATAGCAAGCCCCTGTTCGGACATATCGACGGTCATATCTCTTACATGCCCTTCATAGGTCACATCCGTTAGCCAAAGACCTTTCTGAGCGGTTTCTCCAGCCCCCTCGTCATAGGGAGCGGCAATCACGGCGGCCTTGCCGTTTCGGATATAGATGTCCGAGTTGACTGTAAACCCGTCACCGGATGCCCCGCCCGCAGCGAGTGTAATATGCCCATCCATTTCAAATTCGTAGGCAGGGTATACTCCAAGCGCAAGGAGTAGTTCTGTACCGCCCTGAAGAGGCGCATCCTCGCCCCCCACCCTCAGGCCATTGATTCGGTATCCACCTTTCAGGCCATCAAACCCGACCCTCAACCCATCGTAAAATTGGGTGCCGTTTTTAATCTCGTCTCGAGTCACGTTTACGGTGACATCCCCTTGTCCCCACGATTGAAGGCCACTTACGTATACCTGGTTGCCATCCTCTCTGTAGCCCAGATCCAGGCCACTCAGACTCCACTGTGCAGCGACTCTCAAGCCTTGCGGGCCAGCATCAGGGTGACCTCCTCCCTGCAAGTAGAATGCATTGGTGTACGCTTTCCCGTTAAAGGTACGATCCTCAAAAACAAAACGCAGGTTAACTGAACCGAACCGGTTGCCACCTGCACCCATCTCTACGGAGCCTATCGTCAGGTCGCCGTCAAATTTTCCAAGGCTCAAGCCGACTGCCGGACGGTTCTGCCAATCGGTCGTCACGTCTAACCGCAGGTCCTGGATTTGGTACTGACCTGAAATATCCCGAAGCGCAAGAGCAACGCCATCATCCTCATAGACCAACGACGCGGAACTAATAAATGTTTCGTTATCAATACGCAGGCCTTGCCCCTGACGCCCGCCTGCAGTAATTCCGGTAGTCGAGGTAAGGTCGTAGCTGCCCGACAACGAGCCGTAACTCGGCAACAACGCTCCTGTGGAGCCATGTCGTTTGCCATGGTACGCGGGATCATCGCTGAACCGTATCGCGCCTACTCGCCAGTCACCTTTTATGCTCGGAGCCGCCAACTGAAGCGTGTTGCCGACCAGATCGAGGGTAACGCCGAGCGCCTCGAAGTTCATCGTGATATCGTCCAGAAAGACAGCATTACCGTTAGTCAGATAGCCAAGCCTCCCTCCGGTCATGGTGTAAGCTGTGTCGAAGGTGTAACCGGCACCGCCAACCCCCCCGCCGGAGCGCAGGTTGAAATAGCCATCCAGCGAGTGGTCGAGGAAGATCCCGCCCATGCTAACTCCAGGCGCGCCGGCCAAACGAATATCCGAAAACTCGATCCGTCTGTCTTCTACAAGGTAAGTCAGGTTCAAAGCACCGGCCGAGCTGACATCAAAAGTCGCATTGTGGAAAGCTCCATTACCGGCGATCTCGGATGAGCCCACCCGCAGCCCTTCAAGATGCACACCCTGTCCATCGTCGTAGTAGGATAAAGCGTCGGCGGACATCTTGAGATCCATTTCCAGCGTGATGCCACTTTGCCCCTGAACCCGGGACAACGCCGCATCGTCCAGCGACTGCATATCTGCCCGCACCAGTCCGGATACCAACACCACGGGGCCCGCCATGAGCAGGCATCGATACATCAACGAAGTGGTTCTTGAGATAGTCGTCATGCCGCAGCCTCGGTCTATGGGTTTCCGTCGGGGAAAACAAGCAGATTGCCCTGCATCACAACGTTGCCTCGCATCTCCGCTGCGAAGATGGTTGTCTGCTGGAATCCGGGGTCCGTAGGCCGCGCGGTACTGCTGGTTGCAAGATCAAACCGGACATCTTTATACCTCACGATATCCGGCAAGCCGATTTCAACAACCTCACGGTCGAATTGCTCGCCATCGCCACCGAAACCGGAATCGATAGCCCGAACTCGCAAGGTCAAGCCTTCAAATGAAAACTTCCCTCGCAGGTCATCGAGCACCACCCAGCCACCATCCTCTTTGAGCCGATACGCAACACGTGCGCCACATTTTTTGGTCTGATCGGTACACTGGCCGAAATGGTTATTCTCAACAGGTCCGCCCACCTCGTTGATACTGATATCCCCTGACAGGTATATGCCGCCTTGGCCCGACACATCTGATAAAGCTTCATCCTGCAGTGGAGACATCTCAGCCATAGAGGTTGCCGGCAACAGCGAGAGAAAGAGCAGAGCACACGATAAAAACTGAAGGATCGATCCAGTTAGCTTCATGGGGCGAGGTCCTTGGTTTGTATCTTCAGGTGTTGAACAATCATGCCTTCGATTCGAGCGGAGCCGAAATCTTTGTTTGTGACACTAAGATTGCCAATACTGACATTGCTGCGGTATTCAGGATTCGAATAATAGTCGTTATAAAAATCCCAGGTTGCGGGATCACTGTCGGCCCGTAGCCCGCTTTCTCCAATCGTTCCAGCCTTGGGCATCGCTATCGGATCAACTTCAAGCAGAAAATTGCCCATTCCATCCACATCAAAAAATACTGGCTGCAGACTATTTCCAATGGCAAGCTCCATAACGAAATCGGACATAGTGATTCTGGAGCTGCATGCGCTACCGTCTTGAGAACAGGCGTTGATTGAGACTTCCGGCGAATAGAGATTCAATCGGAATTGGCCGGCCATCTGGCGTCGCTCGTCATCACCCCAAAGCCGGATATAGCTGCCATCGACAACTGCGCTGCGGGCGTGAATGTTGAGGTTCGGCGAACGATCAGTTCCGACAGCGACGTTCATCTGCAGACCGATATCAGCTCGCTCCCCCCTCCAGTTTTCTGTTGCGGGCCGACTCGAGCACTGACCGGAACCGACAACAGCGGTCGTCGAAAGGCAGTCGAACCCTTCGGTGGCTGACGTTAACGCTGGTGCTGCCAGCTCTAGAATTGCCATATCAGGGACACCAATGTTGTCCCCATCAACTACGTCGATACGCCAGGGATTTGTAAGTCGCCCGAGGTTGACCGGCGTCAGTTGCTCTCCATAATGGCTCCCCGCTCCGGCGATATAGAGATGATTGACGGTAATATCAACATCTTGGCCATCGCTACTTTTAATACCGGTGAGCCGGAAGACCCTAGCTTGATCGCCGTTGACATCGGGCCCGTCGGTACCGTGTGAAAATATGAAGTCGTCGAACACAAGACCAATACCCGCGCCATCAACTTCTGACAACTCAGTGTCATCGAGTGACTTCAGCTCGGCATCTACGACAATCGGCCACCCTAGCGTTAGAAAAACGCCAAAGACCAAATCAAGACAAGGCTGTATGGAGCAAAATCGCGCAGTTATTCCCATCAGAATAACCCTCGTCCGCGATCTATATACTCTGTTCGAAGGCGCTCGATCCCATCGAGCGCTTGCTGGAGATTAACCTGAACCGCACCATTCGGAATATTAAAAAAAGCACCTTGGGTGGCCCTTATAAAATCCTGTGGCGAGAGGTTCTGTTTATCTACATTTTTTAGCCATTCCAGATCTTTGGTTTGAAACGATAGAAAAAGCCCGTCGACAGGACCTGTCAGTAGGTTTTTACCGTCAACCTCAGTGACTTCACCTATCGGAAAACTGCTATATGATGGCAATTCAAAACAAGCGTCTATGCCCATGATCAAGCAGTTTTCTGCGTAGACATGAATATCGCCCGCTGGACACGACCAAAAATTACAACTAGGTACTTCAATTCTAGAGCTTGACCCACCCGCCAGAAAGTTTTTCAGGGCCCAGCGGGTGAATCCACTCGCACCTTCAAGCACAAACTTTTCGCCATTGGGTATACCAATGTACTCACCGCGCACGAGATCAAGTTCGCCAATATTCGGATCGCCTTCAGCGCCATAAACTAATTGTCCTTTGGTTTGCAGCGGGCTCTCACCTTCCAACAGAGGTGTAAGCGCTTTAATTATCTGATCTGCCACATTACCATTGGATTCGGCGTTTTTTAGACCTTCACCTCTGTCGACAATGTCTATATTAACGTTACCGGTTAGACTTCTGATCGCCCCTGACAACATCCCCATGGCATCGCCGAAACCAAGGCGAACGCCAACAACTTCATTGCTCACTGTGTCTTGAGCGATTTCAAAAAATGGATTACTGATTAGAAAGGGAACGATTTCACCGTCGGCATAGTCAGCTCCATCTGGCTTACGCTGTCGTGGCACTGAGGAATTCTTACCCGAGTAATAGCTCTGGTTATTGATGTACCCGAGAGAGAAATCTTCGATAAGCAGATCAGAGCTTCCCGCCTTTTCACCCGCTCGGTCGTACCTCCCGAGCTCAAGGACTTCAATATTGGTCTGAACCTCTATATCCATACCAAGGTTCACACGAGTGTAGGCGGTATTATCTGCAGGATCAGGATGATACTGGCGATCGACAGACACGAATGCCTGACCGGTTACCTCGGACAATTGGCGGTCGCTGATGGGCTCAAGCCCTGCAACCACAGCGGCAGGCCATACCAACGTAATCGCCAGCGTAGCCTTTATTGG
>NZ_JAVAJF010000005.1 GCF_030718085.1 Marinobacter sp. MDS2
CAACTTTTTAAAGAGCGTTTGAGCTGCTGCTCAATCAAGGCCGCGAATTATACATCGTCTCGCCACCTTGTCAACCGTTAATTTTAACCGCTGTTTTCGTCTTCGAAAACGGCCGAAAAACTCACCGGCGTTACTGCTAAATCGTGGGGCGCATTCTACACTGAACCGCCACCCTGTCAACTGCTTTTTGAAGAATCTTTAAAACGTTTTCTTCAGAACTTTCAAGCAGTTACCGCTTCGGTACTGGCCGTGTTTAGTGGCTAGCCCCTCAAGCGAGATGCGCATTCTACAGACATCCCTGAGGGTGTCAACGGGCGATCTGAAATTTTCTCAAACTTTTCCAAATCGCCCACTTTCGGCCCTCAATAACGTGCTCTAGAGCTCCACCTTAACTTTACTCACGATGGCGACTGCACGCGCCCTGGCATCTTCAATTGTGGAGCCATGCGCAAGAGCCACCCCCATACGCCTTCTTCCTTTAAGCTCTGGCTTACCAAACAGCCGAATCTGGGTATCCGGCTCAGAAAGCGCCTCAGCCAACCCACTATAAGAGACGGACGTTGAATCACCTTCCGGAAGGATCACAGCGGATGCAGTCGCCCCTTTTTGTCGGATCGCCGGAACAGGCATACCCAATATTGCCCTAGCATGCAGGGCAAACTCTGACAGGTCCTGCGACATCAGCGTGACCAAACCGGTGTCGTGGGGGCGTGGCGATACTTCCGAAAACCAAACATCATCGCCTTTTACAAAGAGCTCAACACCATAGATGCCGTACCCACCGAGATCATTCACAACCGATCGTGCAATTTCGGTGGCACGTTCGAACGCTTTAACGGACATCGGATGGGGCTGCCAGGACTCCCGGTAGTCACCATCTTCCTGCAAATGACCTATAGGATCGCAGAACGAAATTCCATCGCGGTGCTTCACGGTCAACAGGGTAATTTCGTAATCGAAATCAACAAAACCCTCTACAATCACCCGACCACGGCCTGCCCTGCCGCCGCTTTGAGCGTATTCCCACGCGGACTCGATATCACTTTCGGTTTTTACGGTACTTTGCCCTTTGCCGGACGAGCTCATTACGGGCTTAACCACCAAGGGCATGCCAACTTCTTTTACCGCTGCCAAATATTCCTCGCGAGTACCTGCAAAGCGGTATGGCGATGTCGGCACTTTTAACTCTTCAGCGGCCAAACGGCGAATACCTTCCCTATTCATCGTTAGGTGCACAGCTCGAGCCGTGGGCACCACTCGATAGCCCTCTTCCTCCAGCTTCACCAACTCTGCGGTAGCAATCGCTTCAATTTCGGGCACGATCAGGTCAGGCTTCTCCAGCTCAACAATTTGCCTTAGCGCTGCGCCATCCAACATATCCACAACATGGCTGCGGTGCGCAACCTGCATGGCCGGCGCGTTCGCATACCGATCGATGGCAATTACTTCCACGCCAAACCGCTGGAGCTCAATAACAACCTCTTTACCCAACTCTCCTGAGCCACAAAACAAAACGCGCGTAGCGTTTGGAGTTAATGGGGTGCCGATACGCACGACATCGCCGGTTTCAGTCATTCCCGTTTACTTCCCGTTATTTAGATTTGAAATTTCTCTTCACGCTCGGCAACGCTTTTAAGCACTTCCCGCCGTTCGTCATCGGTCATGGAACTCCAGCGCAGGATCTCGTCGCCGGTTCGCTGACAGCCAATACAGATGTCATCGTCATTCAGTGCGCACACAGACACGCAGGGTGACCGCACTTTATCGCCAACTTTCATCGCTGTAGATCAACCTCTTTCAGCTTCGCTTGATAGCGCTGTGCGTTGTGCACGTAATGAAGCGCACCGATCTCCAACATCTTTTTCTGGTTGTCGGTCAGCTCCCGGCGAATCTTACCGGGCGAGCCTACCACCATCGAACCATCAGGAATCTCCATCCCTTCCGGTATCAGGGTGTTCGCGCCGATCAGGCAATGCTTGCCAATTTTGGCCCCATTCAAAACGACGGCATTAATGCCGATAAGCGAGTAATCCCCTACTTCGCAACCGTGCAGCATTGCCTTATGACCCACCGTCACCCCACGGCCAAGCGTGAGAGGAATACCCGGATCAGTATGCAGAACGGATCCATCTTGTACATTGGTCTCGGGGCCAATGGTGATCAATTCATTGTCACCCCGTATCACCACATTGAACCAAACACTGGACTTTTCCATCAGTTTAACGCTGCCGATAACGGTCGCGTTGTCGGCGACAAACTGTTCGCCCCCGCAGTACTCTGGCGTACGCTCATCAAGACTGTAAAACATCTCTCACTCCATTTGATTCAACGTGGTGGCTCAAGAATATCGATTTCAGCATCGTAAACCGTATTCAAAAAATCGACTAACACAATTGCGGACAGCCCCCAAATCTGGAAACGGTCCCACTTATAACAGGGCACATACAACGTGCTGTTCTGAAAACCGAGCGCATCAGTACGCTCCCGCTTGTCTTCCAGAAAAAAATCAATGGGTACCCGAAAGACACTCTCAATTTCATCGGGGTTGGGCTCGTAAGCGTGCTTTTCCGGGACGACACCCACATAGGGCGTGACAAGAATCCGATGAAGGGAAACCACCTGGCTCAACGGTGCAATCACGTTTACCTGATCCGGTGGCAGACCAATTTCCTCGTGAGTTTCCCGCAAGGCGGTCGCAGCGAGTGACGAATCTTCCGGATCACGCTTGCCGCCCGGATAGGCCACTTGGCCTCGATGAGTTTTCAGGTTTGCAGAACGCAGGGTAAAAATCATTTCGGGATTGCGAGCATTGTCAGTAATCGGCACCAGTATTCCCGCCTCGGGATAATCCAGAGCCAATTGCCTAGGCGCATAATTTAACAGCTTTTCCTGCAACAGATCCTGCACT
Source organism: Marinobacter sp. MDS2 (assembly GCF_030718085.1). NCBI lineage: Bacteria > Pseudomonadati > Pseudomonadota > Gammaproteobacteria > Pseudomonadales > Marinobacteraceae > Marinobacter > Marinobacter sp. MDS2. Next base: position 2,909 of record NZ_JAVAJF010000005.1, read on the forward strand.
CTGCTCTCCAATCAGATAGCAACATTGAATGAGACACAAGCAGCCGCGATCGTTAAACTGGCTACTATTGAACTCTCAGTATACGGGGAAAACGATGAAGTATTGCAGCACATGCGGCCAACAGGTTGAACAAAAGATTCCAGCGGGCGACAACCGATACCGCTATGTGTGCGTTAGCTGCGAAACCATTCATTACCAGAACCCCAGAATTATCGCGGGTACCGTTCCTGTATGGGATGGGAAGATTTTACTGTGTCGGCGAGCGATCGAACCCCGCTACGGTTACTGGACGCTACCTGCCGGGTTTATGGAAAATGCAGAAACAACCATCGAAGCGGCAGCAAGGGAAACGTTGGAAGAGGCTCTGGCCGAAGTAACCATCGACGGCTTGTACTCCATTATAGATGTCCCCCACATCAACCAGGTGCACATGTTTTACCGCGCAACACTGGTCAATGGAAGTTTTGGTGCTGGCGAAGAATCCCTGGAGTCGCGACTCTTCGCTGCAGACGAAATCCCGTGGGACGAAATTTCGTTCCCGACCGTTAAACGGACACTGGAATTTTTCCTGTCAGAGATGCCTTCAGGCAACTACGACCTGCACGTTACCGACATCCGCCCACCCAGCACCAAGCGAATCGATCAAAACACTTCCAGCCGAAACACTTCATAAGCCGGCTCTTCATACGGGTGGGCCTGCTTCAATGCTGCGATGGCCCCCTGTATCCGGTCTTCAACACAAACCAGCTCTACCTTAAACTCCGTAACCACTTCCAACTCCCCCTGCTCCCCCAAAAAAGGATCACTTCCTGCCAAGGGCCGAAACTGTCCCTTCCCCTGACACTGCCACGCACAACTATCGTAATCACCGATTTTCCCCGCACCGGCTTCAAAGAGCGCCCGCTTGGTAATCTCCAAATGACTCTCGGGAACAAAGTAACAAACCTTAAACATTGGCCACCTCAAATCGTACAAGTTTTGCTCAAATCGAGACTTTTCGAACTTACCCACAATTTCTGTGGATAACTCTGTGCAAAGTATTAGGGAATCTACTCTAAACCCTTATGAATACTGGCCTCACCTCAAATTGACGAGAAATTCGCCCATCAAATAAACTCCTTTATATTCAATAGGTTAAATGAAAAGCTCAAAAAGTGAACGCATATCCCTTTGTTTGTTCATAGTTCCACCAATTGAACCCTGCAAATGTGCATAAAAAACTTGAGTCAAGCCCTTGACCACCAGTTTTAGCACAAATCCTTCCGACAAATCGTACATTTATTGAGCGGACAAATACTTACACCACAAAAAAAGCCGACCGGGCGTTACCTCCCAAAAGGGAAGGCAAAGCCCGGTCGGCTTTTGCGCGAACCGGAGCGGCTTACATCAACCCAGCCAGCGCCTCGCATTACGGAACATGCGAATCCACGGACCATCTTCCTGCCAGCCATCCGGCCGCCAAGAATGCTGCACCGCACGGAACACACGCTCAGGGTGAGGCATCATAATGGTGACGCGGCCATCACGATTTGTAACGCCGGTAATGCCACCTTCAGAGCCATTCGGGTTGTATGGATAACGGCTAGTTACTTCACCACGGTTGTCCACATAACGCAGTGCTGCCAGCTTATTCTCAACCAGAGAATCCGCCGTATTACCCGCGGCAAACTCAATACGGCCTTCACCATGAGCAACAGCAATCGGCATACGCGACCCCGCCATGCCGTCCAGGAAGGCTGATGGAGACTGCGCCACTTCTACCATCACCAGGCGCGCTTCAAACTGCTCCGACTGGTTTCGTACGAAACGAGGCCAGCCTTCGCTACCGGGAATAAGTTCGTGCAGGTTGGACAGCATCTGACAACCATTACATACACCCAGCGCCAGAGTATCCTCACGGGTGAAGAAGCTGGCAAACTGGTCACGAACACGGTCGTTAAACAGAATGGACTTAGCCCAACCTTCACCCGCACCCAATACGTCGCCGTAGGAGAACCCACCACACGCTACCAAACTCTGGAAGCTCTCTAGTGAGATTCGGCCAGACAACAGGTCACTCATGTGGACATCAACCGCTTCAAAGCCAGCACGATCAAAGGCCGCTGCCATCTCAATCTGGCCATTAACGCCCTGCTCGCGCAGAACGGCCACTTTCGGGCGAGCGCCCGAATTGATAAATGGCGCTGCAACGTCCTCGTTAATATCAAACGTCAGATCAACGCTCAGACCGGGATCTTCAGCGTCGAGCAGGTTATCAAATTCTTCTTTGGCGCAATCCGCGTTGTCACGCAACGATTGAATCTGGAAACTGGTTTCCGCCCACAAACGCTGAAGATCAGCACGCGCCTCGTCAACAACGCTCTCACCGGCGAAGGTCAGCTCAATTCGATCAGACTCGTTCAACGTACCGATAACACCGGTATGATCACCAAGGCCGGCAGCGGAGAACTGCTGAAGTACGAATTCTGTATCTTCTCGGCGAACCTGCACCACAGCACCCAGCTCTTCGTTAAACAGCTCGCGAGCGAATTGAGAGCTGTCTTCTGCCAAACCGTCCAGTTTAACGCTGACACCGGTGCGGCCCGCAAAGCTCATCTCTGCCAACGTCACGAACAAACCACCGTCAGAGCGGTCGTGGTAAGCCAACAGCTTGCCGTCAGAATTCAGCCCCTGAATCACCGCGAAGAAAGCTTTAACGTCTTCCGGATCATCCAAATCCGGTGCTACTGCACCGACCTGACTGTACACCTGAGCTAGCGCCGAGCCGCCCAAACGATTCTGGCCGGCGGCCAAATCAATCAGGATCAGATCTGTTTCACCTGCATCGGTGCGCAACTGCGGCGTCAGCGTGCGAGCCACGTCAGTTACCGGCGCAAAACCACTCACAATGAGTGACAGCGGCGACGTAACACTCTTCTGTTCGCCGTTTTCTTCTTCCCAAGTGGTCTTCATAGACATGGAGTCTTTGCCCACCGGGATAGTAATCCCCAGTGCGGGACACAACTCCATACCGACCGCTTTAACGGTTTCATAGAGATTTTCATCTTCACCGGGATGCCCGGCAGCAGCCATCCAGTTGGCGGAAAGCCGGATATTGGAAAGTTTTTCAATCGGCGCAGCAGCCAAATTCGTAATGGCTTCACCCACCGCCATACGGCCAGATGCGGGTGCATCGATTACCGCCAGCGGTGTGCGCTCGCCCATGGCCATGGCTTCACCGGCACGGACGTCGAAAGACGCGGCAGTTACGGCCACGTCAGCCACTGGCACCTGCCAAGGACCGACCATTTGATCGCGAGCGACCAAACCCGTGATCGTGCGGTCACCAATGGTAATCAGAAAGCTCTTGGAACCGACTGACGGCAACCGTAGTACACGGCGAATGGCGTCTTGCAGGTCGATTTTCGAAGAATCGAAGATCGGCTTGGTGAAAGACGCACGCGTGACACTCCGATGCATTCTCGGCGGCTTGCCGAACAACACATCCATCGGCAGATCAACCGGCTTGTCGTTGAAGTACGAATCCGCCAGTTCAAGATGGTGCTCTTCGGTCGCTTCGCCAATGACCGCGTACGGGCAACGCTCACGGCGACACAGAGCGTCAAAACGCTCAAGATCTTCCGGCGCTACGGCAAGAACGTAACGCTCCTGGGATTCGTTACTCCAGATTTCCAGAGGCGACATGCCCGGCTCGTCGCTGGGAATGTCCCGCAACTCGAACTTACCGCCACGGCCACCATCTTTGACCAGTTCCGGCATGGCGTTCGACAAACCGCCAGCACCCACGTCGTGGATAAAGCAGATAGGGTTCTGCTCACCCAACTGCCAGCAACGGTCAATCACTTCCTGACAACGGCGCTCCATTTCAGGGTTATCACGCTGAACAGAGGCGAAATCAAGGTTTTCGTTACTGGAACCAGAATCCATAGAAGAAGCTGCGCCGCCACCCAGACCGATCAGCATGGACGGGCCACCCAGAACAATCAGCTTAGCGCCAACAGGGATATTGCCCTTCTCCACATCCTCTTCACGGATGTTACCCATACCACCGGCGATCATGATCGGCTTGTGGTAGCCGCGCACCTCTTCGCCGGCTGCGCCCGCGACTTTTTCCTCAAAGGTACGGAAATACCCGGTCAGGTTCGGACGGCCGAATTCGTTGTTGAATGCCGCGCCACCAATTGGACCTTCAATCATGATGTCCAATGGCGAAGCAATACGGCTGGGCTTCCCATAACCAAGCTCCCACGGCTGCTCGTCGCCCGGGATGTTCAGGTTGGATACGGTAAAGCCAGAGAGACCTGCTTTTGGCTTAGAGCCTCGGCCTGTAGCGCCTTCGTCACGGATCTCACCACCGGAACCGGTCGCAGCACCGGCAAACGGAGCAATCGCCGTCGGGTGGTTATGCGTTTCAACCTTCATCAGGATGTGCACAGGCTCACGGTTATAACTGTACACACCGGTACCCGGAGCCGGGTAAAAACGACCTGCTTCGCTACCTACAATCACAGACGCGTTGTCTTTATAAGCAGACAAAACGCCTTCACTGTTCATCTCGTAGGTATTCTTAATCATCGCGAACAGGGATTTGTCCTGGGCTTCACCATCGATATCCCAAGAAGCATTAAAAATCTTGTGGCGGCAATGTTCGGAGTTCGCCTGAGCGAACATCATCAATTCAACGTCGGTCGGATCACGCTCGAGTCTGATGAAGGACTCGACCAGGTAATCGATTTCATCATCAGCCAGAGCCAGCCCCAAACGTGCATTGGCCTCAACCAACGCCGCGCGACCACCGGACACAATCGGAACACGGCCCAAGCGGCGTGGCTCTTCATTGCTGAACAGAAGCTCTGCCCCACCCATTTCGTGGAAGACCTTCTGCGTCATACGGTCGTGCAGAAGTGCCGCGATTTTCTCGCGCTGTTCCAACCCCAGTTTTTTACTGGAGCGAATATAGTAAGCAATACCACGTTCAATTCTACGGATCTGTCGCAGACCACAGTTACGGGCAATATCGGTCGCTTTACTGGACCAAGGAGACAGAGTGCCGGGGCGTGGAACCACGAGGAATAAAACTCCATCCTGCGCTTCTACTTCAACACTGGGCCCATAAGTAAGCAGCCGGTCCAGAATCGCCTGTTCGGTATCGGACAGGTCGTCATCTAGATCCACAAAGTGCATAAACTCAGCATAAACATGCTCTACATCCGGAACCATGTCCTGGATGCGGGAATGCAATTTGCGGGAACGAAAGGGCGAGAGCGCTGGCGCGCCGCGAAGTTCAAGCATGATATCAACCTGTATCGCGCGAAGAATCGGGGGACGTCTTTCTGAAAGGCGGCAATGATACTTGAAACTGGCGCAAGGATACAGGGTAAGCTGACGCCTTTCTCAGGTGTATAATGGAACCGGTTCTGGTGATTACGTATCCACGATAATTGACCACGGAGGCACAAGAAGAGATCATCACATGTATGCAAGGATTGCATGAGGCATCAAACAACAGGCAAGTGGCTTAAGTCACGCAGTTTCCTGAACATTGGGCTTTGCGGAGCGCATGGATTTGTCACAGATCATCAAAAAGTTCCAAGGTAATCGAGCTGTATTCACGTTGATTCTGGCCACTCTGGTAGCCACCGGCGGATGCACTCAACCCAGCACCTTGCAAGAAGTAAAGAACGAAGGGGTGTTGCACGTAATTACCCGTACTGCACCGTCTGTCTATTACGAAGACGAGGGTGGCGCTACCGGTTACGACTACGAACTTGCACACCGATTCGCCGATGAGCTGGGCGTTGAGCTGCGGGTTCGGGTAGCGAAAGACAACTCCGAAATTCTCTCCGTGCTGAAGCGCAACTACGCCCATATCGGTTTGGCTGGGTTGGTGAATCGCCCCGATTTCGCTGCCGAATTCCATCCGGTTCCAACGGGCATCAATGCACAGTCCATTGTGATCTATCACCGCGACCACCCGGCACCTGATTCAATGGCAGAGTTATCTGGCCAGACCTTACATTTGCTAGCCGACAGTAATCATGAGCATGTTATCGATGTCGCCGCCGGCGACCTGAAGCCGGAAATTCGCATACACCCCGGCCTGGATGCAGAAGGATTGCTGGAAAAGGTCAACGCTGGCGAGTTGCCATACGCCGTCATCGCCTCGAACGAGCTCGACCTGAATCACGTCTTTTTCCCGATGGTCAAGGAAGCGTTTGCACTGAACGAGCCACAAGAACTCGTTTGGCTTTTCCCGCCGCAACAGGATGAAACCCTAGCCAATGCCGCCCGGCTGTTTATGGAGCGGGCCAACGAGGACGGCTCGAAGGCTCAGCTGGCCGAACGGTTCTACGGGCACCTGGATCGGCTGAATTACGTGGGCGCTCGCACCTTCATGCATCACCTTGAAAATCGGCTGCCGCGGTATCAAGCCTTGTTTGAACGGCACGCCCGAAAAATTGGTATGGATTGGCGGCTTCTGGCTGCCATTGGCTACCAGGAATCCCACTGGCGCCCGAATGCGGTGTCTCCCACAGGGGTTCGCGGGCTGATGATGCTCACCAGAACGACAGCCAAATACATTGGCATCAACAACCGCCTTGATGCCGAAGAAAGCATCAAAGGGGGTGCCCGCTATTTCAGCATGGTGCATGAGCGAATTCCGGACCGAATTCCCGAACCTGATCGAACCTGGTTCGCCTTGGCCTCTTACAACGTAGGCTATGGTCACCTGGAGGATGCTCGCAGGCTAACCGAGTCAGCCGGGCGGAACCCGGACCGCTGGATGGACGTAAAAGAATTCCTGCCATTGCTGGCGAAGAAAGAATGGTATTCGAAGACCCGTTTTGGCTATGCCCGAGGGCACGAGCCCGTCACTTACGTTCAGAATATTCGACGCTACTACGACGTGCTGGCGAGAATACCGGCAATGGAGCCAAAGAAGCCGTCTCCGCCCGAACAGCCGCCAGCGCTGGACACTCCCAACAACCTCGCGGGCGCAGACGATTCTGAGCCAGCCTCCCCCAACGACCGGGCAGATCTGAGGGCCGCCCTGCCCCCTGAACTCAGCGTAATACCGCCCACGCTTTAAACTTCATCGCCACCCCAAAGCTGCTCGGCGTTATCAATTTTTAAGGCTCGTTCTACCTGAGCGGAGGAAAAACCGCGTCGAGCCAGAAATCTCGCCTGCCGGAGCTTCTCAGACAAGTCATCACTCAAGCGATTCAGCCCGAAACGTTTTTCGCGCAATTCGGCTGCCGCCCGAGCCCACTCGGCGTCGGTCTTTTCCGCCACGCAGTCCGGAAGAAAGTGCACACCCCGTTGTTGTAGCTCTGACATAATCCGTATCGGGCCATAGCCTGCATCTATCCGTTGGCGACTGTAGACCTCTGCGAACCGATGGTCGTCCAGCCAGCCCTCCTGTTCGTATTCATCAAGCACCAATTCAATGACAGGCTGTTCGAGCTTCCTTTGGCGTAATTTCAACGAAAGCTCCTGACGACTGTGCTCCCGGCGCGCTAACAAGCGTAACGCTACCGAGCGGGCGTTATACTCCGGATCATCGTGTTTTGAATCTTTTCCCATGTAGCCCCTTCCCGCATGCGCCAGCTAAACGCTAGACTAGCGCCCGATGTTACAACTATCCGGCATGCAACACATGCCGATGGCCGGTGCCGTGCTATCCGCCGCCACCGCTGACTGGTTTCAATCCCGAAGGATACCTTTTATGGCTGCATTTATTCAGAAACTGTTCAAGTCCCGCAAAACAAAAGCGACCTCCAGTTCCAACTCCCAGGCTAAGCCTGAAGCAAAACAGCCTGCCGAGGTAGATCAACGCAATGAACTTCGGGAAACTCAGCAACAACAGCTGACGAACACTCCAGAGCAGTCAGTTTTGGCAACGCTTGCAGTAGACGGTGTTACCGCTGCTATCAGGCTCGAAGCGGCAAAAGGACTGCACGACGAAGCGTTGCTTCAACACGTTCAAAAAAACTCGAAAGGTCGGGACAAAAGCGTTTACCAGACTGTCCGGCAATCACTTCAGCGCTTGCGTGAGCAGCAGGCCCGTGAAGCCGCAACCCGCCAGCGAGTCAGTGATCTGGTCGCACAAGCCAAAGACCAGGCCAGCAGCGAAAACACCAAACTGTTCAAAGCCCGTCTTGAGGCATTACAAGAGCAATGGCAAGCGGTAAAAGACGACGCCAGCTCAGAGCAATCGCAACACTTTCTGGAAGCGGTACATGCTTGCCAAAAGCGTTTGCAGCAGATTGAACATGCTCAACAGGAAGAAGCGCGCGAGCAAGAACAGGCACGCCAGCGTACCGAAACACTCGAACTGCTCAAAAACACGCTGACCGACCTCAAACAGCAAGACGCCAACGACCTGCCTTCTCCCTCGGCTCTCGACGCCCTCCAGAAAACACAAGAGAACCGCTGGCTGGAAGCGACCAGAGACACCCACGTTGAGAAAAGTGAACAAAAAACCTACGAACAGCAGATGCAGACACTCCGCAGCTGTTTGAACGCTGTTCGCTGGCTGGCGCAGGAAAAAGACACTTTGACCGCGCTGGCACAAGCGGCTGAATCAGGCGAAGCCACGGACGAGCACCGAACCAAAGCGACCGAACTGCTCCAGCAACTGGAATGGCCTGCCGAGCTATCTCAGCCCGCTGCCTTGGTTCAGGTTCGCAGGCTCACCGGCAAACGACAAGCACCGAAACAGAACGAAGGCCAGCGAGAAAAGCAGCAAGAGATTGCGAGCAAATTGAAAAGCGCTTTACCAGAATTGGAAGCCGCTCTCGAGGCTCGCCAATTCAAAGAGTCCAAGCAGCTGTTCAAAACCGCGCAGAACCTCTATCAGCAATTGGACCACGGTCACCGGAAAAACCTGCAAGCACGCATGCAGTTGCTTACAGGCCAGTTTCGCGAACTGAGCGATTGGCAAGGTTTTGCAACCGAGCCCAAACAAATCGCCCTGTGCGAGCAGATGGAATATCTGGCCGAGCAACCCATGGACCCGGAAGCCAAAGCGGAACGGATCAAAGAACTGCAAGGCGAATGGCGCAACTTGGGTGGATCGTCAGACCGAACCCTTTGGACCCGGTTCAAAGCCGCCTCAGATCTGGCTTACGAGCCCTGCAAAGCCTATTTTGAAGCCAAATCCGACCTGAAGCAGGCAAATCTGGATAAACGAAAAGCGATCTGCGATGAACTGTCCAATTTCCTCGACAACGCCGACTGGGCATCCATTGACTGGAAGGCCATTGAACGTATCTACCAGACCGCAAGGCAGGAATGGAAAGAAGCCTGGCCGGTTGATTTCCGAAACAACCGGTCGGTACAGAAACAGTTTGATGAACTGCTGAAACGATTGGAACAACCACTGGATGAAGAGCGCAAAAAGAACGAAGCCTTGAAGCAATCCATTGTGGAGAGAGCTCAGGGGCTGATTGATCATGAGCCGCTGCAGGAAGCCATGGATCAAGCCAAATCCTTGCAAGCTGAATGGACCAGCATTGGCATTACACGGCACCGCGAGGACCGCAAGATGTGGCAGGCATTCCGCAAAGCCTGCGATCAGATTTTTGCCCGTCGCGAGGCCCAGCGCACCGAGCAGCAACATGCCAGCCAATTGGCCGACCAGGCCGCTCAAGAAGTCTTGAGCCAATATCAGAGCATTGATGCCGATGCAGACGAGACGATTCTGAGCGAAGCCCGGCAAGCCATTCAACCGCTGTCCAACCAACCTTTATCGCCGGCGATCAAAGAACAGGTGCAGCAGCTTAAGCAGAAGCTCAACCGGGCCGCGGAGCTGAAAAAGTTTCAGCAAACGGTGTCCGACTGGCAAGCGTTCGTCAGCGACAAAGTTGAGCAAAAACTAGCAAGCGAAACTGCGCCCAAACACTGGTTTAATCTGGTCAACGCCGCTGGCCCGATCAACGGGCGAGATCTGGCCATCCGGGCAGAGATACTGACAGGAACACCCACACCGGAACAAGATCAGCCCCGCCGCATGGAGATTCAGGTGCAGCGGCTCAGCGATGGCATGGGAAGCACCGACAATGCCTCTCCCACCCAGGAACTCGAGAAGCTGGTTGCACTTTGGTGTTTGCATCCGGACGTTGAAGATACCTCAGCAGAAAATGCAGAACGGTTGAAGCAGGCATTAACCAGCCTGACCCAAACCAGCTGATCACAACGTATTGATCACAAGCCTCCCAATCCCTGACCGGCCCAGCCGCTCAGGGATTTTTTTATCACCGGCATACTCCTGAGCAAATAGGCCAATGGGATTGGCAGGCACTGTCATTACTCCGCCCGCACCATAACGGCTATGGTTAGATAACTGACGTATTCCACAAAACAACGAACAGAGGAACGAGCATGTCCACCGAGGCGTATATCTTTGATGCAGTCCGCACCCCACGCGGGCGTGGCAAGAAAGACGGTTCACTGCACAGCGTCAAACCCATTACATTGCTGAGCGCGGTGCTTGACGCTCTGCAAGAACGCAACCAGCTGGATACTGCGCAGGTAGATGACATCGTCATGGGCTGTGTGACCGCTGTTGGCGATCAGGGTGCCGATATCGCCAAAACGGCGGCTCTGGCATCAGGTTGGGACGAGAAAGTAGCCGGCGTAACACTCAACCGCTTCTGTGCTTCAGGCCTTGAAGCTGTCAATCTGGCAGCCATGAAAGTTCGTTCCGGCTGGGAAGACTTGGTGGTTGCCGGTGGTGTTGAATCCATGTCTCGCGTTCCGATGGGATCTGATGGCGGCGCTTGGGCGACGGATCCCGAAACCAACCTGGAAACCGGCTTCATGCCGCAGGGTATTGGTGCGGACCTTATCGCAACCCTTGAAGGTTTCACACGAACAGATGTTGACAACTTTGCTGTTCGTTCCCAGCAAAAGGCCGCCAACGCTTGGGAACAAGGTTACTTCGCCAAATCCATCGTTCCAGTGACCGACAATACCGGCGTCACGATTTTGGATCACGACGAATTCATTCGCAGCAACACCACTGTGGACTCACTGGCTGGTCTCAAGCCCTCATTCCAGATGATGGGCGAGATGGGTTTCAACAGCGTGGCACGTGAGAAGTACCATTACGTCGAGAAAATCAACCACGTTCACCACGCCGGCAACTCCTCGGGCATCGTGGATGGCGCAACTGCGCTGCTGATCGGCAGTGAAGCCAAAGGCAAAGAGCTGGGCTTGAAGCCCCGCGCCCGTATTGTCGCAACGGCAGTCACCAGTACCGACCCCACTATCATGCTCACCGGCCCGGCGCCGGCTGCTCGAAAAGCGTTGGAAAAAGCCGGACTGACGATAGACCAGATCGACCTGTTTGAAGTGAACGAAGCCTTCGCCTCCGTCGTGATGCGTTTCCAGAAAGAACTGTCTGTTCCGGACGAGAAAGTGAACGTCAACGGCGGTGCTATCGCCATGGGCCACCCTCTGGGCGCGACCGGTGCCATGATACTCGGCACCCTGCTCGATGAACTTGAGCGCCGCGAACTCCGCTACGGCCTGGCCACTCTTTGTGTCGGCGGCGGCATGGGTATTGCCACCATCATTGAACGCGTTTGAACCCACTTTCAAAATAAGGAACAGACCATGACTGCAATTAAGTACGACCTGGGTTCAGACCAAATCCTGACTCTCACCATCGACATGCCCGGCCAGTCCGCGAACACCATGAATGGAGAGTTTCGGACCGCTCTCAGCGAAGTCGTTGCCAAGGTTAAGCAAGACCTGGATAACATCAAAGGCATCATTGTCGCATCCGCGAAGAAAACATTCTTTGCCGGTGGCGATTTGAACGAATTACACAAGGTGACACGCGACCAGGCAAAAGCCTTTGAAGACATGGTAGACGGCATGAAAGCCGACATGCGCTTCCTTGAAACCTGTGGCAAGCCCGTTGTTGCTGCGATTAACGGCACTGCGCTCGGCGGCGGTCTGGAAATCGCCCTCGCCTGTCACCATCGTGTTGCACTCGATAAAGACAGCACCCAGCTCGGCTTGCCTGAAGTCACTTTGGGCCTGCTTCCCGGCGGTGGTGGTACCCAGCGTCTACCGCGAATGATCGGGCTTGAAGCCGCCTTCCCGCTATTGATGGAAGGCAAGAAGCTAGCGCCTAAAGCAGCTTTGAAAGCCGGAGTAATCGACGCTCTGGCAAGCTCACCTGAAGAAATGATGAGCAAGGCTCGCGAGTTCATTGTAGCCAACCCGAAATCCCAGCAGCCCTGGGACAAGAAAGGTTTCAAAATGCCGGGCGGCGCACCACACCATCCGGCCATGGCGCAAAAGCTCGCAATTGCGCCAGCTATGCTTCGCCAGAAAACCAAAGGCTGCTACCCGGCACCGGAGCGGATCCTCGCGGCTGCCGTTGAAGGCGCACAGGTTGATTTCGACAGCGGTAGCTTGGTCGAAACCCGCTACTTCGCAGAGCTGGCCACCGGTAACGTTGCGAAAAACATGACCAGCACCTTCTGGTTCCAGCTAAACGCCATCAAAGCCGGCGGTAGCCGACCTGACGGTGTCGAGAAGGAAACCTTCAAGAAAGTGGGGGTTCTGGGTGCCGGTATGATGGGCGCAGGCATTGCATACTCCACCGCTACTCGCGGCGTCGAAGTCGTACTGAAGGACGTATCGGTCGAGAATGCCGAAAAAGGCAAAAGCTATTCCGAGAAGCTGCTAGCCAAGAAAGTTAGCCGCGGCCGCATGACCGAAGCCGAAAAAGATGCGGTTCTGAGCCGCATTACTGCAACCGACTCAGCGGACGACCTGGAAAACTGTGATCTCATCATTGAGGCCGTTTTCGAAGACAGCGGATTGAAAGCGAAAGTAACCCGGGAAGCCGAGCCGAAAATGGCAGCCAACGGCATCTTTGCGTCCAACACGTCCACCATCCCCATCAGTCAGCTGGCCGACGCCTCCGCGAAGCCGGAAAACTTCATCGGTCTGCATTTCTTCTCGCCCGTCGATAAGATGCAGCTGGTCGAAATCATTGTTGGTGAAACCACCTCCGATGAAACCCTGGCGCGCGCCTTCGATTACGTTCAGCAGATTGGCAAGATTCCGATTGTTGTAAACGACAGCCGCGGCTTCTTTACCTCCCGGGTATTCGGCACCTTCGTCAACGAAGGCATCAGCATGCTCGCCGAAGGCATTCACCCGGCCAGCATCGATAATGCCGGGGTTTTGGCAGGTATGCCGGTAGGTCCTCTGACCATTTCGGACGAAGTCACCCTGACACTGATGCAGCACATCCGCGCTGAAAGCAAGCGGGATGCAGAAGCAGCGGGCCGCACCTGGACACCGCACCCTGCGGAAGGTGTTATCGATACCATGGTGAACACCCATAACCGGAAAGGTAAAGCGTCCGGAGCAGGCTTCTATGAGTACCCGGAGAAGGGCAAGAAATACCTCTGGCCCGAACTTGAGAACCTGTTTGTCGATCAAGAGAAAGCCCGCAGCGTTAAACTGCAGGATCTTAAAGATCGCATCCTGTTCATTCAGGCCATCGAAACCATTCGCTGTCTGGAGGAAGGTGTCTTGCGCACCGTAGAGGACGCCAACATTGGCAGCATCTTCGGTATTGGATACGCGCCCTGGACCGGCGGCGCTATTCAGTTCGTGAACCAGTATGGTGTGCGCAACTTCGCAGAACGCGCTCAGGAACTGGCCACTCAATACGGTGAGCGGTTCACGCCGCCCACCCTGTTACTGGAAAAAGCCGAGAAGAACGAAACCTTCGCATAAGGCCTTTCGACCGGAGGTTTTCCCTCCGGTCATTTCCCTACCGTTCAATCGCCAAGCTTTTTTTCGGCCCGCGCTTTTTTTACCGCACTGCAACCTATATGGACATATTGTCACTAAGCTAAACCGCTAGGCTATGGCAACGAATGTAGCAGTTGCCTACAATAAATTGACTAATCACGGGTAATAACACTGCCAATTTACTCGGCAGGCATAAAACAACCCAGTATCGCCAGGTATGTTTATATGACCATTGCGGAAAAAGCCGTTACGCGTAACCACCGGTCCTCCCTTCTGAAAGTTGCCGGACTGAGTGCCGCGTTAGGCCTTGCTTTGCTTGTTCCCGGCTTGTCCGGACTACACGCAAAGATTGAAGAACCAGCAAGCTATCAACCGGTTTCCCCCACCATTGATCAGGCCCGGGCCAATATTCTTATTGCCCGCCAGTTGCAGTTCACGCATTTCCGCGACCTCGGCATCAGCGATGAACTCTCCGGCGATGTCTTTGATGCCTACCTGAACTACCTCGACAGCCAGCGCGTTTACCTTACACAACAAGATATTGACGCGTTAAGCAGAGTAAAAGGCCGATTGGGTTCCGCGCTAAAAACCGGGCAGCTACAACCCGGTTTCGACATCTACAATCTGGTTCAACAGCGCATTATCGAGCGCCTGAAATTTGCCAAAGAGATCATCAGCGCCGGCGTATCCGAACTCGATTTCAGCACCGACGAAAAGATTCGTGTTGACCGATCAGAAGCTCCATGGGAGGCCGACAAAGCAGCCTTGGACAAGCTCTGGATCAAACGCATCAAAAACGCCGTATTGGCACAGCGCCTTAATGGCGCCGACGACGAGGCTATTGAAGAAACCTTGTTGCGCCGCTACGAAGGTCAGCTCAAGCGGGCCTATCAAGCTCGCAGCGAAGACGCCTTCCAGGCCTACATGAACGCCTTTACCGGCATGTGGGACCCGCACACCTCGTACTTTTCTCCGCGCACCTCGGAAAACTTCAACATCAACATGAGCCTGTCGCTGGAAGGGATCGGCGCGGTTCTGCAATCCGATAACGAATACACCAAAGTGGTTCGGCTGGTTCCGGGTGGCCCGGCCTCCAAACAAGGCCAGCTTCAGCCTGCAGACCGCATCGTTTCCGTTACTCAGGAAGATGAGAAGCCGGTGAACGTGATTGGCTGGCGTCTTGATGAAGTGGTTGACCTTATCCGCGGCCCGCGCAATTCCATCGTGACGTTGGAAGTTATTCCGGCGAACGCCTCGGATGAAACCATCACCCGCAGCATCGCCATCAGTCGTGATGAGGTCAAGCTGGAAGAACAAAGTGCCAGTAAAGACATCATTCAATTGGACCGTAGTGGTGCCACCTACAACATTGGCGTGATCACCATTCCGACCTTTTACGCCGACTTCCAGGCCATGCAAGCAGGCGACCCGAACTACAAGAGCACCACCCGAGACGTTCGCAAACTGATTGATGAACTGAAACAGGACGGTGTTGATGGCATTGTGATGGACTTGCGCAACAACGGCGGAGGCGCACTGCACGAAGCCAACGACCTCGTGGGCTTGTTCATTGATAAAGGGCCAACGGTGCAAATTCGCAACGCCAACAACGACGTTCAGGTATTGGACGACAGAGATCCGACCGTTTCCTATGATGGCCCGCT
Source organism: Marinobacter sp. MDS2 (assembly GCF_030718085.1). Lineage (NCBI taxonomy): Bacteria > Pseudomonadati > Pseudomonadota > Gammaproteobacteria > Pseudomonadales > Marinobacteraceae > Marinobacter > Marinobacter sp. MDS2. The sequence goes on from NZ_JAVAJF010000005.1 coordinate 18,361, forward strand.
GGTGGTTCTGGTAAACCGCATGAGCGCCTCAGCATCTGAAATTTTTGCCGGTGCCATTCAGGACTACGGTCGCGGCCTGGTGGTTGGCTCGCAAACCTTCGGCAAAGGCACCGTTCAGGCTGTTCGGCCACTTAATCACGGCCAGCTTAAAATCACCCAGTCCAAGTTCTACCGGGTGTCCGGTGGATCCACCCAGCACAAGGGCGTGATTCCTGATATCGAGATCCCTTCCCGCATCGACAAATCGAGAATCGGTGAAGATGCCCTCGACCACGCCCTGCCCTGGGACCAGATCGAGGCCGTGCCTCATACCCGTTACTTCGATTTCAGCGGCATTATCGATGAGCTTCGGACGCGGCACGACGACCGGTTCAATGCCAGCCCCGAGTTCAGCTTGCTGCAAAAGGAAATCGACTTCCTGACCCAGCAGCGCCAGATTGATTACGTCAGTCTCAATCTGGACGAGCGGACAGCACACCACAATCAGATCGAAAGCACACGTTTGACCATCGCCAACGCGCGTCGTGAGCTTCGCGGAGAAGCCCCGTTCGAAACGCTGGAAGAACTCGAAGACTGGCAGGACGCGCAAGTGGCAGATCCCGACAATACCGACGACGAGCTGGATTTTGTCATTCGCGAGGGCGGCCACATCATGGCGGATTTGCTGGAATTAGATCAGCGCATGGCCTCCATCCTCGCGCCCACCCAGTTTGCAGCCAAAACAGAGGTACCCTGAAGTCATGCCCGACAAGGCTCCTTCCGGAGGTCAGCGAGACAGCTATAAAAAGGCTCAGGTGTTCCAGAGCATGCTGCTGGATGCCCTGCACGCCATGCGCTCCATGGAAGAAGCCGAGAGCCTGGCGCCAACCCCGGACGGGCGAGGCAAATCGTCCGACCGGATTCTGGACCGCATCGTCGGCTTTACAGGCTCGGCACTCAAACTCGGTGCCCGTGCCACCGATACGTCGCTTAAAGTAGGCCGGGTACTGGTCAATTCGCAGGATCAACTTAGGGCGATGCTGGCCACAGGCCAATCCCTGAAAGACATTCGGGAAGTGGCCGGTCTGACACTTTCCGAAATGAGCGAGGCGCTAAACCTTAAAGACAAGTCTCTGCTGGAAGCCATCGAAAACGGCACCGCCACCCTGTCCTTCGAGCTGATCTTGCGGTTTGCGGCACTGGTTGCCCGCAACGACCCCATCCCTTTCATCATGCGCACTACCCGGAACTACAACCCCGAAGTCTGGCAAATATTGAACGATTGGGGCATTGGCCGTATTCCGCTGCAGTTCGAACGAGAACGGGAGTTCATCAACATCTTCCGCCGTCATGACAACGCCCGAAGCCTATCGGATGAAGGCTTCAAGAAGGTACTGGAATTCACTCGAAACAGCTTTGAAATGTCGATGCACTTTATCGAACAGCAAGAAATGGAAGTGGCGGAACTGAAAGCTGGCCTTCAGCCCCGTGATTCCGACGGTTCGGAACCGTCATCAGGCAAATAACGCTTTCATACCGGCAACATCCGGTTTCAGAACCGCTCCTTTTTCCGTCACGATTGCGTCAATCAGATTGGCCGGTGTCACATCGAATACCGGATTGAACACGTCCACACCAGCTGGTGCCAACGGAATCCCGCGAATTTCTCGCACCTCGGTTCCTTCACGCTCTTCAATGGGGATCTGCGCGCCTTCCCGTAACGTCATATCCACCGTGCTGGACGGCGCAACCACCATAAAACCGACACCGTGGTAGCGGGCCAGGACAGCGAGGCTATAGGTGCCAATCTTGTTGGCCACATCTCCGTTGGCGGTAATCCGATCTGCCCCAACCACCACCCAGCGGACCTTACCACTGGCAAGAATGGCTGCGGCTGCACCGTCGGCGTTCAGGGTCACCGGGATCTCGTCGCGGCTAAGTTCCCAAGCGGTCAGACGGCTACCCTGAAGCCAGGGTCGGGTTTCATCCGCATACACCTGCCCCAGCAGGTTGCGCTCGTGCAGGCGGCGAATAACGCCAAGCGCCGTGCCGTAGCCTCCGGTTGCCAAGGCCCCGGTGTTGCAGTGGGTTAACACCCCTATTGCCTGCTCGGGATTCATGACTTCGAGCGCATGATCCGCCATGGCCAAATTCGCGGCAATGTCTTCTCGATGAATCAGAACCGCCTCCGCGGCCAACCGCTCGACCGCCTCGTCCAATGCCGAACACTCCAGAAAGACCGTTTCCATACGCTTCAGCGCCCAAAACAAATTCACCGCTGTCGGCCGGGATTGCGCTAACTGGTCAATCGCCTGGCCTACTTCAGCCTGCCAATTCGCGCTGCCGCCGGCATGACGAGCAGCCAGAGCCACACCGTATGCAGCACTGATCCCGATAGCCGGTGCGCCCCGGACCACCATATCGGTGATGCATTGAGCAACCGCCGACGCGCCTTCCGCCGTAATCCAATGCTCCTCGGTCGGCAATAACCGTTGATCCAAAAGCTCTAGACTATCGCCGTGCCAGCGAACCGGCTGTGTACCTATAGATCGTTGGTGTGTGGAATGTGCCATCATTGACTCCGGTTGCGCGCCTGAAAAGCGCAGTATAGCGCGTTGAGTGTATGTTTATACCGTCATTGGCACCACAAGCGGGGTAGTTCTGCCGGTAGCGGCTCGCTATACTTCCCAGTTGAATTTCCCGGCATACAGACTCTGTGCCCCCGACCCTCCAAGGCAGGTTAATGACGGCAAATACCATCATCGCAGCCGATACCCGGATCAACGCCCGCTGGCTGATTCCGATTGAACCTTTTGGCGTTGTACTGGAACATCAGGCCGTCATACTGCAAGGGAGCCGGATTGCGGCCGTGCTGCCCCAAGCGGATGCAGACCAAAAATTTCGCACACGGGAGACTATTGATCTTCCGAATCACGTTGTCCTTCCCGGCTTGATCAACCTGCATGGCCACACCGCCATGTCACTGTTCCGCGGCATGGCCGACGACCTGCCTCTGATGACGTGGCTGAACGAACACATCTGGCCCGCCGAAGGACAGTTTGTCTGCGAGCAGTTTGTTCTGGATGGCAGCCGACTGGCGATGGCTGAAATGCTACGCACCGGCACCACCACCTTTTCCGACATGTACTTTTTCCCGGAAGCCACCGCCCAGGCTGCTCATGACACTGGCATGCGCGCGCAGGTGTGTTTCCCGTTGATGGACATGCCCACCATGTGGGGTTCCGGTCCGGACGAGTATCTGGCAAAAGGTGCCGACCTGATTGCTCAGTGGCAAGACGATGAATTTGTCATGCCCGCCATTGGGCCCCATGCACCGTACACCGTTTCCGATCAGCCTTTAACGACCGCCGTCGAGCTGTCTCGACAAACCGGCGCTGCCATTCAGATGCACCTGCACGAAACCGCGTTTGAAGTAGATGAAGCCCTAAAATTAACGGGGAAACGGCCGGTTGCTCGCATGGCGGAACTCGGCGTGCTGAGTAAGAACAGCCAATACGTGCACATGACTCAGCTCAATGAAGCCGATCTGGAACTGCTGGCGAACACCGGTGGCCACATCGTTCACTGCCCCGAGTCTAATTTAAAGCTCGCCAGTGGCATGTGCCCGGTTCAAACCTTGATCAACCAAGGCGTGAACGTCACCATCGGAACCGATGGCGCAGCCAGCAACAACGATCTGGACCTGTTTGGCGAGCTGAAAACCGCAGCGATGTTGGCCAAAGTCGTTGCCGACGACGCCACTGCCCTGTCGGCTCACAAGGCTCTGGAAATGGCCACTCTGAATGGTGCTCGGGCCCTCGGCCGTGAAGAAGAGCTCGGATCTCTTGTGGCGGGCAAGCTGGCTGATCTGATCGCCGTTGACCTCAGTGATCCGTTCATCCAGCCCGTTTACGACCCGGCTTCGCATCTCGTTTACAGCAACCATGGACGTGCCGTTAGCCACAGCTGGATTCACGGCGTGCCTCAATTGCAGGATGGCCGTTTAACCCGAATTGATGTCCCGGACCTGATGCTGCGGGTTCGCGATTGGCAAAAACATATTCTCAGTTAAATTTTCTCAGGGGCAAGCATGAGCAACCAGAATGTAGATCAAAACGAGATCGCCAAGTTTGAGGCCCTCGCCAGTCGCTGGTGGGACCCCACCAGCGAATTCAAACCACTGCATGACATCAACCCATTGCGCCTGAACTTCATTGACGAGCGGGTGTCGCTTGCCGGAAAACGCGTTCTGGACGTGGGCTGCGGCGGCGGTTTGTTATCCGAAGGCATGGCACTCCGTGGCGCTCACGTAACCGGCGTCGATATGGGCGAGGCGCCTCTGCAGGTCGCCAAATTGCACGGTTTGGAATCCGGCGTGAAAGTGGACTACCGCCAGACCACCATCGAAGATCTGGCCAGGGATCCAGAGCACGCCGGCCAGTACGACGCTGTCACCTGTCTCGAAATGCTCGAACACGTCCCGAACCCCGCTTCGGTGATTCAATCCTGCGCCGCTATGCTGCGCCCGGGTGGTCATTTGTTTGTATCCACCATCAACCGGAATCCCAAATCGTTCCTGTTCGCGATTGTCGGCGCCGAATACATCATGAAAATGCTGCCTCGGGGCACCCACGAATGGAACAAATTTATCCGTCCTTCAGAGATGTCCGATTATCTGCGCCAAGCCGGCCTGGACATCCGGGAGCTCACCGGCATGACCTACAACCCCATCACCAAGAGCTACAAACTCGGCCGTGATGTGGACGTCAATTACCTGATGCACGCCAAGGATATCCGTGAAGACTGAACACAAACCGTCCGCGGTACTTTTTGATCTGGACGGCACGCTGATTGATACCGCACCGGACTTCATTCGCTGCCTGAACCAGTTGCGCCTGCAACACGATCTGGAGCCGTTGCCGGCAGAGTATATTCGCCGATCCGTCTCTAATGGCGCCCGCGCTATGGTTCGCCTTGGTTTTAATCTTGAGCCCGAGCATGACGGCTATCTGGATAAACACACAGCGTTCCTGGATCTCTACGAAGCGGGCGTAGCGGTAGAAACCACGTTATTTGACGGTATGAACGAACTGCTGCTCGAACTCGAAGCCAAAGGTATCCCCTGGGGCATCGTTACCAATAAGCCTGTGCGCTTTGCTGCCCCTCTGATCGAGGCGCTGGGCTTACAGGAACGTTGCGCGACACTGATCTGCCCCGATCACGTGAGCGAGCGCAAACCTCACCCGGAACCCATGTTTCTGGCCTGCAAAGAAATTAACGCTGCCCCGGAACAGGCTATCTACGTTGGCGATCACGTACGTGACATCGAGGCCGGTCGCAACGCAGGCATGTACACCATTGCCGTAAGATACGGCTACATTGAAGAACCGGAAACGGTTGATCTGTGGCAAGCCGATGCCATCGCCGACACCGTCAGCGACTTGGCAAAGCTGTTACAATAGCCCTCAAATTATTTTATTGCCCGACCAGAGCGTGGTCGGATTTGGCCAGATATCGGAGACAGCTTATGCATGATTACCAGGCACCCGCCGATCTTCTAAAAGACCGCATTGTCATGGTTACCGGAGCTGGCAGTGGCATAGGCCGCGCGGCGGCAAAAGCTTACGCGGCTCACGGTGCCACCGTCATTCTGGTAGGTCGTACCCTGTCCCGACTGGAAGAAGTGTACGACGAGATCGAAGCCGCCGGTCACCCGCAGCCCGCGTTGGTGCCGATGAACTTCGAAGGCGCCGCCATGAAAGACTACGAAGAGCTGGCTATGACCATCGAAGAAAACTTCGGGCGGCTTGACGGATTGCTCCATAATGCCGGCATTCTCGGTGCACGCAGTCCGGTAGAACTGTACGATCCGGAAACCTGGAACAAGGTCATGCAGGTTAACGCCACGGCACCGTTCATGCTTAGCCGGGCCATGATCCCTTTGCTCCGGCAATCCGATGCTGCGTCCATGATCTTCACCTCATCCGGTGTCGGCCGCCAAGCGCGCGCTTACTGGGGAGCCTATGCGGTTTCCAAGTTCGCCATTGAAGGGCTTTCGCAATTGCTGGCCGATGAGCTGGACGATGAACGCAACAACATTCGCGTGAACAGCCTGAATCCGGGAGCGACCCGCACAGGAATGCGAGTGCTTGCCTACCCGGCGGAAGACCCAAAGAAAAACCCGGAACCCGAGCAGCTTATGCCTATTTACCTCTACCTGATGGGTAAAGACAGCGAAGGTGTGACTGGCCAGCAAATTGACGCACAACCGAAAAACTGATGGAACTGATCTTCTACACCACGTCCAACTGTCACCTGTGCGAACTGGCCGAAGCACTCCTGGTTAATACCCCTATGCCGGAGCCGATACCCGTGGATGTGGTGGACATCGCCCAATCCGAAGCACTGGTTGAGCGTTACGGCACGCGCATTCCGGTTCTGCGCCGACAAGACACGGGCACGGAACTTGGCTGGCCCTTTACTCAAGACCAGCTACTCACGTTTTTGCAATAAAGGATCCGCTACTATGTTGATGGTCATCTCCCCCGCCAAAACTCTGGACTATGAAAGCCCTCTGGCTACGGAAACCTATTCCCAACCGGACTACCTGGACGATGCGTGCGAGCTGATTGATCAACTGAAGGAACTGGAACCGCATCAGGTCAGCAACCTGATGAGCATCAGTGACAAGCTGGGCCAGCTCAACGCTGACAGATTCCGCAACTGGCACACCCCCTTTACGCCGGAGAACGCACGCCAAGCCATTCTGGCGTTTAAAGGTGATGTTTACACTGGTCTGGATGCGGAAAGCTTCAGCCAAGACGACTTCATCTTTGCGCAAAAGCACCTGCGTATGCTTTCTGGCCTCTACGGCTTGCTCAAACCGTTGGACCTGATGCAGCCGTACCGGCTTGAAATGGGCACCAAGTTCGAGAATCAACGCGGCAAAGATCTTTATGCGTTCTGGGGCGACAAGTTAACATCGGCCGTGAACATACTGCTGGAGAAAGACGATCAGGTTCTCGTAAATCTCGCATCCAATGAGTATTTTAAGAGTATCCAGAAGAAGAATCTGAAGGGCCAGTTGATCACGCCTCAGTTTAAAGACTTCAAGAACGGCAAATACAAGATCATCAGTTTTTACGCCAAAAAAGCGCGCGGCCTGATGTGCCGCTACGCCATTCAAAACCGCATCACGCAAGCCGAAGATCTCAAAGGCTTTGACCTCGATGGCTATTACTTCAGTGAAGAACAATCCGATAAAAACAACTGGGTTTTCCTGCGTGACGAACAAGGTTAAACCAAGATTTTCACTCGTACATTTCTGTTGATATCGGAGCAAACATGAACGAAGCTGTTTTTTCCCAGATCGCCATGGCGGTGCTTCTGACGGGTCTTATTGGCTGGATGGGTTTTATTGTCTGGGATCTTGCCAAAAAATCCCAGGCTGGCAAATTCGGTACCATTGCACTATTCACCGTGTTGGGTGCGGGTGTTGTTGGCTTTATCGTTAAAACCGTACTGGTTGAAATCCTGCAAATCTAAACATGCGCTGCCGGTAACTTTACGGCTGCCCGCCGGTAGCCGTATCATCCCTTCCCTTTTCAGAAATGCCCCAATCAAACAGCAAGGACATAAACCCCATGTGGTTTCGTAACGCCCGAGTTTTCCGTTTTACCAAACCCTTCGACATTACGGCCGAAGCCTTGGAAGAAAAGCTGCAGGCCGATGCGTTCAAGCCCTGCGGCCCACAAGAAACCATGCGTCAGGGGTGGGTTCCTCCACTGGGCAAGCACGGCGAGTTGCTGGTACACAGCGCCAATGGCTATCACCTGATTGCCCTGCGTAAAGAAGAAAAGATCTTACCCGGCCCGGTGGTCAAAGAAGCCGTAGAAGAGCGTGCTGAGGCCATTGAAGTGGAACAGAGCCGGAAGGTTCGCCGTAAAGAAAAAGACGAAATCAAAGAACAAGTGATGCTGGAAATGCTGCCACAGGCGTTTTCCCGCAATCGCCGCTGCTACGCCTATCTGGCGCCGAAAGACGGCGTATTGGTGGTCGATGCCGGTTCCGCCAAGCAAGCCGAAGACCTGGCTTCCACGCTCAGGAAGACCCTGGGGTCATTGCCCGTGCGGCCACCGGTGGTTGAGCAGGCACCCGCGTTTACCTTTACCGGCTGGCTGACCGAAACCGTCGACCTTCCCGCCACGATTGAATTAGGCAATGAATGCGAATTGAAAGACCCGTCCGAAGACGGCGGTGTTGTTCGTTGTAAAGGTCTGGATCTGAAGGCCGACGAGATCCGTAATCACCTGGAAACAGGCATGCAAGTCACCAAACTGGCTGTCACCTGGGACAACAACGTACATCTGGTGCTTGATGAGGAGCTAAGCATTCGCCGTTTGAAGTTCGGGGAGACACTGCAGGAACAACTGGACGACGTCGACGTAGACGATGCCGTGGCCAAGTTCGATGCAGCCTTTACCATCATGACGCTGGAACTGTCACGCATGATTCCCGGTCTGCTGGAAGCCCTTGGCGGTGAAGACCGCTCCGCCATTGTCGAAGACTAATCGACAAACACCTGAAACCGGCGGGGGGTTAGCCCCCCCGCTTATTCAGCCTTTCTTTTTGCCAGTCCTTTTCGGGCTCATTCAGCACCAACCTCAAGTCCATCACCTCTTCCACAGGGTTAAACTTGATATCAAACCCAAGATGTTCAGCCAGCTGGAGCATCGGCCGGTTTTCGGGCAACACATCCCCGACCATCTCCATCGTGCCCCGGCTTCGGCAGTATTCAATCATTTTCTGCATCAACGCTACGCCCAATCCCTCGCCTTTCATTCGGTCATCAACCATGACCGCGAACTCGCTGCGAAGGTTATCGGCATCGGTCCATACGCGCACCGTGCCGAGCGTTTCCTCACCCTCGCCGTTCTCTTTTTTTGTATTGGCAATGAACACCATCTCCCGGTCATAATCGATCTGCACCATCTGAGCAACGTCTTCGCGGGAGAAATGCTTGCGATACTGGAAGAAACGGTAGCGGATCGATTCTGGCGACTGGTATTCGTGGAAAGCCCGGTGCGACGGCTCATCCTGAGCCAGAACGGGGCGAATGATTACTCGTCGGCCAGACTTGGGCAACACAATCCATTCTTCGAGCTCCCGCGGGTAAGCCTGAATAATCGGCCGACTTGGCTTGTCATCCAGATCAACCGCGATACTGACGGCAACAGCCCCCTGCTCGTTAAACAACAGAGGTGAAATTTCCAACCCTCGAATTTCCGGAATATCGATGACGATCTGTGATAGCTTCACCAGCGTTTCGGACACCGCCCGTATGTCTTCCTGGGGCCGCAAGCTGTGCTCTTTCAACAACTTGTACATATAAGTCCGGCGTAGAAGCTCTCTAGCCAGCACCATGTTCAAGGGCGGCAATGCGATCTGGCGATCGGTGGTAATGTTGATCTGAGCGCCCGCGGCGCCGCACACCACCAATGGACCAAACACTTCGTCCCGAGTGATCCCCACACTAAACTCTATGCCGCCCACGTGTTGATAGGAATGCTGCATCGCAAATCCCAAGAATCCACTATTGGGAAAGTGCTCCTCATACTCATCAATCAGAAACCGGCTGCCATCGATGATGGCCTGCTCGCTGTTCAGGTTTTTGATGGTACCTTTGTAGCGACGCTGCGTCGGCGTCAGATCGAGAAACGGGTAACAGACCTGCTCATGTACGATGGTCAGATCAATCGGACGCCGCTCCACCGCGAAAATTTCCAGCACTTCTTCAACATCATCGCAGTACACGGTTTCTATCGCGTTGATGCCATAGTCCCGAATCACCTGACGCGCTTCGCGACTGGAAAGATGCTTTCGGCCATCACGGAGCGCCTTGGCCACCAGCGAACGCGTGTTCGCCCTGTCCGCAAAGTGGTCAGTGAACGATTCCGGTGTCTCACTCAATAGCCGCTGCACTCGCTGATGCTTTACATGCTGCATGAATGCATTGACGGCTTTTTCCGGATTGAAGAACGAGGGTAAGCCGGCACGGTAAAACTCATCACGGGCGTCCATCACCGTACTTTGACCTAACCAACAGGTGAAAATATTGAGCCGCGTACCTTTCGATGCCTGTACCACAGCATCTGCAATTTGAAGGCTGTCCTGAACCAGAGTGGGTGCGTACATCACCAGCACGTTTGCAATGTTCGGGTCTTTCGCGAGGATTTTGACCGCTTTGGCGTACAGTTCCGGCGAGGCATCGTAGTTCAAATCGATGGGGTTTTTCCGAGTCCAATAGGGGGGTAACAACTTACCCAACTCTTCAATGGTTGCATCCGACAGTTCAGCCAGCTCCCCGCCCAGGTGAGACAGCCGGTCAACCGCCAGTACTCCGGGGCCCACACCATTCGCGATAATCGCCAGGGATTCGCGCCTTAAAGGCCGCATACGGGTGAGGGTTTCCAACGCATCAAACATCTGCCCTAGCCCATCAACCCGAAGCACACCGCCACGCTGCAGCATCGCATCGTAAATAGGATCGCTGTGAGACACGCCGGCCGGAAGGTCATGAGGAATCCACTCCGATTCCGGTACCCGACCGGATTTAACCGCAATCACCGGTTTGGTCCGCGACGCCACCCGAACGGCCGACATGAACCGGCGAGGATTAGGAATGCTTTCGATGTGCAACAGAATGGCGCGGGTTTGGCTGTCCTGTGCGAGGTAATCGATCAGGTCGTCGTGGTCGATGTCCATGCCATCGCCCAGTGTCAGGAAGTAAGAGAACCCCACACCGCGGGCAAACGCCCAATCGAGAACGGAACTGGCGATCGTGCCTGACTGGCCGATAAAAGCCACCCGGCCGGGGATGGCCCCCATGTGAGCGTACGTGGCGTTCAAGTGCCTAGCCGGCACCATCAGGCCGATGGTGTTTGGCCCCAATACCCGTATCCCGGTTTCTCTTGCCGCATCACGGACCGAATACATCAATGGCTGACCGGTTTTACTGTGGGTACGAGACATACCACCGGTCATCACGATGGCTGTGCGCACCCCGCTTTCGCCAAGCTTACGAATCATTTTGGGGACGGTATGAGGCGGCGTACACACAATGGCCAGATCAGGGGTGAAATCCAGCTGCGACACTTTGGCAACACATGGCACACCATGAACGTTGTCATAATCGTTCTGGTTGACCACCACCATACGACCCGGGAAGCCGCCACCTAACATGTTCCGCAGCACCATACCGCCCAGGTTGTCCGCCCGCTCGGAGGCACCGATCACAGCGATCGATTCAGGGTTGAACAGACTTTCCAGATAACGGGTACTCAAGAGGACTCTCCCTGAACCAGATGATGGCGACGTAGATAAGAATCTCAATAAAACAGGTTACTTATCAATGTATACCTTATCTTAGATCGGTATTTCCTGATGTAAATCGGGTATACCCATCGATAAGCCACGACCTATTAGACGAAAGTAGCCCACATCCACTCCACATCCTTGTTAACATGACACAAATAGTAACCAGACTCAGGCTCGGACCCTCAGTATGACCACCGCCTTTTTTTCCCACGAAGATTGCCTGAAACACAACATGGGCTCCGAACATCCGGAGAGCCCCGAACGTATTCAGAGCATTCTGGCACACATTGCCGAGACCGAACTCCAGCAAAAGCTCGATTGGGTGCGACCGGAAGAAATCACCCGTGATCAGCTGCTGATGGTCCATCCCGAGTCCTACTTGCAGCAGCTCGACCTGATGGCGCCCACTCGGGGCCGGGTGTTTACCGACCCAGACACCTCGCTGATGCCAGACACCTTGAGAGCCGCCAGATTGGCCGCCGGTGGAAACGTGCAAGCCGTTGATATGGTCATGAGCAGTCAGGTGACCAACGCGTTTATTTGTGCAAGGCCCCCCGGACATCATGCTGAACGCACGAAATCCATGGGTTTTTGCTTCTATAACAACATTGCTTTGGCGGCGTTAAGGGCACTGAATTTCCATCAGCTAGAACGGGTTGCCATCATCGATTTTGATGTTCACCAAGGCAATGGAACCGCCGACATCGTGGGTGGCGACGAGCGTATTATGATGTGCTCTAGCTTCCAGCACCCGCTGTATCCTCACAGTCATGTACACCGCCAACCCGACAACATCATCAATGCGCCGATCGAAGCGAATTGCTCGTCCGCAGAATACCGCAAACGGGTAGAAGCAACCTGGTTGAAAAAGCTTCAGGATTTTCGGCCGCAATTGGTGCTGGTATCCGCAGGCTTTGATGGCCACAGGCTAGACCCTATGGCAGAAATGAATCTGGAAACCGAAGATTACCGCTGGCTGACGGAAATGATCGTGAGTGTCGCCAGTGATCACGCCAACGACCGGGTGATCTCAACGCTGGAAGGCGGCTATCATCTAAGGGCACTCGGTGAAAGCGTGACTGCCCACCTCGAGGTATTGGACGCGGTCTACTAAGGGGATCAGAGTTTAGCCGGAAAAACTGGCGCCGCTTCCGCTTGCCTGCTGAAGTTCAGGACGCTCGCCCTGGCGCTGCAAGCGAATCGTAACCCTGCGATTGTCTCGGTGGCGACGCGACACGGGAAACTGATCGCCGTGACTGCGAACAACCAGCAATTCTTCGTCAAGCCCCTGGGCTTTCAAATACTCTGCAACCACGTTCGCCCGCTCTTCAGACAGAGCGCGGTTGTCAATTCGGCTGCCTATACTGTCCGAGTGGCCATCCACTAAAACACGCTCGATCGTGGAGTCCGCCCTTACGTAGGTCACGATGTTGTCCAGCAGCGTTCGATCTGCCTCAGACAACTCGGCCCCACCGCTGGCAAAGGGCACGCGGGAGCGGCGAATCTGGTCATAATTGACCGGCAACAGCCCCGAAACACACTGCAAATAACCCGAAAAGGGCGCGGAAAAATTCACATTCGACAGCGAAACTCTCACGGGCTCCTGAGCGTAACGGGATACCCGGGTAAGCGTTGGCTGCATACCCTGAAGCAAACCTTGAGCCATGATGTTCGCTTCTCTGGCACCAATACTGACCGAGCGTTGCCCGTCCGATACGCTCACCGGGCCAACCGATCTCGGCGCCACACCCGGGCGCCAAACAGGAGCCTCCACCACAAGCTGGCCTCTGCCCGGTTTCATCAGTGCGACCGTGGATTCAAGGTGGAACGCGAGATCTTCTCCGGCTCGATGGCTGAAAACGGCTCGCCCGAACCCCGGCACTTCCTGCACCAACGAGCACTCAAACACCGATTCCGACAGATACCACTGGCTGTTCTCGATACCGGCACCATAACTGGCTGCCAGAGCCGGAGACGCGCATGTCCACAACAGGAGCGCGCCCGCAATCGCAGTGCCCCCCTCGTTTCCAGACCTGCGTTTTAACTTCCTCATAGAAACGCCCCGACTCACGTAAACTCATTGACTTATTGAGTATCGGCCGGCGTAGCCAATACTTGAGCCCCAGAAACACATTCAGATCGAAAACATTCGTGCCGGCCTTCTGATATAATTTGCGAAATTTTCAGAGCTGCCTGGCGAATACTCATGACCAAACAACTGACCATCACCCGCCCGGACGACTGGCATTTGCACGTCCGGGATGGTGACGTATTAAACAGTGTTGTACCGGCGACAGCCGCGTGTTTCGGCCGCGCCATCATCATGCCAAACCTGGTACCACCGGTCACCGATGCGGCAGCCGCAACCGGCTATAGGGAAAGGATTCTGTCCGCAGCAAAGGGCACGAATTTTGAACCTTTAATGGTGCTCTATCTAACCGAGAGCACCACACCGGAAACCATCCGCGAAGCCAAAGCCGCGGGTGTTGTAGCCGCAAAACTCTATCCGGCCGGCGCCACCACCAACTCCGCTTCAGGTGTTACTGACATTCGTAATATCTACCCGGTACTGGAAGCCATAGCGGAATGCGGCATGTTGTTGCTGGTTCACGGCGAAGTCACCGATGCTGACATCGACATTTTCGATCGGGAAAAAGTGTTTCTGGAACGGGTACTGGCACCTACACTGGATGCCTTCCCGACCCTGAAAGTGGTACTGGAGCACATCACCACAGCGGATTCGGCCGAGTTTGTGCGTGGTCATACCGGTGACAACCTCGCCGCTACACTGACCCCCCAACACCTGATGTATAACCGCAACCACATGCTGGTTGGCGGCATTCGTCCGCACTTGTACTGCTTGCCCATCCTCAAGCGCAACAAGCACCAGGAAGCCCTGCGTGAAGCCGTGGCCAGCGGCGACTCCCGTTTCTTCCTTGGTACCGATTCGGCGCCTCACGCCCGAGACAAGAAGGAAGCTGCGTGCGGCTGTGCCGGCTGCTATTCCGCTTACGGCGCCATCGGCTTGTACGCCGACATCTTTGAAGAGCTCGGCATTCTGGACAAGCTGGAAGCTTTCGCCAGCTTCAACGGTGCGGACTTCTACGGCTTACCCAGGAATACCGACACCATTACTCTGGTGCGCGATCCCTGGACCATGCCAGAGCAATTGCCACTGGCAGACGGTACCATCGTGCCGCTCAAAGCTGGTGAGACCGTTCACTGGCGCATGGCTTAATCATCTTTTAATTTACAACACGAACATTGGAGTTCGCGTGTCTGACGAAAACAAACCGCTTCACCCTATGTCCCAGCGTTTTCGAGGCTTTCTGCCCGTCGTGGTGGATGTCGAAACTGCCGGCTTTAACCCGGAAAGAGACGCCCTGCTGGAAATCGCAGCCGTCATGCTGACCATGGATGAAGACGGCAAGCTACACCGTGGCGAGACCCATCTTCAGCAAATCGATCCGTTCGAGGGCGCCAATCTGGAGCAGTCGGCTTTGGACTTCACCGGCATCGACCCGTGGGACCCCGAGCGTGAAGCGGTTCCGGAGCGCGAAGGCATGAGCGAGATTTTCTCCCCGATCCGCAAAGCGGTCAAAGCTTTCGACTGCAAACGCGCCGTGCTGGTTGGCCATAACGCCACCTTCGACCACAACTTTGTGTTTGCTGCCGCCATGCGCGCCGACATCAAGCGCAACCCTTTCCATCCGTTTTCAACGTTTGATACCGCCACCCTAGCGGGGCTGGCCTATGGCCATACCGTGCTGGCTCAAGCGTGCAAACTGGCCGGAATTCCGTTTGATAATAAAGAAGCCCACTCCGCTGCTTACGACGCAGAGAAAACCGCGGATCTGTTCTGCGGCATTGTGAACCGCTGGCAAGAGCTGGGAGGCTTTCCGCCACCCCCGGTACCGAGTAACGACGAATAATCTTGAATGACGCTTTTTAAAGCCAACAAAAAACCCGCACAAGGCGGGTTTTTTGTAGCACTGCAATTCAGCTTACCAGTGAATGCCGCGCATGATGGCCGCAAACGCAACCTGCTCGGTAGACACTTTAGGCTTTTCGGTTGTCTTGGTGCCCGCAGCCGAGGCTGAGTCCGGGAACATCCGATAACCTGTGTTCATAACGATTTCACCCACTTTCGGTGCCAGCGAGTGCAGTACCGAGGCGAACACACCCAAACGCGTCGCAATTCGCTTCGGACGATGCACGATGGCGTCGGCCACCATGTCTGCCGCTTCTTCGGGTGTCAGGGTTGGCACCGAATCGTAAATCTTGGTCGGTGCAATCATCGGCGTTTTCACCAACGGCATGTTGATGGTGGTAAAGGTCACGTTACGATCCGACCACTCTGCAGCCGCACAACGACTGAACGCATCCAGCGCCGACTTAGAGGCGACG
Organism: Marinobacter sp. MDS2; assembly: GCF_030718085.1. NCBI lineage: Bacteria > Pseudomonadati > Pseudomonadota > Gammaproteobacteria > Pseudomonadales > Marinobacteraceae > Marinobacter > Marinobacter sp. MDS2. Next base: position 34,123 of record NZ_JAVAJF010000005.1, read on the forward strand.
TACGCCGAGAAGCGAGGCGCGTTAGTCAGCACACCGATGGATGAAATGTTCACCACGTGGCCACGACGACGCTCCAACATAGCGGGCGCAAAGCCCATGATCAGCCGCACAGAACCGAAGTAGTTCAGCTGCATGGTGCGCTCGAAGTCGTGGAAGCGGTCGAACGCCAGCGACAGAGATCGACGAATCGAACGGCCGGCGTTGTTGACCAGCACGTCCACATGCCCGTGGTTGTCCAGAACCGTTTTGACGAAACGATCGCAATCTTCCATATCGGAGAAGTCGCACTGGTAAGCGTGTACATTGCCGCCACTAGCTTCAAGCTGTGCCGCAACTTCGTCCAATGTTTCTTTGGTTCGGGCACCGATAACCAGAATAGCGCCAGCTTCTGCCAGCTTCTCGGCGGTCGCCAGACCGATACCCGAGGTTGCCCCAGTAACCACACAAACCTTACCTTCTACCGTGCCCTTCAGGGTGCGATCCTTGAACAGGTCGGGGTCAAGATTACGCTCCCAGAAATCCCAGATCACGGCCGCGTAGCTTGGCAGACGCGGTACTTCGATGTCGGTGCCCTTCAGCACACGCTCCAGCTCACGGGTATCGAACCGGGTCGGATAATTAACAAAGGACATCACAGAAGCCGGAATGCCCAGATCATCCAGAAGCGCCCCGGTAATGCGTTTAACCGGCGGCAGATTTTTCACACTCTGCCGGATGAACGGAGGAATGAATCCAAACATCCGGGAGTCGATGCGCATACCCATACGCGGCGCATGGCCCGCTTCGGAGAAGATGTTAAGAATCTCACCCACTTTGTACGGATCCGAATCCACCAGGTGGAAACAGTTTCCGTCTTCGCCATCCAGATGCGCAATGTGATCCATGGCATCAACCACGAAATCTACCGGCACAATGTTAAGCCGGCCACCTTCCAAACCAATAGTCGGCACCCACTGAGGCAAGGCATGACGGATCTTCTGGATCATCTTGAAGAAGTAGTAGGGCCCGTCAATCTTATCCATTTCACCGGTTTTGGAATGGCCGATCACCATACCCGGACGGTAAATTCGGAACGGTACCTTGCACTCTTCGCGCACCACCTTCTCGGATTCGTGCTTGGTGCGCAGGTAGGGATGGTCGAGCTTTTCTGCTTCCTCGAACATATCCTCACGGAAGATGCCTTTGAACAATCCAGCGGCTGCAATAGACGAAACGTGATGGAAACGCTTGGCACCCATCGCTTCAGCGGCCTGCACTGCGGCACGGGTACCTTCAATATTGGTGGCAGCCTGAGCTTCTTCATCTGCACCCATGTCGTACACAGCGGCAAGGTGGAAGAAGTGGTCAACGTTTCCTTCCAGTGCTTCCATGGCAGCGCTATCGATACCTAAACTGTTACTGGTCAGATCGCCAACAACCGCCTTGATCCGGCTATCGTCGACACCCAGTCGCTCGCGGAGTTCTTCCAGCTTGCCCTGGGACTGCTCCCTCACCAGAACATGCACCGTACCACCACGGGCCAACAGCTTTTCTACCAAAAAACGACCGATGAAACCGGTGCCACCTGTAAGGAAATAATTCATAGAAGATCCGTCCTACGTGTTACTTATTTGTTGTCATATCGCCCAACCTATCACTACGACCAAAGTCGTAGTCCGGTTATGGAACGCACGCATTCTACTCAACTGCAGCTTACATGTATCGAACTTTATTAGAGCTTTTGCTCTTTAACCCCTTGTTTTTATTAGAGCCTTTACTCTAGTTCCGGCAAAAACCCGAATGAAATCATGCCCGACTATCCGACACACTTCCCTTGAGACTAGCACAGGAATTCGACGCTGACGGGCCGAAATTCGTAATTTACCGCGGAGCAATGCAACCAACCGCTGGCAATGCGATAATCGGGAACTTCCGACGCCTTTGCGCGTCTCTTACAGTCATCCACTCACACCAAGGCTTACCAAACCAACCATGCCGAAAGACAATCCGAACACCGAACGTTACATCGCCATTGCCCGGGCCTGCTTGAAGGCAATCAACGATACCGCCGCCGACAAAGGCTCAAGAGAAGAAAAGATCGAAGCCGTTTATAAGGCCATCGACAAAGCATTCCAAAAAGAATTTGCTGACTACCGCCAGTCCGTTGCGATTATGGCTACGGTGCTCGAGCGCATTGCGTCCGGCGAGCTGGATGCAGACCAAGCTGCAGATCTTGCCAAAAAGACACTGTCACAAAAGCCCGACAACACCAATACCGGCCAAGTGCACTAAACCCCAGCAAACGAACTCCGATTAGATGAGGCCCCATGACCGTTAAACGCCCCCTGTTCCGACGTTTGTATCGATTGCCACCGTTGTTGCTTTTACTGGCCAGTCTGTTCCCTGGCTCATACACCCTTGCAGACACCGAGCCCCGTAAAAGCCCTAACGATCCCAATAGCTATCGATATCTGGAGTTGGACAACGGGTTGCGCGTTATCCTGGTGTCAGACGCAGAGGCGGATAAAGCCGCTGCGTCACTGAACGTGGCGGTAGGAAGTGGTAACGATCCGAGTGACCGCGAAGGCATGGCCCATTTCCTCGAGCATATGCTGTTTCTGGGCACCGAAAAGTACCCCGAAGCGGGCGAGTATCAGCAATTTATTCGTAGTCATGGCGGCAGCCACAATGCTTTCACGGCATTTGAAAACACCAACTATTTCTTCGATGTTGAAAGCCAGTTCCTGGAAGACGCTCTCGACCGCTTTGCTCAGCAGTTCTCCCACCCGCTCTTCACACCCGAACTGGTGGATCGTGAACGTAACGCCGTGCATTCGGAATTCAGCGCCAAGCTGAAAGAGGACGGACGGCGCTTGCTGTCCGTCAGGAAGGCCGCCGGCAACCCGGATCACGCGTTCAGTAAATTCTCTGTTGGTAACCTGACCACGCTGGAGAATACCGAAGAAAACCCCTTACGCCCGGATCTCATCCGGTTCTGGGAAGAAAATTATTCGGCGAACGTTATGTCTCTGGCGGTATACGGACCACAGTCTTTGGACGAACTTGAACGCATGGTGACCCAGCGCTTCAACGCCATAGCGAACCGCAAGCTGGCAGTGATCAAACACCCTGAACCTCTTCACAGCCCCGAACAGTTGCCGAAACGCATTCTTGCTGAAACACTCAAAGACAGCAGGAGCTTGTCACTTTCGTTTCCGATCCCTTCGCAACGGGCCAACTACGCCACAAAACCGGCCTCGTACGTGGCCAATCTGTTGGGCCACGAAGGCCCAGGCAGTCTATTCGACGTTCTCAAACGCGCCGGCCTGGTAGAAACCCTGTCAGCAGGGCTAGGCATGGACACCGGCAGCCACGCCACGTTTAACATCAGCATGTCACTTACCCGTGATGGGCTTAAACATCAAGATTACATTCTGGCTCTGGTGTTCCGCTACATCGACTTGATCAAAGCAAATGGCATCAGCCAAGAGCGTTTTGACGAGATGAAGCAACTGGCGCTTATCGACTTCCGCTTTCATGAACGCGGCGAACCCGTTCGCGAAGCCATGCGTTTATCCAGCCTGCTGCGGGACTATCCGGCACAAGACATCCTGAGCGCACCCTATTTAATGGAGCGCTACGCACCTGAGCAGTATCAATCGATTCTGGAACGCCTGACACCCGACAACCTGGCCGTCATGGTGTCTGCGCCTGATCAAAACCTGGAAGACCCTAAGCTGACCCAGTGGTATGACACGCCCTGGAAACAAGAACCCTTGCAGGCTCCAACTGCCATCAATCAAACGCTGGCCGATCAGCTGGCTTTGCCGCCCGCCAACCCGCTTGTCCCCGAGAACCTGGATATGGTTACCGGGGATAGCATGCCTCATCCCGTCCTGCTCAGCGGCTCTAGCGACATGCGTGTATGGTATGCCCGTGACACCCGGTTCAACACCCCTAAAGCCAATGTATTCATCAGCCTGCGCAGCCCCATTGCCCGCGCCTCCGCCCGCAACACGGTGCTGACCCAACTGCTGGTCGATGCCATTAAAACCAACCTCAATGCCTGGGCTTACTCCGCGCAACTCGCAGGCCTTAATTACAGCGTGTACCCTCACCTGCGCGGTGTCACCATCCGGGTGGGCGGATACAACGATAAACTGCACGAGTTGCTGAATCGCATTCTGCTGGAATTCGCGGACCCGATGATCACCGAACAACGTTTCCGCATTGCCCGCCAACGGTTGATCGATGGCCTTGAGAACAAATCGAAAAACCGTCCGGTTCAGCAGACCTCCGAGTTTATTCAAACCGCCTTGTTGAACGGTACGTTCCCTGTCAGCGAAAAACTCGCGGCCGCTAAAGCCGTCACTCTCGATGAACTAATACAGTTTGGATCAGATTTCACCAAAGCAATGGATCCTGTGATGCTGGCTCACGGCAACCTGACCGAAGCGACGGCCCTGAATCTGGCGAAACAGGTGCATGCGGTTGTACTTCACAGCAGTGACCATGTTCAAGTTCCACGTTCCCGAGTCCGGCAATTGCCTGCAGGCGAAACCGAAGCGGTGCTCAGCGTAGAGCACCCAGACACGGGCTATACCTTGTACCTCCAAGGCAAGAATAGATCCTACGAAGAACGCGCCCGCTACCGGCTATTGGCCCAGATCGTCAGCAGCCCGTTCTATGAAGACATAAGAACCACCAAACAACTCGGCTACATTGTGTACGCCACCGCCTTCGAGATTCTGGAAACCCCGGCTCTGGGACTGGTTGTCCAATCCCCGGAAGCCAGTGGCGCAGAGATAGACGGTGCGGTGAACGGGTTTGCTGAACGCTTTAAACTCAGACTCGCCGAGCTGTCGCCCGAGCAACTGAACCGTGAAAAACAGGCTGTTATCAGCAAAATGATGGCTCGGGACCGGCAGCTAGGCGATGTATCTGGCCGCTATTGGCGGGAGATTGACCGGGAAAACGACCAATTCGATAGCCGCGAAAAACTGGCGGCCGCAATTCGTGATGTTTCACTCGACGAGCTGATCAGCACCTTTGAAGAAGCGGTGATTGAACGGCAGCGAGCATTTAAGGTGCTGACGGCAAAAGGAGAATCCAATCAGCAATCTATTCTGAATCAGCTGCGCGAGCGTCAGCCAGTGGCCCCTTGAGCCACGGGCTGATGCCCGTTATTATACCGCCTCTTCTGAAATGCCTCCGTAGCTCATCTGGATAGAGCGTCCCCCTCCTAAGGGGAAGGTAGCAGGTTCGAGTCCTGCCGGGGGTACCATCCTACTTATCATCACCATCATCTGATTGCTTTGCCTTGGCACCTGCTGACACAGCAATTAAAAATTAGGATGCAGCATGAAAAATACCGTCGTACTCATATCTCTGGGTGGCACTATTGCCAGTCTTCCTGACAGTTCCGGGCGTGCCATTGCTGGTGCTCTTTCGGGTAAAGAGCTAATGGACACCTTGAAGATCGAGAGCGATGGCCCGGTTGAAGTCATCACGCTCTTCCAGAAACCCAGCAATGCCATTACCACCGCCGATCTGTTGCAGCTAAGAACTCTGTGTTTGGAGTTGTCAGAGCGTCCGGAGGTTGCCGGATTAGTTGTGTCACAAGGGACTGACACTCTGGAAGATACGGCTTATTTTTTGGATACCACTCTGGATCTGAACGACACCGCATTGGTGGTTACCGGTGCCCAACGGGTGCCTTATGCGCCCGGTTCCGATGCGGGCCCCAACCTTCGCGATGCTATAAAGGTGGCGAACGCCCCTGAAGCCCGAGGTGCGGGTACGGTCGTAGTGTTCAATGAAGAAATACATGCGGCCGCTTCTGTGCGCAAAGTCAGCAGCTATCAGCTCAATGGCTTCGGCTCGCCAGGAGTTGGCCCTTTAGGTTTCGTCGACGGCGATGAGGTTCGCCTGAACCATCGGCTGCAGCGCCCTTCCACCATCACACCTGGCCAGCAGCTGCCGCGAGTAGACATTCTGCCGGTCGCGATCGACGCGTCGCCGGCACTGCTAGAAGCCTCGGTAGCCAGTGGCACCCAAGGTCTGGTCATTGACGCTATTGGCCGTGGTCATATCCCGCCAAATTGGGTTGAACCGCTGCAAGCTGCGATCAACGCCGGAGTACCGGTTGTGGTTACATCCTCAACCCATTGGGGCCGCGTGGCAGAGGTTTATGAATATCGAGGTTCGCTGGCGGAGCAAGTCTCTATGGGCGCACTCAAGGCGCCTCACCTGAATGCCCGTAAAGCCCGACTGCGGCTAATGTGTGCTCTGTCCGGCAAGACTCCTATCGAGCAATCTCTTTTTGCTTGATCAGGCCATAATGTCACACCGGCCCGCGATCAATCTTTGTGAGCGCTTCATTGACCTGAAATACTTTGGCATTCACGACAGGAACACCGAAACTCTTGAGCCTAGCAGTGTGCATTTCCAGGTATTTATGGGCGCTGTCTGAATCTTCAAACAGATAAATACCCCCGGCTTCCTTCGTGGCCGGGTTTTCTGTCCAAACTTTCCAAATGAGCCCAGGCTCTTTAGCAATGGATTCGGCTAGATCCTTCATCGCATCTGTCATTTCCTGCCCGAAAGGTCCGTCGAAGGGGAAATCAACCTGCAACAATGTTTTCATGAAGACCACTCCTCTTAATCAAACGAATTCGCCTGCATTGCATTCATTCTATCAATAACGAGACAGCGCCATTTATCTAGGATCGTCGAACCGGAACAATCCTATGCACCGCTCTGGCCAGCCAACTTAACCCGACGAGTAAGGGAAGAAGAACGAGAAACCAGCCCGGTAGCTGCACCATCCAAGCGGGCACACCTATAACCGATGCCACGCCGGCGAACAGATCATTGAGAATGGCGGGGTGTTTTACCGTCACATACGCGAGTGCGATCAACGCAGGCCATTTGGCGTTGCTCACTACTGCAGAGGCCATTTGGCCGGCACGCGCCAGTCGGGCGGAATAGCTGGCCGTTCGTGTGGTTACAGAAGCGGATCGAGCTGTATTCGTTGCCACCCTGCCCGCTTTGAGAAACTTCACTGCGCTGCCAATAATGACGGCGTCTACCGCGGCCCAGCCGAAATCACTCGCGCGCAGTTCTTGATCGGTTCGATATCGGGTTTCCAGCGTGCGAATGCCACTGGTGAAGAACTGCGCAATTCCTTCGGTGATTCGCTCCGTCCAGATCCATTCAATAGCGCCGTCCGGTGCCACTCGAAATTGACCGGTGAAATCATCACCCTCTTGATTTGCGAAATTCACTGCGTGCCAAGCGCGCTGCTCGGGACTTAATGCTGCATCGCCACCGGAAATGCGGTTCAAGACTTCAATGCTGGTTACGGGATTTCGATAGAAGTGAATAACCGGCGGAATAAGACTCTCGCCCTGTGCCCTCAATGCCCGCTTGAATTCAGGCTCTTCACCAAAAAGCTCAAGCAACAAGGTCGTGTGTTCGGGGTACAGATGCAAGGCGGAGAGTGTCTTTAGCCACAGCAGGGAATCGGCCTGGTAATCCAGCAGCAGTGCCTGTGTGGCCAACGGCTGCTCGAGTAATTCGGGATGCTGCCTGAACTGATCGTGAGCAGATATAGAAATTAACCGCTCCTCCACCATCATGGGTTTGGCTAAGGCGGCAATCAAGCCTGCTACCAGCAAAGCCAGTGCTGCAGGCCAAACAAGCCTATGCTTGCTCATATTCCCTGACCAGCTCTTCGAGAAAATGCATTCCGGCTGAACTTAAAAAATACCGGTTCGCACCACTGCTAAACATCAGGTTACGTTTCACCAAGTAGTCCAGTGCTTCCGACAGTCCTTTTTCAAAGCGGGCCGCGCGCAGGATTTCCAGGTATTCATCATCGGCACCCATCGCCACCAAATCCTGCTCCCCTAGCCCCGCATCAGGGCGTGCCAGATACTCGAGATCACGGCCACTGCGGGCGAAGTAACGACCGATTAGCAAAAGAACCACTTGCACCCGGAAGGCATTTTCATCGTGCTCTTCGGCTTCATCATCACTGCTTTCTTTCAGGAAGAAAAAGGAGCCTTCATCGTTAAACACCAGCAAGCATCCAAGGTGTTCGTAGAAAGTTCTGAAATGGGACAGGTGGTTGTAAAGCAGGTTATACAAAGGGTTCGCCACCAGTTCGGAGCGGTTGTTGTCCCACAGTTCCCGAACAATGACACGGCCGGCCTGAAATTCCCGGTATAAAGCGGCACTGTGGGCCGGCAGCACTTCATCAAAGCTGCTGGTGGGTTGATCCGTTTGCGGACTCTTCAGATCAGTCATGGTGTTTCTCTGCTTGTAATTCCAATCGACGCTTACGGTACACAAATTGTTCAGAGGCAGGCTCTGAAACATCCGTTGCTTCTTGCGATGTTTCCAGCGCCCGGAACCGGTTGGTGGTGACCACCTGAAAACCGTCCGGCGGGGTATTCACCATTCGATTCAGCGCGGCCAATAAATCCGGGAACCGGTACCCCGGGATAAACCCTTCCAACCGGCCATGTAGCTCTCGCACCAAATCGTTGGTTGGCCGAAGCTCCAGCGTTTCCAGCCATTGATAGAGCTGATTGATGCGCTGCACATCCACTCGCGCCGCACGGCCACTGCCCTCCACGTGCTGTAACTCCGGTACTTCTGCCTTGCGGCGTAAATCCGCTATGCGTAAATCCAGCTCACTGAACAGCAACTGGTAATAACTGGGCGAATTGCCAAAGGCATAATGTTTCGGGCGCTGCTGCGCTCTTAACCCCACCAGAAAGCCAGTGCTTCGGGCGAACTCGCCGCCTTCAAGCCATTTCCGGCGCAGGCTCAAGGTTTCAGTTTCGCCTTTGAGCTCTCTAAGCTTGCCATAGAAATGCTCCATGGCATTGTATTGCACCATGCCCCGGCGGGTTTTGCGCAGGAAGTGCTCCACTTCGTGGGCCACCGCTTGAATCGGCTTGTAGAGTGCATTCAGACTGAGGGATGATCGAAACAGCTGATCGGCCAGATTGTGGTCGCCGTGGGTTTCCAGCAAGCGAACCATGGCGTCCAGAGTTTCAAACAAGTTGCTGCCGTCGGGCAGTCGTGTATCAGGATTCAGAAACACCAACGTGGGCTTAATGTGGCGTTCATACAGGGTAACGATCTGCTCCAGCAGGTTCTGCCGGAACTCCAGAAACTTCTCCGGTGCCCGGCTGGCATCACCGGACAACTCCGCAAATTGAGCGCTGATGGTTTGCATGCGCAGAACATTCTGGCGTAACAGGCCGATCAGCTGACTGACTCGCTCGTTCAGGTCATCCCGCAGTTCGGTAAAATCCGGGTCGGCTTCACTAAAGCTGCTGGTTTCCAGCCGATTTCGAACGTCCCGCAAGGTCACCAAATGGCCTCGCAGGCGTGTGTCGGTCAACTCCTGATACAGAGAGGCGTTGCAGGCGCGCATCAGGTTAATTAGCGCATCCTGAAACACCAACCGACGTTCGCCTTCGGCTTTGATGATGTCGATCACCAAGCCCGAGCGAAACAGGTTTTCTGTGTTTATGGCCAGCCTTACACGATCGCGGTCGGCGCCTGACAAACTGCTTGAATAGGCCAAGACTTCAGCCACCAAGTCACTTTCCCGAACGTAACGGGTTTCGTGTCGGTCCATTCGTTCAATCAACCGAAACAGAATTTTCGGATGATCAAACAACAGCCGGGTGGTATCCAGCGTGCTGAAACGCTTACTCATCCGCCAGCTCCAACAGGCTGTTCTGGGTATGATCCGCCCAATGGCTGACTGGCTCACCGCTGGTAAAGCCTTCAGCTCCGCCCCAGAACACCAACGTGCGTTGTGGACTATAGGGGCGCGACGTTCGCATCTGCCCCACTTCCAAATGGCGGCCAATCAGATAAATCACTTCGGCACTGGCGCTGTGGGTGGCGGCAGAGAACAGGTTAAAGCCCTGCTGACTGAGCCGATCAAGCAGTCCCGGCATCTGACTGACATCCACACTGGCCAGCTCATCCAGCACCATCGGGAACGACAGATTCACGCCCGGGTACAACACGCGCTTGAGCAACCGGTACACCAACTCCAGGTTGATGAGTGCAGTCGTGGACGTTGACTGACCTTTCTTATCCAGGCTGACGGCGCTCTCTTTGCGAGTTCGGTATGAGATACCAGTGATCACCTTATCCATGGTCAGGCGCTTGCTGCCCTGTTCACCGAAGAAATCCGCCACAAACACCCGCAACCGATCATAAAAAGCTTCGGACTGAAGCTGGTTGCCGTACGGGTCGATGTTGTTGGCTTCTTCCACCAGATTGCGGAACTTCGGGTCGGTGTGAATGTCCACCCGAATTTCCACCAGATCGTTAATCTGCACTCCTTCCAGTTCCCGGTTGAGCTGGGCTTCAAACCGGCTGATGAATTCGTGGTTGGAGGTGAGCGCCTGCACATAGCTAGCCACCGTTTCGTTATGAACCGAGATCTGCTCGTTCAGTACTCGCCAACGCTCAGTCAGCGCAGCAAACAGGTCAGATAAACCTTTAAAGGTGTCGCGGATAACCGCCGAGGATGGGCTGTCTTTTTGCAGTTCTCCGGCGGTATCTTCATACACGCCCAAATACACGAATTGGCGCAAGTGATCGAGAATGTTCCGGCGCAAAGCCTCCAGCTCATCCAGCTGGTTTTGCAGGTCATCAAAAGCCGCCACGGAAACTTTTTCCACGGCTAATGGCTGCTCCGCCTGTACCGCTTTCAGATGTTGGAAACGGTGTTCTGCTGTGCCCACACTTCGGCTCAGTTGCGCCAGCTCGCGCTCACGTTCCTCAATGCGTTCTTTCTCAGCACGGGCCTTGGCGACTTTTTGCTGCACCGCCTCCATCTTCTCCTGCTCTAAGCGGGCTTGCTCGTCCAGCTTGGCCAGCGTTTCCTCCGCGGCTGCACGCTCTTCGGTCGCATCCCGCAGGGTGGTTTCTGCAGCGGGGAAACGAGCCAACGTTTCCAGGTCTTTGTCGATGGCCCGAAGTTCTTTTTCCGTGCGCTCAATCAGCCGGGGTCGGTCCTGCTCGTTGTCGGCGGTGTCGGCCAACTCCGAACGCTCTTTCTCTAGGCCGTTCAGCTCCCCTTCCAGGCGACGGCGCTGTTCCGCATAATCTTCCTGTCGCACCGGTTGCCCCGGGTACTCGATATCGAACCAGTCGTACCCGCTGTTGTTGGGCGCGAACAAGTGGGCAAACGCTTCGATGGTGGCCTTACTTTCCGCATCCAGTGTTTGCCCGGGGCTGGCCATCATCAGTCTCGGGTCCACGGCACGCAAGGGGGCTGCGACAGACTCATCCAATTGGTTCTGCAATTGCCACTGCTGTTTGCTTTCCCGTTCAGTCAACGCTGTCAACTTGCTGTCCAGATTACGCTTCTGGGCGTCGATCTTCGCAAGACGAATTTCTGCCTGGGCAGCACTCTTCAGCGCGTTTAAATGGCTCTGTTTGTTTTCCCGGTCTTCTTTCAGGACCTCATCGATTTCTTGCAGAGTCATGCTGCCGTACTGGGCTACCAGCAACTCGCCATTTTGTTTGTCCTGCTCAGCGCGGCTCAGGTTTCGCTCGGCCGCACGGACTTCCCCTTTGAGGCTACTGGCTTCCTGATCCAGTTTTTTCAGAGTTTGCACAACATGCTTCAGGGTTTCATTTTGCTCGTTATAAGCTTCCACGGCGGTACGTCGCTGCGCGCCTACTTGCTCCAAAGCCGCAGTGAGGCCATCACGGAAAGCTGCAAAGTCATGCTGACTTCGCAACAGCGCCTGATACTTCTGATAATCAGCGTTCAGTTTTTCAAAGCGGGGGCGTTCTTTTTCAATCCGATTGAGCTGGGTTTGCTGCTGCTTCAGGTGGTCGTGATGATTCAGGAATTCATCGATATTGAAATCAAAGGCGTCGTCCGAAAACTTCTTGTCAGCCTCAACAATACTGGCCACGGCGTTGGCCATGGCACGATCATCCGCCTTCATCTCAAAAAGTAGCAGAATCAGTGTGCGAAGCGATTGCACCTTGCGTTCATCGGATTCGCCCAGCGGCAAAACGGAATAGCGCACCGCGTCTGCGTTCATCAGCTCGCTGCTATACAGCATCGACTTCAGACGCGCCGGGTCGTTCACAAAGCGGGTGTCTTTCGACAGTTTTTTCAGTGATTCAGAGAGGCGGCTAAAAGACAGCTCCGGCACAGCTTGACCGATACCGTCAGGATCATCACCGTTCCAGAAAAGCGGCCGCAGCTGCTCATAGGGCACCGGCACAAAGGCCCGGCCATAACTCAGCTGGCTGCTGTTATCCCGGTACAAAATCTGACAATGGGTACCTGCGGGGTTTTCCGCTTCCATAATCAGGAAACTGAATTTACCGGGGAAATAATGCTGATAGCTTTCTTCGTTGCTGTAGAAACTACCGGCGCTGGCATTGCGAAACGCAAACTTCTTACGGCTGTTCTTGAAGTTGTTTTCAGGCAACAGGAACAAACGCAGAGAATTCAATAAACTGGACTTACCTAGGTTTCCCGGCCCCAAAATCAGGCCGTGATGGGTCACGGGAATCTCCACGTAGCAGAAGCCGGCCGAATCCACCAACACCAAGCGGCGAACGCCAAAGTTGAACGCGCTGGGGCTCGCCTGTGAATCAGTCATCCAGAATCATCTCCTGTTCCATAAATTTACCCGTGCTTCGAAACGCCCGAGCCAAACCAACAAACCCCAGATCTTCCCCAGCGAGATGGCTTTTGTAAACCACCCAACCAACTTGAAAACTCGAGCCTGCGGCCAAATACCATTACCATAACGCCAAAAATACAAGTTGAGGCTGATTATGTCCCTTAAGTACCGCATTGTGCCGGTCACGCCGTTCGAACAAAACTGTACGCTGATCTGGTGCGAAGACACTCTGAAAGCTGCCGTGGTTGATCCCGGTGGGGATCTTGACCGCATTCAGGCAGCGATTGAAGACGAAGGCGTGACCGTTGAAAAAATTCTACTGACCCACGCCCACATTGATCATGCCGGCGGCACAGCCGAGTTGGCCCGGAGCGCCGGCATTCCCATTGTTGGGCCACATAAAGAAGACAACTTCTGGATTCAAGGGCTGCCCATGCAAGCCCAGATGTTCGGCTTTGCAACGCCGGAGGTGTTCACACCCGACCGTTGGCTGGAAGATGGCGACACGGCCACCGTGGGCAACCAAACGTTAGAAGTACTGCACTGCCCCGGCCATACCCCGGGTCATGTCGTATTCTATCACCGGAATTCTGGCCTGGCGCTGGTAGGCGATGTGTTGTTTAACGGCTCCATCGGTCGCACCGACTTCCCCAAAGGTGACCACGGCACCCTGATCCGCTCTATTCGCGAAAAACTGTTCCCGCTGGGCGACGATGTCACGTTCATCTCAGGCCATGGTCCGATATCTACGTTCGGTCATGAGAAGGCCACCAACCCGTTTGTATCTGATCACCGGGGGTAATCATCCCGGCATCTTCCTCCTGCGGCAACCTGGATTGGCACGATAACTGCTCAATTCTCTAACAGGACTGCTTAGCAACAAAATTCCGGCAGATGATTGCCGCTCAGGAGGAAATTCACCATGTCTTTGCTGACATCATTAATTCAAGCCAGCACCCGCTTTCAGCAAGCCATGGACACCCGTCAGGCTCCCTCGGGCAAACCCGACGATGGCGTGACCAATAAATCTCCAAAGCTTGAAGCAACCGGCAGCCCGGGCGGGGATCGCTTCACGCCATCCGAACAAGCCGCACAAGACCCCGCAGATGTGAAAGTTCAAAAAATTCCGCTCGACCAATACAAACAAACGGTGGCGCAGGATCTTTCCTACATCCGAGACACATTGCGGCACAAACTTGCCGAGTACAACGTGCACCCTGCTACCGCCCTGAACGTCAGCAAGGGCGAAGACGGGAAAATGATTGTCGAAGGTAAGGTGCCCGACGAGGTTCGGGGGAAAATAGAACAAGACTTGAACAATAATCGCGACTTCGCAGATGCATTCAGCCGCCTAAGTGTCAGCGAGCCGACGCTGCACTTTATGGATAACGCTCTGAAACTGAATCAAGCTTATGGCGTTCGCAATTCCTTGTTAAGCGCACTGGTGAGTGAAAACCAACAATTCAACGGCCTGCAAGACGTGCTTCACCGCTACGACAGCCTTCGCCGAAACACCAGCGCCAATCAAGCCCTGACCGCGGGCGACTCTCAGCGCTACGCCTTCAACCTGAACGCCCGGGCCTGATCCCGGGCCGGGCGCTCAAATACCCAGCTGAGGGTTACCCCTCGAACGGTGCCGGGTCGCCTTTCCCTACCCGCGTCACCTCCGGCACGTCTCCGGTAAAGTTAACCACCGTTGTGGCTTCCATACCGCAGAACCCGCCATCGATGATCAGATCCAGTTCTTTCTCCAAAGCGTCGCGGATATCCTCCGGATCTGTCATGGGCTCGGTTTCATCTGGCAACATCAGCGTGCTGCTCATGATCGGCTCACCCAGTTCACCCAGCAGTTCCCGCACAATGGCGTTGTCGGGCACACGAACACCGATGGTACGACGCTTGGGATGTAATAAACGACGAGGCACTTCACTGGTGGCGTCCAAAATGAAGGTATAAGCCCCGGGCGTAAAGGTCTTCAGCAATCGATATTGGGTGTTATCAACCTTGGCGTACACGCCGATATCAGAGAGGTCACGGCACACCAGGGTGAAGTTGTGCTTGTCGTCCAATTTACGAATGCGCTTGATTCGGTCCGCGGCTTGCTTGTCGCCAAGGTGGCACCCTAGCGCATAGCCAGAGTCGGTTGGGTACGCAATCACGCCACCGTTACGGATGATATCCACTGCCTGCTTGATCAAACGCTTTTGTGGGTTCTCGGGATGAATTTGAAAAAACTGGCTCATGAATTAACTCCCTGTTTCAACTTGGCGGCCATTGCGGCATCGCCCTTGGAACCGCCCATACAATTTGGCGAATCGGGTGTTGCCTGCCCGGTCTTCGCCCACTCCTCTGGCGTATACAAATGCAACGCCAAAGCATGTACCGGCCCGGCAAGCTCTTCGGCCAGCACTTTATAAATCAACTGGTGGCGTTTCACTTTCATAACTCCGTTAAACGCGTCGGAAACCAGGGATACCTTAAAATGCGTTTCGGAATTCGGCGGCACCGAATGCATATGGCTCTCATTTTCCACCGCAAAGTGCTGTACTTCAAATGCATTGGCAAGCTTGGTCTCAATGGCATTCTGAACTTGCATAATCACTTACCCTCCAATCTATATAGCCCCAGTCTACTACACAAAGCGCAGTAGCCCAGAGCCTTGACACCAAGGAACGAAAGGGCCACATTCCGGTGCCATTTATAGAAGCCGAATGCCATGCACCTGTATATAGCTGAAAAACCCAGTTTGGCACGCGCCATTGCCGCCGCGCTCCCCGGCCCCTACCAGAAAGGTCAGGGCTGGATTCGCTGTGGCGAAGGGCACAATTCGGTTACCGTCAGTTGGTGCATTGGCCATTTGCTGGAACCCGCAGAACCGGCCAGCTACAACCCGGCCTGGAAACGCTGGCGCCTGGAAGATCTGCCACTGTTTCCGGATCAATGGCGGCTGATCCCCAAGGACAGCGTCAAACAGCAGTTCAAGGTTCTCGAATCACTCATTCGGCAGGCAAATCTGATTACCCACGCCGGCGACCCTGACCGTGAGGGCCAGTTACTGGTGGATGAAGTCATCCGCTTTGTCGGCTCAAAAGCACCGGTCAAACGGGTGTTGATTAACGACCTCACCCCGAATGCGGTTGCCCGCGCTATTGCCAGCCCAAAGGAAAACAGTGCATTCCGGAGCCTGTCCCACTCTGCCCTCGCCCGCCAAAGAGCGGATTGGCTTTACGGCATCAACCTTACACGGTTTTATACGCTGACCTATCAGCAACAAGGTGAGCAAGGCGTCTATTCGGTTGGCCGTGTGCAAACTCCGGTATTGGGTTTGGTGGTCGAGCGAGACAACACCATCGAACACTTCGAACCCAAGCCCTGGTTTCGCATTGAGGGCGTGTTTCAAGCGTCGGAGGAAGAGTCAGACTCACGCCCGTTTACTGCTCGCTGGCTACCCGATGAGCAGTTCCAGGAGCACCTGGATGAAGAAGGCCGCCTGCTCAACCGTGACATCGCGAACGAAATCGCAAACACTGTTCATGGCCGGCCCGGGCGTATTATCGAATCCCGCTTCCGGGATCGACCCGAACCGCCACCTCTGCCGCTGTCACTCTCGGCGCTGCAAATTGAAGCCGGTAGGCTATTCCGCATGGGCGCCAAAGAAGTGCTGGACACCGCCCAGAATCTCTATGAACGCCACCAGCTCATTACTTACCCGCGGTCAGACTCCCGTTACCTGCCGGAAGAGCATTTCCAACAACGTGAGCAAGTGATCCGGGCCATCGGAAGAGCCGCGCCAGATTTAGCCCCGCAAGCCGAGCAGCTCGACAGCAGCCGCCGTTCCGCCGCTTGGAACGATAAAAAAGTCGACGCCCATCACGCGATCATTCCCACCGTCCGGCCTTCAGCTAACGGCAAGCTCTCTGCGGCAGAACAGAAAATCTACGGTCTGGTAAGCCGTTACTACCTGATGCAGTTCTGTGAAGATGCTGTGCACCGGGAAGGCAGGCTTACCGTGCAGGTTCAGCAGCACAAATTCCGAGCCACAGAAACCGCGCTACTCAGCCCCGGCTGGAAAGCGCTGGAACTGAAACTCAAAGATAAGAACACTGAACCCCAGAAACCTCCACTACCCCGACTCGAGCGTGATGAACCGGCCCTCTGCAATCAGGCCGAGGTGAAGGAAAGAAAAACTCAGCCACCTCAGCATTTCACAGATGCCACGCTGCTCTCCGCAATGACCAATATTGCGCGGTTTGTCGCGGATGCCGAACTCCGCAAAACCTTGAGAGAAACCGACGGCCTCGGCACCGAAGCAACCCGGGCAGCCATCCTCGATACACTGTTCCGGCGCGATTACCTGTTACGGGAAAAACGCTTCATACGGGCTACCGACAAAGGCAAAGCGCTTATCGCCGCCTTACCCGATTCGGCACGTACGCCCGACCGCACCGCAGTATGGGAGGCCACTCTGGAAGGTATACGCCGGGGCGAAAACGACCCCAGAGCCTTCCTTGATACCCTGAAAAACGAGATACGGGGCTTCATCGAGCAGCCAGAAGCCGCCAAAAATGCACCACCGTCCGAAACCAGCATCCACTGCCCTAAATGCCGGACCCCCATGGTGCAAAGAGAGGGCAAATTCGGACCATTCTATGCCTGCACCCGTTACCCCAAGTGCACCGGCACACGCCCCTTGGAAGACACTCAACCCCAGGATGGCACCAGCCAGAAACCCGTACCTTGCCCGCACTGTTTTTCACCGCTGGTTCGCCGTCAAAGTAAAAAAGGCTGGTTCTGGGGCTGCAGTAATTTCCCTACCTGCCGACAAACAGTTAATGACGACAACGGGAAACCCGCTTTAGTGTTACGGAATAGTACATATCGAAACTGAAACACCGCACGTTTTCTGGGATAATTGTTGCAGCTGCAGAGTGCGTCATTCTGCACAAGCGACCCGCACCAAGTATCACCTTAGAGGCCAGGCTCAATGCGCATTGCTCTGCTTGAAGATGAAATTGAACAAGCGCAAAACATTCAAGCGATACTGTCCGACAAAGGGCATGAATGCGACAGCTTTGCCACCGGCCAATCCTTTCTCAGCGCGGTACTTCATCGCAGTTACGACCTGATCATTCTGGATTGGCAAATACCGGACATGACGGGCATCGACGTTTTAAAAAGTGTTCGCACCCACCTCGACTGGGCCATACCCGCGATTTTCCTGACCCAGCACGACAGCGAGAATGATATTGTCTGCGCGCTGGATGCCGGTGCAGATGATTTTCTAGCCAAGCCTGCACGTGCCGCAGAACTGATCGCCCGCCTGAATGCTCTGGCACGCCGCAGCAACCCCGAAAGCGACAAAGAGCTGCTGGTATATGGACCCTTCGAAGTCAACATGAATCAGCGCAGCATTCGCCTGCACGGAGAACTGCTGACCCTGACCGACAAGGATTTCGACCTCACACTGTTCTTGTTTCAGAATCAGGGCCGCCTGCTTACCCGGGACGTGCTGCTTGAACGAGTTTGGGGCGTCGCGCGAGACATCAACACGCGCACGGTGGATACCCATATAAGCCGGCTACGCCGCCGGTTGGGGCTCAATCCGGATAACGGATTCCGGATAAAAACAATCTATCAACGAGGGTACCGTCTGGAAGCCGTTCAACCAACGGTCACAACCCCACCCGTGAGTAATCAGGCATCCCATGCTTGAGCCGATTCGCGCCACTTCGCCTAAAATCCCGGCCTACGTATTGGCGCTGGTCATGACGCTCATGCCCGGCCTCGCCGTGGCGGAATGGTCTGTTACTCAAGGCTCTGCGCCAGCGTCTTCCTATTCGGCTGAAACAATGCCGGAATGGATCTACACACTTCAAACGACGGATTCGCTGGCCAGCATTGCCGACTCGTTACTGCAAAACGCCGGCGACGGCCACCGATTGCTAGCTCACAACGGACTACCGGGCAACACCAACCTCAAAGCAGGCCAATCACTCCGTATCCCGATTGCCTGGCTGAAACGCCAACCCGAACCTGCCAAGGTTTCCTCGGTGAGCGGCAACGTTCAGCACATCTCGGGCGCGGATGGGCGTAAAACAACTCTGACCGAACGTTCTTTGATCCGAGTTGGTGACGAACTTTTGCTCGGTGCCGGTTCCGCCACTCTAACGTTGGCCGATGGCTCCGAAATACGGGTGTCGCCTAACTCCCGCCTGATGTTCAACCGTCTCACTCAGTACGGCAAAACCGGCATGGTCGACACTCGGCTTCGGCTGCACAGAGGTGAAGTGCATTCCCGTGTCAAAACTCTTCAGGACAGCGGATCCCGGTTCGAGATCACAACGCCGTCAGCGGTCGTAGCCGTGCGTGGCACCGCGTTCACGTTGCAGGCCAGCAGCAACGGCAGCAGCATCCAGGTACAGCAGGGAACTGTCGATTTTGGTCGTCCCGGTAAATCACAACGCATTCCGGCGGGGTATGGCGCGAGCGTCTCTACGACAGGCCCTGAACAACTCCGCATCCGGCAATTGCCACCTGCGCCTGAGATTCATCCAGTGGAATCGGTGGTCAGCAAGCTACCAACGGAACTGTCCTGGCATCCTTCTGCTGCGTCCGCGCACAGAATTGACATCTTTGAAACGTCGTCGGGGGGCTGGGTACAAAGCCGAAGTGTTACCAGCAATCAGTTCCCCTTAGATCAACTCGACAACGGAGAGTATGAAGTGCATGTTGCCGCTTTGGATAGCCGCGGCATTGCCGGATTGCCCTCAGTTGTTCCTATCGAGGTGGAGTTGCAAGCCAAAACGCCCAAGCTTATCAGCCCAGTGAACGACGCCAGTGTTGACGATGACATGCCGGAGTTTCGTTGGCAGCTGAATGGGGCAAACGAAGTAGCGCGCATTGAAATTTCACAAGACAACAGTTTCGAGAATCTGGTCACTACCAGTGAATGGGCACCGGAAAATCGGGCACTGCCCTCCCGAGCCTTAAGCCCGGGCACCTATTTCTGGCGGGTAACCACCGAAGCGGGCGGAACGTCATTCGCCGCCTCAGAACCTCGAAAACTGACCATCAATGGCACACTGCCACCGGTTCGAATCATCAACATCAATTATCTGGGCAGTCAGGTTCGGGTGTTTTGGGAGCAAGCAGATGCAGCCAAAAAGTATCGGTTGCAGCTCTCTGAGGAGCCGGGGTTCCAGAACATCATCAAAGAAGCCGACGTGCCGGATACCGCCGCTTCGTTGCGGCTGATTCCCGGAAGACGCTATTTTGTACGCGTGAAAGCGGTCGCGGACGGCCCGATAGCCAGCCGCTGGGGGCCGGGGCGCGAGCTTTATCTCGACTAATAACCTACTGAACCACCAATAGCATAAGGCCCATGACCAAGGACTGGCTTACCATCAAAAACGCGCCGTTGGCTTTGGGCCTTCTGCTTTTACTGAGTCTGTTTCTTTTCCAGAGCGAAGAGCTACCCGACCGCCTAGAGCACTGGCTTTACGATCAGGCAATCGCGTCGTGGCCCGCAGCCGTAAGCGACCAAGTTGCAACGATTGCCCCTGACCATTGGGCTGCTTTCATCCCTAGCGTTGCGGTATTGGTGGTGCTGGCCTCGCTGCTGCCACGCCTAACCCCGACTTATATTCTGATTGCGTGTCTGACCACGATTGGCCTGAGCATTTCCGGCTACCTGCTTGTGCTGATTTACCTGCAGATACAATTGCCCGTCATAAACGCTTTACTGCTAACCGTCATTGCAATACCCATAGCTATCGGATTTCGGCTGGCTATGACAAACCGCTTTCTGAATGCACATCTCGACGATATGGCCAGCGCACCCAGCTTGTCTCTGCCACAACCGGCCAAACGGCAACCGGCTCAGCTTCTGGAGCATTTTCAAGCACTTCTGGAACCGGAAGGATGGCTGCTCTCGGAAAACGGGGAACTGCTGCAAATTCATGGCATGACCATGGCGCAATCCCCCCATTTACCCGAAACTGGCCAGTGGGTTCATCAACTGAACCAAAGCTGGGTGAAACTCGAACGGGGTAGTTCAACCTATGTACTAGGGCTGACTCTGAGAAATGACCTGAGCCGGGAGGTGACCCAACAATATCTACGCCGTCTCGAACTAGAGGCCGATACAATCACCGGTTCCAACCAATATTCCGCTCAGGCGTTCTCACCTCGCTTAGAAAAAATTCAGCCGGCAAACAAACGGCTTAGTCAGATGCAGTCGTTCATTGAGCACAGCTTCGAACACATGCCAGACGGCATTATTGTGACCGATGAGCTGGCAGTGGTCCGGTTTGCCAACCGCCACATTGAAGACTGGTTCCGTGAACCGATGCCCAGCCTCAGCGGCATGCCGTTGATCAAACTACTGCAAGGCCATGACCCGAAAGAGAACCCACCCTGGCACGAAGTCGTCTCGGAAACCCTGACCCTGAACGAAAGCCGGAAGGTAAATTTAAAAGTACACGGCAGAGACTTTATCCTTCATTTGGCCCCGGTCACCCTGCCCGGAGACAGCCAGTCGGGCATTATTGCCAATCTCGCTGACATCTCGGAACTCCGGGAACAACAACGCCAGCACCGCCAGGTGATCGATTTTATATCCCATGACGTGCGTTCACCGCTGGTGTCTCAACTGGCGCTGATTGAGCAACTGAAACGGGACCCCTCGAACATCAACGAGCACCAGATCGAACAACTGGGCAAACTGGCACGACGCAGCTATTCGCTGGCGGAGGAGTTCGTCAACCTGGCCCGCGCCGAACAGCTGTCAGAAACCCGGTTTTACGATTGCGACCTGCTGGCCATTGTCGAAAACGCACGAGACAGCGTGATTGAACAGGCTCATGAGAAGCATATTCGACTGGAATTGAATGACACCGATGACCTGTGGTTACAAGGAAATGCGGAGCTGCTGGAGCGGGCTGTCATTAACCTGCTAACCAACGCTATTCAGTACAGCCCGCCGAACACCACGATCACCATCCAGGTATACCAGGCTGGCCACATTGCCGGGCTTGCGATTGCCGATGAAGGCTCAGGGATTGATGAAAGCGAACTACCCTATCTGTTCGACCGTTACCATCGTCAGCGCCATAACGAAATTGCCGGCAACCACGGGACAGGGCTAGGCTTGGCTTTTGTAAAAACCGTCGTGGAAAAACACAAAGGAAAGATTTACGTCGATTCGCTGCCGGGTGAAGGTACCACCTTCACCCTAAAGCTACCGATTGCTGACCCGATGGGGTAACGGATCAAGCGGGGTATCAAGACTGGATGGTTTTACTCACCGGCTCTGAAGGCTCGCTGATCAGCCCTTGCTTATCCTGCACCTGAATCGTGAAATACCAAGTACCGGTATCGAGATTCTCTACGGTGTGGGACATCTCCGGATAGGACTCCGCCTCCTCCAGCACAATTTCCTCGTCAAGATTATCGAGGTCCTGACCGTAGCGGATCACGTACTTATCCAGCTCGCCCATGGCAATTCCATCGCCGTTGACGCGGGTAGACGGAGCAGCCCAGCTCAACACCGCCGAACGTGGCTCTTCGGACGATTCGGTTTCGGCTGTCTCGCCTGTATCTGCTGACGAGCCCTTCCCGGGATCTGCAGACACAGAACCGTTTGTTGACGTTGAATTGGAAGCGGCAGCGTCCGAATCGCCTGAACCGCCGCCACACCCTGCCAGCAACAATCCCAGCGTAAACGCGGCAATCCATGCCTTTGACATTCTAATGACGCGCTTATTAAACATTCTGCACCAGTTTTTCGTCGAATTTGTGAAATTCTATAAAATCGACGGAGTAACGAGTACAGAGAAACGTCGGTCTTTTTGTTGCTAATTCGTCAAGTTTTGGTCAGTTTGGTTACATTCCAATCGCATAACGTTCAGCTGAGCTTTATACCAGGCGCCAGTGTGTCCGGCATCAACAGGCTTGCCGACTCCATACCGGCGACAGGGTAAGAACAATAATCGGCCGCATACCACGCACTTGCCCGATGATTGCCACTAGCCCCCACGCCACCAAATGGCGCCGAACTTGACGCACCCGTGAGCTGCTTGTTCCAGTTCACTATGCCGGCACGGATTCGCTGATAGAAATACTCGAAACGTTCTTCACTATCGCTGAACAGCCCAGCCGACAAGCCGAACCGGGTGTCATTTGCCCGCTCGATGGCCTCATCAAAATCAGCGTATCGGATGACCTGCAGCAATGGTCCGAAGACTTCTTCATCTTCGATGTCGGCTACCGGAGTCACATCAATCAGGGCTGGCGACAACAAGCCGGTGCCCGGCTGGAGCAGCTTGCCTGAAACCAGGGCGACCGCCCCCCGGTCCACCAGCTGCGACTGAGCCGCCAAAACACCTTCGGCAGCCGCCTCGGATATCACACTCCCCATAAACGGCGCGGGATCATCAAAAGCACCGCCCACTTTGATCGCTTCCACCGCTTTTGTGAGCGCGGCCATAAAACCGTCTCCCCACGACCCTTTCGGCACCAGTAAACGCCGCGCACAGGTGCAACGCTGCCCCGAGGTAATATAAGCGGACTGGATGGTTTCATAGACGGCCGCGTGAACGTCGGCCGGTTCGTCAACAATCAGCGGGTTGTTGCCGCCCATTTCCAGCGCAAGAATCTTCCCGGGATTGCCCGCAAACTGCTTGTGCAGAATTTGTCCGGTGGCGGAGCTGCCGGTGAAAAACAAACCATCAATATCCCGATGGTTGGCCAGCGCTATACCTGTTTCTTTGGCGCCTTGCACAAGGTTTAACACGCCTTCTGGCAAGCCGGCTTCCAGCCACAACTCCACCATTTTCCCGGCTACGGCAGGGGTTAATTCGCTGGGCTTGAACACCACGGTATTGCCCGCAATCAACGCGGGCACGATATGCCCGTTCGGAAGATGGCCGGGAAAGTTATAGGGGCCGAACACGGCCACCACGCCATGGGGTTTGTGGCGCAGCACTGCACGAGCACCCGCCACCTCGCTACTGCGCTGGCCCGTGCGCTCGTTATAGGCTTTGACGGAAATCTCGATTTTCCCGATCATCGCCGCCACTTCCGTTCGGGCTTCCCAAAGCGGTTTACCGGTTTCGGTGGCGATACAGATGGCGATCACCTCTTTCTGTTCACCCAGCAATTCGGCAAATCTCCGAGCGATATTCACTCGCTGATCAAACCCCTGCCCTACCCAATGGGCGCTGGCAGCTCTTGCGGCCGATACAGCCGCCGCAACTTGAGCCTCATCGGCCGCTTTTCCCTGCCAAAACAGCTCACCGGTAGCCGGATTCAGCGACGAGAATGCCGCGCCCTGTCCTTCAAACCATTCGCCGTTAATCATTACCGGAAGCGTCATTTGAAACTCCTTTCTAACTGAAGGGAACTGGATAGCAGGCGGTGCTGCACATTGAGTAAGCGTAGCAGGCTATTTGCGGGCCTGAATATCCACCGGCGGTACGCCAAGATCCTGCCACTTCTCGGGATGACAGGTGAACAGAAGCAGCTGATGCCGTGTGGCGGCATCGAACAGAATGCGCTTCATGTCGTCCAGCCGCTCTTCATCGCTGTGGACGAGCGTGTCATCCAGAATGATCAAGGTTGGGCGGCCGGCTTCACGCAGCAAATCCGCGTAGGCCAAACGGCTGATCAAGCCCATTTGCTCCCGGGCACCAAAGCTCAACTCTGTCACCTGACCAAGTTCCGCTCCCCGTGTGAATGTTCCGGGGCGCAGATGCTCATCCACTTCCAGAGTGGCTTGGGGAAACAACACCGACAGATAGTGATCAAGATGCTTTTGCAACGGTGCTTGCAGTCTTCGGGTCAACGCTTGTCGCTTCTCGGTCAGCAAGGTCAGCAACAAATCCAGCGCCCGCGCACGGCGGTGCAACTCCTGATAACGGCGATAGCACCGCTCAAGCTCTGCCTCTTGATCATTGAGCTGTTCTTCCAACCCTTCCGCGCCCCAAGCTTCCAATCGGACTTTAATATCACGAAGCTCGCGTCCGCGCGCCTCATGGGTCTGGCGGAGGTTGGCAATGGTGCGCTGATAACGCTCTATGTCTTGTTTGAGTATATCCGGGCGGGCGTTCAGAATTTCTCGTGAACGGCGCTCTATGCTTTCTTCCAGCGCTTTAGCTTTGCGCCCAAGGCCAAGCAGTTCGTCGGCAATTTGCTTCAGTTGCTGCTGGCGCTCTGGGCTTTGCTCTTCATCGGCTAACCGTTGCCACTCGGCTTGCGCGGTGTCTCGGGCCTGCTGAACCGACATCATTGCGCTGCGATGCTTCTGATCTTGCGCTTCCGCGGCGGTGAGAGCAGCCGCTGCTCGCTCAAACGCTGCGTCCGCCGCGACCAACTCGAGCACCTCTATAGAGGCGTCTGGCTTGGGCGTAGCCGACAATTGCTCCGTGGCACTTTCCAGCTCTCGTTGCGCTTCTCGCTGCTCGATCACCAGCGGATCAATGCCCGCTGGAGCGACCGATTTGAGCAACTCTTCAGCGTGTTGCTGCGCCCGCCCGGCCTTTTCGAAAGCCGACAACCGGTTCTCAGCTGACAGCACCGAATCAACACCCAACGTGCTCTGAAGCTCAGCCACAGTCTGCTGCAAGGTAGCGAGGTTTCGCCGGGTGCTGGCCAGCGATTCACCGCCCGGGGTAATTCCCAAAGTTCCCACCCCCGGAATGACAACACTGGATTCTTCCAACAACTGCTGTTCGCCTTGGCCTTGCAGCGCGTCGCCGTTCAAGGCGACAGATCGTTCGGGCTCAAGGTTCCAACTAAAGCGAGTAGCAATCGCGTTTGAACGGATCGTCTCTTCGTTCAACTGACGCTCTGCGATTTTCAGGCGCTGCACCGCTGCCGCATCGATCCGGTTGTCTCGAACCTGCTGTCGCGCTTGTTCAACCTGCTTCTGATAGTCGCGGGCCTTGGTCAGGTTATCAGCCAGCTGCTGGACACGCTGCTCCAGACGCGTTGCGTCCTGCTCCAACCGGGATCGGGCCTCATGCAGGCGGGCTTGTTTAACGTGCTGTTCGGCCGTTTCATAAGCGGCCTTGGCTTCGCGTAACCGCGCCGCATTGGCAGGCGCTTGCAATTCCAGCCGCTGAACATCGGCCTGTGCTTTATCCAAATCGACTTTGCGGGCCGCCAATTGCCGACTCAGGTTTTCTTGATACGCTTGGTTTTGCTCCAGCAAACGCCGGCTCTGCTGCAATTGTTCGAGCGTTGCTTTCTCTTGAGCCTGCGCCTGTTCCAACTGCTGAACTTGCTGATAACGCACCTGAGTTTCTTCCAGCTGCCGCTGCGCGTCTTCCCATGGGCGCTCGGCTTCTGTGCGCTCATACTCTTTAGTGAGTTTACCTAAGCGGTCTACCTGCTCCTGATACCTCTGAATGCGCGCTTTCAGCTCGCTGATCGTCTGCTCCGCTTCCAAGCGATCTTTATCCAGTTGCGCGTATTCGCCTCGAGGTTTTCCGGTTCCGGTCAGAAGCTGATTACGCTGAACCCGAACCGCCTCAATAACCTCATCACCACCAGAACTGGCCACTTCACCCACGAGCGAATTCAGGGCCGATTTCAGGTGGTCTCCAGCGTGCTCAACCGACTGTTCCAGATCCTGCCCGGTACCCTGCTCAACCCAGAGCAACCCCGGAATCCCCCAATGTTCGGCTTTACTGGCGCCGCGCTTGGGGTATTGATAACCCAACAGTTCCGCCAGCTTCTCTTCTGCATCGTCTTCGCTGAAGCTGCGAGTACCAATGGTCAGATCGCACCGCTTGCGCTGCAGAAAGCTTTTGGTCAATCGCCACGTTTCGCCTTGGTGCTCAAACTCCAGGGTCACCGTGGGAGCAGCCGCAGAATCGCCCCACGGGCGCAAATCATCCACCGCCGTTGATCGGTAACGTTCGAAGAAAGCAGCACGAATCGCTCGAACCAGCGTACTTTTACCCGATTCATTCGGGCCGTGTATCAGATTCAAACCGGGCTGCAGGTTATCCAGAACAAAAGGGTTCCGGAATTGACGCAGCTGCTCAACACGCAGGTTTTGCAGTTTCATTGGCCCGCCTCCTGCTCTCTGTCTTTCAGCAAGCCGGCAAGAATCGCCAGGGCAGCCCGCGCTTCTTCACTTTGCTGCTCCGGCTGTTGCAGCCGAAGCTCTCCAATCACCTCACCGACATAACCATCTGCATGCAATGCAGCGATATCATCTTCAGTAGGTTCAAGCTGGAGGTTACTGCGGTCACATTGAATGCTGCGAAACCGGGCTTCGGCCACCGAGAGCGCATCCAGGAGCCGATCTTCGCCGGCCAAGGTGATCGCGCCGTCAAGGCGAAGATCCACCACCGATGCATCCGGCAAAGCTTCCAGCCGCTTGAGAAGCTCCTCAAGATCAGATTCCACCGTCAGAGTTTCCCGCCACTGGTGCCATTGGTATTGGCCGGTCGCCACCCGAGTGACGAAAGGAGTGGCACCGGGGGTGGCAATTTCAACAATGAGAGCGTTACCGGCATCGTTATTCCGGAACCGCTCAGCTTCGTGCGTGCCGGAGTACCAGGTACGCTCGTTGACTTGCTTGGTGCCGTGCCAGTCACCCAAGGCGAGGTAGTCCAGCCGACTCGTATCCGCGCGATCGGGCGCAATCGGATTGGTAGCGTCAATGTCTTCGGACAGCAGGCCTTGCACACTGCCATGAGCCAAACCAATCCGGAGCAAATCGTCCGGGGTTTCGTAATGAGAGAAGGGTTCGGTAAGGTCGCCATAGGTGTGGCGCTGGGTAAGAGGCGCACACAGTATCGCCAATCCTTGAGATTCCAGGGCGACAACGCCGGGCTCCAGCGCCAGATGCACGTTATCTGGCACCGCACCCAAACGCCGGGCCCGGGTCCACACGCTTTCCGCGAGCGCGGCGTCGTGATTACCGGGCAACATCACCCAAGGGCCAGTAAAGCCTTTGGTGGCATTAAACACACGGCGAATGGTGCGGTCAGACACCGTTTGCGCATCAAAGACATCTCCGGCCACCAACACGGCATCGCACTGATGCTCATTGGCCAGCCGGGCAAGTTTTTCAATCCCCGCAAAGCGGGCTTCGACCAGCGCCGCTCCGTCTTCGATTTCAAACCGGCTGTAGGACCGCCCCATCTGCCAGTCCGCAGTGTGCAAAAACCTCGGCATAACACCTTCCTTAGAGACGTCCGACAATCTATGCGTTTCAGGCTCCGAGCCCTGTGATGACAGCCTCGCAAACCTGATCCTGATTCATCTCCTCACCCTGGATCGTAAGGTCGGCATACTGCGTGTACAGCGCAAAGCGCTCATCAAACAGATCCGACAACGATTGGTCTGGGCGCCGGGAAATACCCCGAAGGCTGTAATCGCCAATGCGCTCGACGACACACTCCAGAGGTATATCCAGAAACACCACCGTACCATTGGTTTTGAGGTGTTTCATCGCCGCTTCACTGTAAACCGCACTGCCGCCGGTACTGATGACCTGCCCTTGAACATCGAGCCCTAGCAATACCTGCTCTTCGATATGACGCAGGGCTACGTAGCCATCCTGATCAACAATTTCCTGCAGAGTGCGCCCCGCCTCTTGCTGAATCAGCAGGTCGGTATCAACAAAGCCGAGCCCAAGGCGCTTGGCAACCAATACGCCAACGGTACTCTTGCCGCTGCCCGGCATGCCGATAAACACAAGATTTCTTGTATCAGCCACCATCACTTGCCTTTTGCTTCAGCAGCGCGGCTGGCAGTCGCGGTAAACAGCACGTCAGTTGATGAGTTCAGCGCCGTTTCCGTGGAGTCTTGCACCACGCTGATCACAAAACCAATCGCCACCGCTTGCATGGCCACTTCCGTTGGAATGCCGAACAGGCTGGTCGCCAATGGAATCAACAGTAACGAACCGCCGGCCACACCCGATACACCACAAGCCGCCAGCGCCGACACCACACACAACAACAATGCCGTCGGGAAATCCACGGGGATGCCCAGAGTGTTTACCACCGCCAATGTAATCACGGAGATGGTAATCGCTGCGCCCGCCATGTTGATGGTCGCACCCAGAGGAATTGAGATTGCGTAGGTATCTGCGTCCAGCTTCAGGCGCTCACTGAGTTCCAGATTAACCGGGATGTTTGCCGCAGAGCTACGGGTGAAGAACGCGGTGATGGCACTGCCACGCAGGCAAGCAAACACCAGTGGATACGGGTTCTGACGCAACTTGAGAAATACGATCAACGGGTTGGTCACCAGCGCCACAAACAACATACAGCCAACGATCACCGAGAGCAGCTGACCAAAGCCCAACAGCGCGCCAATGCCAGCGGTGGCAAGAGTATTCGCCACAAGGCCAAAAATACCGAGCGGCGCCAGACTAATGATCATACGCACAACGCCAGAGACAGCCTCTGACATATCACTGAGCACATTACGGGTCGCTTCGCTGGAGTGACGCAGCATCAAACCCAGAGCAATTGCCCAGGAAAGGATGGCAATGAAGTTGGCATCCATCAGCGCCGTTACCGGGTTGGTAACCGCACTCAGAACGAGGTTGTGCAATATTTCAACAATGCTGCCCGGGGGATTTCCGCTAACTTCCGGGATATCGAGGACCAGTTCCGTCGGAAACGCAAAGCTGGCACCTACCGCCACCAGTGCTGCGACCAGAGTGCCTATCCCGTAAAGGATAATCACATCCTGAATGTTTGTGGGCTGGCCTTTCTGGTGCCCTGAAATAGCCGTCATCACCAATACAAAAACCAATATCGGTGCGACTGCCTTCAAGGCTTTAATGAATAGCTGGCCAAGCAATGAGAAGGACTGAGCCATTTCGGGCAGGAAAATCGCCAGAATCACGCCAGCAACAATACCGATGGCTATCTGGGTTATCAGGCCCAGCTGGAGAACCGGGCGAAACATACTGTAAAGCCGAGCGGACATAAAAAGCTCCTGTTGAGTGTTCGAAAACGGGCGCACTCCCCGGCACTCATGCGCCACCGGAACAACTGTCACCCAGAAAACAAAAAGGCAGATCAGCCTGTTACTGATCTGCCCTTTTATGTGATCGCGGGCGTTTCGCTTCTTTCAGAGTAAGAACGCGTACCCACGTCTGCTTCGCCTCGCGGCGAAACTTTTCTGTATATCCATATAATGGGCGGATTATTCCAGACCTGACTCCGAGAGGCAACGGGCACAGGGATGTAACAAGGTGCTCTCTTGCGTGTCTATCAGGTAACCCCAGCAACCACAAAAGCTCGTTGCTGGCAGTACCCGATAGCATAGAGGGGAACAATCATGAACAAAATCAAACTGATGCTTGCAGCGGTCTTGCTTGCCTTATCGGCCACCGCAGTTCAAGCCATGGACGGGCACGCCGACCGGGTCAATGAAGCGAAGACCTTTCCGAATAAAACCGTAGTGATGATGGACGATCACAGCAAACGGTAGCGAGACCAACCAATTGGAACAGGTTTATAGTCGTTCCCGAAGATCACAGGCAGCCCGGCTTGCCATCTGGCAGGCCGGGCTTTCTAGTTATGGATTAGCAGAAGTGAATGGTGCCTGAAGCGTCATCGTCTTCTGATCCGGATCTGCACTAATATCCGCGTCCGTGTATGGGAAGCGAATCCAGTTTTTCTCAGCATAGGATTCCGTCATATCCCGATAATAGGGCGAAGCCGGATCGGTGGATTGAGAATAGGTCACAAACCCCTCAGCCTTCGGTGTACCATCTTCTCGCCACGTGACCGTTTGGATATAGCTGTTTCCGTAGGTAACCGGATATTCTTTACCATCAGCCAGCCCCACACCTTTGGTGGCGGCAATGGTAAAGGCGCCTTCAAAACTCTCTCCGCCAAAGACCGGTATTCGGTCGCCTTCATGAATACCGGAATGCTGAATCTCTCTCAGTTCGGCATCGAAAGACACCCCGGAAGCCTCAACTGCCTGAATCGCCTCGGCAAAAGCTTTGATGGCTGCTGGGTTCGCAGCATTGAAGGTACGAGGCGTGTTGACCGGGTCGTCCGCACTGAATGACTCTTGCCATTTCGAATCGGATCCCACCGGCAGAAGGTTAATTCGGCGCCAGAACTCTCTCCAGATGTGCCCGCCGCGGGAATCCAGATTGTACTGCCCGTCCCACTCTGTCAGCGCCTTACACGCCTCAGTTCTTGTCTGGTCCGAAAGGTCGGCTCCTGCACCTACGCCTACGCTTGCATCTACACCTGAACCTGGACTTAAATCTTTGCCTGCACTCGCTTCCGAGCTACAGTAGGTGGTCAGCACTGCGTCTCGGGCTAAACGCTCAGACATCACGGAGCTGCTTAAGACAATATCCTGAAGGTTGCTCATATCAAAGCCAACGGACCCAGCACCGCCATCGCCGCCGCTAAGACGCTCCTCAACCTGTTTAATACACAATCTCGTACGCAGGGTTCGAGCAGTCTCTTCATCACCAATGATGCTTGCATAACCGGTAAGTGGCTCGTCGGGATTTGTAAGCCAGTAGCTGTCGTTACAGTTGTGTACCCAGTCGTTACGAACGAGACTCGGCAAATTCTCAGGGCCAAACACCCCTTCAGCCGGCGCATCATCGTCAGAGCCCCAGGCACAATCAGCCCGGCTGCCATCCAGAACCGGCAATCCTGGCGCCAATAGAGCGAAAGCCGGAGAAATAGAAGAAGAACACTTCAGAGCATGGGTGTCGGTTACATGGGGAACCACCGTCAGATCACCATAGTAGGCGGGCTGGTCGGGCCCTGTCGCGATGGTATTAACCCATGGAACGCCCAGAACACTGGCATGCAGTTCTTTAAACTCTTCCAAACTGCTCGCCTGGTTCCAACGGAAGAACTGGTTCAGCATCCGATTGTTTTCCGCATTCGCATCCCGAAGGGTGTAGGCCTTCGCATGTGTCCACGACAGTACGGGAACGCCTGACACCTCATATTCCAACATCGGTCCATATTGCGAGCTGTAAAGCGTTCGAGTTTCTTCAGTGACTGCACCATCAGGCTGCAAAACTTCCACAGTGATTTCTGACGATGTCATATCGACAAACTCGCCGTTGTACAGATACTGCGTTGAATCTGCCGGGTTAAGCGTTAACTCGTAGAACGTAAATCGATAAGCGGTCGAAACGGTGTGGCTCCAAGCAAAATGCTCGTTAAAACCGATCAGAACTGCAGGCAAGCCGTACAATGCTGCGCCCATGACTTCCGCTTTATCACCCACTTTCAGGTGCGCAAGGTATAAGCGCTCCGTTTTCTCCCAGGGGAAATGCGGGTTTCCGAACAACAGTGATTGACCATCACTAGTCGCACCCTCAGAAAACGCATACATATTACTGCCAATATCGAGTTCCCTGCTCATCGGAAATGAGAGTGACGCTGAATTTTCAGTAAGTTTCGCGATATCACCTTCGCTCAGCTCGGGCGGCACGGGTGTGCCGGGAGTAGGAGGTTTCGCGTTAGCAATGCCCTCAACGAACACCGACGAGCTTGCCAGGATTGCAAGCCGGAAGTAGCGACGGAACATATCATCGAGAGTGATCGGGAGTAACCAATCAGTGCTGCGGCAATCATCGTGACGCCCGGGATGCTCGCCCACTCGAATCTCCTCGAGGTAGCGGTTGTACCCATCCACAAATCCCTGCGAGGCTGCGAGTACTTCGGGGTCACTTTCATTTTTAAGCGATTCGAGCGCTTCGTCCGAGATAACCGAGCGCCAGAAGAAATCCGCATCAACGTTACTCGTTTCGGCACCATTAGACGGTATGGTGTAGCTTCCCTCTCCTCCGAGATGCTTCGCGCGCAAACCTCTTACGGTCAGCGTGTCCTCTGCAAGCAGACACAGATTGTCCTCCGCTTGCACATAGCCGTAGCCATAGCCCATGCTTGCGAAATCTGCGGCTTCAATATGCGGGATACCGTATGATGTGCGGGTGATTTTCACGCTGTAACCGTCGATTTCCGGCGGAACATCATCTGGCGGTGTGTCGTCCTTCGGGGGAGTTTCATTTTTCGGAGGCGTTTCAACCTTGGGAGGGGCTTCAACTCCGCTCGATGAGCCGCCAGAGCTTTCTTTTCCGGAGCCACCGCCTGAACCAAAACAGCCGGTCATTCCACTGATCACGACTGCTAGTAGTAGATGCCTAGCTTGAATCATCTTTTAGATTCTCTTTGTTGTTGTGGTTGTTTTTATTTGTTTTTACGAGCCATTCGCCACTCGCGCGATTATCCTATAACCCCCAACACGTCTCCGCAACGGCATACTAATTATTAGGTGGCGTCCAAACTGGCACATCTTCCGGCTTCGGCTCTTCCCATTCGCGATCCATCGCATTGTTCAATGCCCCTTCCAGCTTCATGAATAACTCGCCATACCTTGGGCTGAAATGAATACCCTCTTCAATTTCCTTCCAGGCCTCGAACAACTCATCCTCATGAGCTCGCTCGTTATCAACGAAGGTCCAGGCCATCTGTCTTGCTCGCAATGGATGTACGCCCATGGCGGTGAGTGCATGGCTACCGAGCTCGAGCGCCGAATGGTAGGTTTCACTGACAACATCATCCGCACCGGCAGCCCTAAGCTGATAACCATGGCCACGATCAAATGCCCGGGCCAACACCCAAACACCCGGGAAGAACCGCTTTACATGTTCCACCATAGCCACTGTGCGTTCCCTATCATCAATCGCCACCACCAGCAACCGCGCTTTGGCGATACCGGATTTTTCCAACAAATCGGGCCTACTGGCATCCCCGAAGAAACTCTTGATGTTGATCTGGCGAACGTTCTCAATCTGCTCTAGCTCGTGATCAAGCACCACGATGGGAACGTTGTTAGCCCGCAGTAAACGGCACACGATTTGACCAAAACGCCCCACCCCCGCCACGATAACGGGCGCTTCTTCATCAATCGTATCGGCTTCGGGCTCATCGCTTTTGGCACGTCGGTAACGTGGCAATACAACGTAGTCGTATACGATGAAAAGCAGAGGCGTCAGGAACATGGAAAGCGCAACAACCAGCGACAGAACCTGGGAGGTTTCCAACGCTATTACATGGCTTTGCACACTATAGGTGAGCAGCACAAAGCCAAATTCACCGGCTTGCGCCAGCCCTAGGGTAAACAACCAACCATTGGTGCTGCGCACACCAAATAATTGAGCAAGCGCAAGTAGCACCAATGCCTTGCCTACAATGACGGCTAAACCTAGAGACACCACCGTACCCCACTCTGCCGCCAACACCTCGAAGTTGATACCGGCGCCAACTGTGATAAAGAACAGACCCAGCAGCAGCCCCTTAAACGGCTCGATATTGGCCTCTAATTCATGTCGAAACTCACTGTTGGCCAACACCACCCCCGCGAGAAAAGCTCCGAGAGCGGGTGATAGGTTCACCACACTCATCAGTGCCGCGATGCCAATCACTAACATCAATGCTGTGGCCGTAAACACCTCACGCAGCCCGGACTGCACCACATAACGAAACAAAGGCCGGCTCAGGTAGTAGCCGCCGACAATAACAAACGCAACAGCCCCCACCACAACCAACGCATGCCCCCAACCGGGGAGATGTTCGACAAAGCTCAGCCCCGACCCGGAATGCGTCACGGAGTTCGCGTTTTCCCTCAAGTTGGGCAGTGCCAGTAACGGAATAAGGGCAAGCATCGGTATGACGGCTATGTCC
Organism: Marinobacter sp. MDS2; assembly: GCF_030718085.1. NCBI lineage: Bacteria > Pseudomonadati > Pseudomonadota > Gammaproteobacteria > Pseudomonadales > Marinobacteraceae > Marinobacter > Marinobacter sp. MDS2. The sequence goes on from NZ_JAVAJF010000005.1 coordinate 68,510, forward strand.
TGGAACAACAGAACCGAAAACGTGTTACGCCCACCCTCCGTTTTCGCCAACCCCTTTTCGTCCAGTGTTTGCAGCACAATCGCCGTCGACGACAGTGCAAAAATAAGCCCAATGGCCAGTGCAGTCTGCCAAACAACGCCCAGCCACCAAGCTACAGCCATACCGGCAGCTGCCGTCAGAGCAACCTGCAAACCGCCGAGCCCCAACAACCGCACTTTCATTGCCCAGAGTGCTTTGGGATCGATTTCCATCCCTATCAGGAAAAGCATCATCACCACACCAAACTCGGCAAAGTGTTGAATGGTGGTGGTTTCTTGACCAACAAGCCCCAGTACAGGCCCGATCACAACCCCTGCCACCAGATAGCCGAGTACAGAGCCCAACCCAAGGCGTTTTGCTAAGGGGACGGCAATAACCGCAGCCAAGAGATAGATAAATGCTTGAATGAAATAGGAGGTCATCGGTTATGAGTACCACGTTATAGTTTTACGACACGGCTACTGTTTGCAGCTCCCCTGAAAACTAGCACAATCATCAATGCCAAGACGCACCAAAGCAGCACCTTACAAGCCTCTTTCTTTAAAATTCCTGGCGCCCGGCTTTGGAAATCCTCACCCCATCTTCCGCCCGTTCGGTACTTCGATGAAAATGAATAGGAATTCACAGGTTTGCAATATATACTTCAAGAGTACATATATTTGAGGTTCCCCGACCGGAAACCGCTGCCTATGACAGCCATCAACAATAACGATCCGCTCACCACAACGTCCGACAACTTGTTGCCGTTTATCGAGTCGTTGCCAGATGCGGTGGTTATCGTTGATCAAAACCATAAGATTGTGCTCGTTAACGCACTCGCAGGCAGCATGTTCGGTTATGCAGTGGACGAACTGAAAGGTTCAGATCTAAGCACGATTATTCCAATGCCCCTTCGCAACGCGCACCGGAAGCACGTCAATGGCTATTTCAAAAAGCCGGTTCTGCGCCCTATGGGGGAAGAAAAGCGTTTTTCGGGCGTTCGTTCAAACGGACAAGAAGTACCGGTTGATATCATGATCAACACCATTGTATTGGATGGCGCGAAAGTAGCCATGGCATTGGTCAGAGATGTCACCTACCAGCGTGAGTTAGAAGCTCGTCTGACGCTAGAGTCGTTAACGGATGAGATGACCGGTTTTTACAATCGGAAACACTTTAGAACCCAGCTTAATGCTCAGCTCTCCGGTTACGTTCGCTGGGGCTTGCCCACCTCCGTCATCATGTTCGATTTTGATCACTTCAAAAAAATTAACGATGAATACGGCCACGCCGCTGGCGACTTAGTGCTCACCAGTACGGCGAAAATGGTTCGTCAGGAACTCCGGCCTTTGGATGTGGGATGCCGTATTGGCGGAGAAGAGTTTGCGATCATTCTTCCGAACGCGCAGCTGGACGATGCGGTAACGCTGGCCGAGCGCATACGCAAATTGATCGAGCAAACAGAATTCAAACTCGATGGCGTCTGCTTTAGCGCCACTGCTACCATGGGAGTGGCCACATTTCTGCCAACCGACACCTCATACGATTCGTTGATGAAGAGAGCCGATAACGTTCTGTACATGGGTAAAGCCGAAGGGCGTAACTGTACGGTTTCCCAAGATGCTCTACCGCCCGAAACAAACGCCTGACGCCCCTCGTTAGAGCTTAGTTCCACCGTTTCAAAGGGAACTCATTCACCACACCAATCATCCCCAGCCCGTCTTCTAATCCCTGAGCATCGATCGCTTTGCGACCACGGTCCCCCAAAACCATGCGGCGAATAGTCTCGGGATGCGCCAGCAATTCATTCATCTGCTCTTTCGGTAAGGGCCGGCTCGTTAGATAGCCTTGAACTTCGTCGCACTGAAGATCCTGCAAGAAGCGGAGCTGCTCCTCGGTTTCCACACCTTCCGCGACCACTCGAAGCCCCAGCGCCTGGCTCATGGCAATAGTTGCGCTCACAATGGCGGCATCACTTGAATCTTCCATTAGTCCTGCCACGAAGGACCGATCAATTTTCACAATGCTGATCGGGAAGCGTTTCAGGTAGATCAACGACGAGTACCCGGTTCCAAAATCGTCGAGATAGATATCCATACCTGCGCCACTGAGTTTTTCCAGAATGCTCGTTGCCGAATCCATACAATCCATGACCGCAGTTTCGGTAATCTCGATTTGCAGTGCCTTGGCGGGAATTCCGAACTCATCCACCACGTTGATAATGTGGTCGGCCAGTTCCGGATTCCGGAATTCAGACGGCGACAGGTTTACGGCCACAGGCACCGTGCCGAAACCGGCCTCTTGCCAGAAACTGATTTGACGGCACACAGAACGGATCACCCAATGGTCTATTTTTTCAATCAGCCCGGTTTGTTCTGCCAGCGGGATAAAGTCGTTTGGCAGCACCATTCCCCATTGAGGATGCTGCCACCGGACCAACGCTTCCAGACTACTGACCCCTCCGGTGAGCAAATTGATCTTGGGCTGGTAATGGATAACAAACTCGTCATGCTCGAGCGCGCGGTATAACGCTGCCTCCAGCTCAATCTGCTTTTTCGCACGCTGATTGATTTCTTCGGAATAGAAATAAAAACTGTTATCTCCGCGCGTGATCTTGCCTTCACGCATTGCGCTGCCCGCATTTCGTATGAGGGTTTCGGCATCATCTCCGTCTCGCGGGTATAGGCTGACGCCCAGGTTCAAGTTCAGGTAAATCTCGTTACCTTCGATCTCGATGGGTGTTTTAAAGATAGAGAACAATCGCTGCAGAATATTCGTGACAATCTCAGGCTGATTAAGGTCTGTCAGAACAATCGAGATGCCGCTATCTCCCATACGAGATACGCTAAAGAACAAACCCTCCTGCTCGCAGAAGGCGACGGTATCGGTAAGTCGCAGGGTTTGTTTTAAGCGCGCCACAATTTCTTTGGCCAGTTTCTCTTTCGCAGCAAAACCCAGCGTATCTTCAACACGCTGCAAGCTCTCAACATTCATCAGCAACACGGCAATCTGCGTACCGTCGCGCAGCGTTCTGCTAATCCCTTGCTCAATACGATCCAGAAGCAAAGCGCTGCTCGAATGATAGCCGCCCCCATCACTGTCAGGCGTTACCGGGACATCATGAACTTTCGGCGCTGCTACCACTTCCACAGCGGTTTGATTTGGCTGCTGCGCCAACTCCTCACCTGCCAGCTCCTCCGCCGCTATCCCCTCGCGACTATCGTTCGCCCAACATATCACCCGGTTACGGCCATTCTCTTTGGCCGCGTACAAGGCTTTATCCGACTTCGCCAACAGATCACTGGCGCTGGCTGCGCCCTCATTCAAAGAGGAAACCCCAAAGCTGGACGTAATTTGCAAGTCGCTGTGGATCTGCTTTTTCTCTGCGTCTTGAACCCCTAACCGCATCCTTTCCGCAATGACAGCTGCCGCTTTAATGTCGGTATCAGGCAAAACAACCACAAATTCCTCGCCCCCCAAGCGCCCTACCAAATCTCCCGAACGGGAGCATTCCGAAAGTATTCGGGTAACCAGCTTTATGGTTTCATCACCCACAGCATGGCCATATTGATCGTTCACCGATTTGAAGTGGTCAATATCCACCATAATGCAACAAAGCTCACCACTCTGTTCTTTGGTTTCGTTAAACAACAATTCCATATTTTGCGTCAGGGCTCGCCGGTTCAACACACCCGTTAGCGGGTCTCGCGAAGCCAGCCAATGCAGTTCCTTATTCTGTTTAGAGATTTCGACCTGGCTGCTTTTTAACTTATCCAATGCCCGGTTCAACGCCTCGTTCTTTGCTTCAACCTCCGTGATGTCATCAAAAGTAATCAGAACGCCACGAATCTTTCCTTCAGTTGCTGTAATCGGTGATGCATTTACAGTCAGGATACGAACCTCACCCAGACCGTTTTTGAGCTTCAAGGTGGCACTTCGGGTTTTCGCATGGCCAGCTAACACATCGAGCCAAGGTTTTGGTAAATGGCCAACTGCATCGCCATGGCTTTCCCACCCGAATCCATCGATGTCTTTGCCCAGCAATTCTTTGGGCTTTAACCCCACTTTCATTGCAAAAGCCAGGTTTGAAAAAACAACAAAGCCTTTTTGATCGACGACCAACAAGCCCTCAGACAGCGTATCCAAAGCTTTACTCACCCGCTCAGGAATCACGGCATCAGGGTTAAGCTCGCGCAGAGCACGCTTTAAAAACAGCAGGTAAACCGCAAACCCTGCTAAAGCCACAAACAAGATGATGCCAAGTAACGAGCCACCGAGGGACAAGATGCCGCTGTTTCCAGATAAGCCGATGAACGTCAACTCGACACTGCCCCAGCGAGACTGCCCATTGAACAGGGGCACCAGAACTTGCTTTGCGGTGGATTTATCGCCCGCCTTCAGGGTCCAGTACCGGTCGTGACCACCGTACTCGGACACAAGTTCATTGTTGCTGCTGCGCACAGCCACGGATGTGATCATGTCATTCCGTTCGACAACGGACTGCAGAATCTGGTCAATACTTTGCAAACGCTTATGGGTAATTTCATTCGACAGCTGAACCGCCAGAGACTCGGCCATGAATTTTCTAGACTGAAGCTCTGCGTGCCTGGTGTCAGGAATTAAGCCGAGTAGATCCGCGATGAGCAACAGTGAAACGGTGAGCAGCATCAAGCTGAAGCTCACTCGCACCAAGGGCGACAAAAAAAACTTTTTCATGCGATATATTCCGCCTTAGTGATCGGGGTCATCATCTGCGAAGATCTCTTCAACTTTACGCCCGTCTTCCTTTGCTTCACGCTCGGATTCCTTTTCCTGCCCTTTGTCATCATCAGCCCCAAGGATAGGCATGGGGTCTAACTGTCGCCATAGCGGCGTTACAGACATAAACCCCGCCATCAAAGACCCTGCTCGCAGTACCCAACTGATGAAACCTACAGAAAGCCCCATAGTGGCACCGACCATTGCTTCGGTTCTGAATTTGGCTTGTTTGCTCTGTTCTGTGGCAACCTCATCGAGCTCTCGCTTCATGTCGTCCAACTCGCCCGCAAAGGAGCTGTTCTTTATGGGCGAAACCATCTCCACAGCACTCATACCTTGAGCCTGAAACGGCGTGAGGTTTAGGTTCAACAGATCAAGAGTTTTGGGAGGCGGTAATTCATGCTGGTCGTTGGCATAGTCGTAGGTCTCGGTTACGACATACACCTCGGTCAAGGATTCAGCGAGCGCAACATCGTCAATTGGCGACAGATATTGTGGATCGGATGCGGTGATATCCGATTGATCATCCAGCGGTACAGGGCCGGACTCAGTGCCTTCAGCACCATCAGATTCCGATCTGGTTTCAGGCGTGGGCTTTGATGCAAGCTCTTGATCAACATTCAGCTCTGGCTCAGGTATCGGTATTTGCACAGACGGATAAACAACGGGCTCTGATGAAACGCCTTCCTCAACAGGAGCGTCATTAACTGGCGAAACGGCCAATATCGCGGAGCTGGCTTGGGCCGTTGTGCCATCACTTACATCAAAGCTGAAGCTAACCTCACCATCCCAATTAGTAGACGGGGTGAAACTCCAGGTGCCATCGTTATTTTCCACGAGACGTCCACTGCCAGAGCTGACACTCAATCCGTTGACTTTCAAGGTGTCTCCGTCGACGTCGTTGCTATTTGCCAGTAACTCAGCCTGAGTGATCACTCGTGCGCCACTATCTTCGGCGATAGGTGTCAATGTGACCGGCGTGGAGACGGGTGCATCGTTTACATTAGCCAACACGATGCTGATGACTTGTTGGGTGGTGCCACCCTTATCGTCTGTGACAGTTACCGTGAATCGATCCGTACCGAACCAATCGCCATTGGCAGGAGTAAAACTCCAAACGCCGGTCTCGGGATTGATGGACGCAGTTCCATTAGTAGCTTGAGCCGTCACGGTGTAGTAAGTGCCGTCAGTCAAACCCTCGAGATCGGTGGCATTGAGATTACCAGTGGTTGAATCGCCTTCATTACCACTGAAATTCGTACCGCCGCTGATCAGTGCTGTATCGTCTTTACCTGTGATGGTGACGGTAACCACCTGGGTTGCACCGTCAGCACTGGTCGCGGTGAAGCTGTCGGTCAGGGTTTGCCCTTCAGCCAGCGCTTGTACCGTCGCGTTGCTGTTATCTAGGCTGTACGTCCAATTGCCAGCACTGTCGAGATCAACCGTGCCG
>NZ_JAVAJF010000006.1 GCF_030718085.1 Marinobacter sp. MDS2
CGGCATCGTCTTCAGTGACTGCGGCATCAGCAGCGGTCACCGTTATGTTGGTCGCGTCATCCTTGCCCGTAATAGTGACGTTAACCACCTGAGTCGAACCGTCAGCACTGGTCGCGGTGAAGCTGTCAGTCAGGGTTTGCCCTTCAGCCAGCGCTTGTACCGTCGCGTTGCTGTTATCCAGGCTGTACGTCCAATTGCCAGCACTGTCGAGATCAACCGTGCCGTAGCCGTTGGTAGACGCTGAAGAAGACTGCGCCAAAAACACCGCTTCACCGCTCTCGGCATCGCTGATGGTCAGCGCACCGCTGTCTGTCAGAGTACCGTCCTCACTGACGGCAGCCGAGGCATCACCACCAATCACTGCTGCATCGTTGGTGCCGGTAATGGTGATGTTTTGAGTTTGGGTGCTGCCGTCATCACTGGTGAAAGTGATGGTGTCGGCCAGCGTCTCGCCAGCCGCCAACGCTTGCACCGAGGCGTTGCTATTATCGAGCGCGTAAGTCCAGTTGCCGCTGCCATCTACGGTGACCGTGCCGTAAATCGCGGCGCTGCTGGCTAGCGTGCCTTGGCCAGTATCCGGATCGGTGACAGTCACCGTGCCATTGGCGGTGTTGTTACTCGCATCATCCTCGGTCACCGCCGTGTCCGCGGCGGTTAGGTTGATAGTGGTTGCGTCATCCTTGCCCGTAATAGTGACGTTAACCACCTGAGTCGAACCGTCAGCACTGGTCGCGGTGAAGCTGTCGGTCAGGGTTTGCCCTTCAGCCAGCGCTTGTACCGTCGCGTTGCTGTTATCTAGGCTGTACGTCCAATTGCCAGCACTGTCGAGATCAACCGTGCCGTAACCGTTGGTAGAAGGTGCGGACGTCTGCGAGACAAACACCGCCTCATCGCTATCGGCATCGCTGATAGTCAACGTACCGCTGTCGGACAGAATGCCGTCTTCACTGACAGCAGCCGTGGTATCACCGCCAATCACTGCTGCGTCGTTGGTACCCGTAATAGTGATTGTTTGGGTTTGCGTGGTGCCGTCATCACTGGTGAAAGTGATGGTGTCGGCCAGCGTCTCGCCAGCCGCCAACGCTTGCACCGAGGCGTTGCTATTATCGAGCGCGTAAGTCCAGTTGCCGCTGCCATCTACAGTGACCGTTCCGTAGTTTGCGGTGCTACTGGCTAGCGTGCCCTCACCCGTATCCGGATCAGAAATGGTCACTGTGCCAGTGGCGGTATTGTTGCCGGCGTCGTCTTCGGTGACTGTTGAATCAGCAGCGGTCACCGTTATGTTGGTCGCGTCATCCTTGCCCGTAATAGTGACGTTAACCACCTGAGTCGAACCTTCAGCACTGGTCGCGGTGAAGTTGTCAGTCAGTGTTTGCCCTTCAGCCAGCGCTTGTACCGTCGCGTTGCTGTTATCCAGGTTGTACGTCCAGTTGCCAGCACTGTCGAGATCAACCGTGCCGTAACCATTGGCAGACGCTGCAGAAGACTGCGCCACAAACACCGCTTCACCGCTATCGGCATCGCTGATCGTCAGCGCACCCGTGTCGGACACGATACCGTCTTCACTGACGGCAGCCGTGGTATCACCACCAATCACTGCCACATCGTTGGTACCCGTAATAGTGATGGTTTGGGTTTGCGTGGTGCCGTCATCACTGGTGAAGGTGATGGTGTCGGTCAACGTCTCGCCTGCTGCCAGGGCTTGTACCGCAGGGTCGCCGTTATTCAGCGCGTAGGTCCAGTTGCCGCTGCCATCTACAGTGACCGTTCCGTAGTTTGCGGTGCTACTGGCTAATGTGCCCTGGCCAGTATCCGGATCGCTGACAGTTACGGAACCGTTCGCAGTATTATTTCCGGCATCGTCTTCTGTGACTGCGGCATCAGCAGCGGTCACCGTTATGTTGGTCGCGTCATCCTTGCCCGTAATAGTGACGTTAACCACCTGAGTCGAACCGTCAGCACTGGTCGCGGTGAAGTTGTCAGTCAGTGTTTGCCCTTCAGCCAGCGCTTGTACCGTCGCGTTGCTGTTATCCAGGTTGTACGTCCAGTTGCCAGCACTGTCGAGATCAACCGTGCCGTAACCATTGGCAGACGCTGCAGAAGACTGCGCCACAAACACCGCTTCACCGCTATCGGCATCGCTGATTGTCAACGCACCCGTGTCGGACACGATACCGTCTTCACTGACGGCGGCCGAGGCATCACCACCAATTACTGCTGCGTCATTCGCTCCAGTGATGGTAATAGCCTGGGTTTGCGTGGTGCCGTCATCACTGGTGAAAGTGATGGTGTCGGCCAGCGTCTCGCCAGCCGCCAACGCTTGTACCGAGGCGTTGCTATTATCGAGCGCGTAAGTCCAGTTGCCGCTGCCATCTACAGTGACCGTTCCGTAGTTTGCGGTGCTACTGGCTAATGTGCCCTGGCCAGTATCCGGATCGCTGACAGTTACGGAACCGTTCGCAGTATTATTTCCGGCATCGTCTTCAGTGACTGCGGCATCAGCAGCGGTCACCGTTATGTTGGTCGCGTCATCCTTGCCCGTAATAGTGACGTTAACCACCTGAGTCGAACCGTCAGCACTTGTCGCGGTGAAGCTGTCAGTCAGGGTTTGCCCTTCAGCCAGCGCTTGTACCGTCGCATTGCTGTTATCCAGGTTGTAAGTCCAATTGCCAGCACTGTCGAGATCAACCGTGCCGTAACCATTGGTAGACGCAGCGGAAGACTGCGCCAAAAACACCGCTTCACCGCTCTCGGCATCGCTGATAGTCAGCACTCCGCTGTCGGACAGAATGCCGTCTTCACTGACAGCAGCCGTGGTATCACCGCCAATCACTGCTGCGTCATTCGCTCCAGTGATGGTAATAGCCTGGGTTTGCGTGGTGCCGTCATCACTGGTGAAAGTGATGGTGTCGGTCAACGTCTCGCCTGCTGCCAGGGCTTGTACCGCAGGGTCGCCGTTATTCAGCGCGTAGGTCCAGTTGCCGCTGCCATCCACGGTGACCGTGCCGTACGTCGCAGTGCTGCTGGCCAAGGCGCCCTCACCCGTATCCGGATCGGAAATGGTCACGGTGCCAGTGGCCGTATTATTGCCGGCGTCGTCTTCGGTGACCGCCGTATCCGCGGCGGTCACGCTGATCGTGGCCGCATCGTTGACGCCGGTGTAACTAATCGTCGCCGCCAGGATGTTGGAATCCAGCGCCCCGTCATTGACCGTGACGTCGAACGCCGGCATCACTTCGTTTCCATCGTCCACAAACTCCACCAGACCACTATTGAGTTGGGCACTGGTGAAGCTGGTGATCGGTACGTTAGCGTTGTTGCTGAGCTGGAAATATCCGCCGTTGAGGCCGCTGATTGTGAAGGTAAATTCTGTGTCGTCAGGATCGGTGATACCAAAGTTCGCCGCAGACAAACCGACAGTCTGACCTTCGATCAGAGTTAAGGCCGCGCTGTCCAACACCGGCGCTTCATTTGTATCCGTTACCTGGATAGTGAATATCTCGTCGTAACTCAATCCACCGGCATCAGTGACTCTAACAGTAATGTTATGTGATGCCGCCGTCTCATAATCGATCAGGGAAGCATCCAGTACGGTGATATCGCCGCTTACTGAATCAATGTCGAAACGGCCACCCGCGTTATCTACGAGTGTGTAGCTGAAGCTGTCACCACGGTCGGGATCTATCGTCGATAAAGTGCCGACGACAGTTCCATTGGGGGAGTTTTCCGGAGAGGAAAGGATTAATTCCGGATTGCTCGGCGTGAATCCAGTACCACTTGTGTGCTGCACGGTCAGGTTGTTACCACCGACGCTTTCCACAATCGTGCCACTAGTGGACAGGTTGTCGAATATCCAGTTCGCGACCATGCCCGGTTCATTACTGGGCAGCGTCTGAGTGTAGTTCGTCGCAACTTCAGTAGCTGTGCGCACATCATCGAAGAGCCGGATATCATAAAGCTCTCCGTTGAAATATTCTTGGGACTCAAAAGTGCCACCGACACTGTCCTGCTCGAGGCCGAACATCAGCGTCCCGCCAGTCGGGATCGTCTGGCCAGTCGATAAACCGGTATTACTGTCAATCAATGCGCCATCGATGTATACGCTCCAGTCTCCCGCGCTGTTGTCCCAGCTCACAGACAGGGTGTGGCGTTGCCCATCCATCAGGGTCGCGTTGTAATTAATGGCATTCGAAAAAGCGGCGGCGCCTGTTCCGATATCCAGCTCAAGCGTATTATCTGCCATTGTATTAATAGCTAGCACGTCGCCGCCTGACGCAGTGTTGTACGATATGAAAGGCACCTCGTTGGAGAAGTTGTTGCCTTCGAATTGTACCTCCACAGTGAACTGGCTAAGTGGGCTTGGCAGTCCGTTGTCGGCAACGAGATACGAATCGTTACCGTCTTCATTGAGGCTGAGGCCGCTCTGCGAGGTCGATGTGGTTATCAGATCGGTCGGTGCGTCGTTGACGGGGGCAACGTTGACAGTGGCGACCGTAGTGCCCCCACCCAACCCCGCATCGCTGTTGGATGTAGAGGCCTGTATCGTAAAGGTTCCGCTGCCGTTAAAGTCGGCCGTCGGGGTAAATTTCAACCCGGCACTACCTTCGGCAACAGTAATGAAATCGCCGTTAATTATTTGAGTGACGCCGTCGTTTTTATATAGCGTTCCATCAGTGATGCCAGTGACTTTGTAATGAGTCACTTCGGAACCATCTGCAGGGTTTGGTGTAATCACCAGACCACTTGTCGATTGCGTGTCCTCAGTTGTGCTTGTATTGGTAACGGACGGAGTGTCGGCCATAGCGTTGACAACCACACTCGCGCTCGCCGTCGTTGAGGAGAATGGAGAGCTCCCTCCCCCCAGCTCCGTATACTCAACCTGAACATTGTCGATAGACAGATTGTTTATTCCGGCACCCGTCTCTCCACCACTTACATAAAAACGAACCAGCGTGTTTGACGAGAGATGAGAGCTGAGGTCAATCGTTTGGGTGCCAACACCTTGGTTTATAGTCGAGTTAAATGTTGCCACCGTGTCGTAGGTGGTACCGCCATCGCTCGAAACCTGAGCGAGAAGCGTGGCTGAACCGCCCAGCGCGTTATCGTAAGAAAACGAGAGAGTCGCGCCGGTCGCATTTTCCAGATTAACTTCACGGGAAAGACTATTCCCTGCGCTGGCGACCTGGAATTTCAATTCATTACCCGATACCCTGATACGGCCATCTGTGGGATCAGACCCAGCGCTGTTTGAATCGACTTCGGCCCAGTCAGTACTCCACGCGTTCGTACCATCATTGTTGCTATACGAGACACTGCTGAATTCGTCCAGTGTAAACCTGGTACCTTCATCGATCGCCATAGAGCTGCCATTAGCACCGCTTGTCTGATCCCAGGCACGGAAGGTAATGCCGTTCGTGACAGTACCGTTCCAGTCTGCATCGGGCACGAATCGCACGAGCGTGTTCACATCGCCAGCCAGCAAGCGCGCAGCCGCGGTACTTGGCGAACCAAACGCCGTCCAAATGCCACCGCCGTTGGTGGTGAACTCCCAAGTACCGTTGGTGTTATCGACTCCGACCACAGCAATACCGCCACTCGATCCACTATCGGCATCGGACACCTGCCCAGCGATCAGGCCCGAGACAAGGGTGCCTGAATTGTTAACGTCGTCTTCGTTAATTGAATTAAGGTCATTAGCACCGCTGAGTACCGGGGCATTGTTTCCGTTAGCGATCACAACATTCGCTGCAAACTCCGAGGTATCCCCATACGCAAGCTGGTCATCACTGCCCACTTGGCCGGCGTCGTCAACCTTGGTGGCGGTAGCAGTGACGTAATCACCCTCGTTCAATGTAATACCGGTCAGTATTACGTCATTAAAAGAGCCATCGCCGGTACCGTTGGTGGTTACAGTCGTGCTTCCCAGGAAGAAGCGACCTTCGCCATTGGTTGCGTCCTGAGTGCCTGCCGTGTTGCCGAAAAACTCAATACGGTATGAAGTGGTTGCCCCATTGGTGTCGAGAGTGCCGCTCAGGGTCAGGTTCGAGCCAGTAAGAAGGGCCGTGGTGATTGCAGGGTAGTTTTGAAGATTATTTGCACCGGTATCGCCGTCGTTAGCGTCGTTGCTGGTAACGCCAGTGGTCCCCAGGTCGATTCCCATGTCGCTGTTGGAATGAATCTGGTTGCCGAGCACCGTATTACCACTGCCGTTTACAATGTTGACACCATCGAGCGCATTAAACGCAATCAAGTTACCTGCGCCGGTTTCCGTGCCGCCGATCAGGTTGCCAGTCGCATTACCCTGAATCTCGATGCCGTCATCAGAACGATTACCGCGATCGAGAGTACCGGTGATATCGGTACCAATATAGTTTCCTTGCACCGTATTGTTATTGGAATTTATTTCAATTCCTTCGAAATTATTAGAAATGACATTGCGGGCTGAGGCGGTAGTGCCACCAATGGTTGTATTGTCCGCGCCAGACAGTACTGCTATCCCAACATCTGTATTTCCCGACCCCGTCGAACCATCAGGGTCCAGTCCGATAATGTTGCCCTGAATAATCGTCCCTGTTGCACCGGAGCCGGTGATATTGATGCCTTCGTTATTGTTGTTAGTAATCACATTACCTTCGTTTGCGCCAGTGCCACCAATAACAGTGTTGGCGCCTTGTACATTGATACCACTGTTACTATTACCAACTCCGACTGCTGTTCCGGCTCCTGCTGTGCCGATCCAGTTTCCCGAAAGAGTAATGCCATCAGCACCCGAATCAATCTGAACACCATTCCCCGAAAAGTTGGTAATCATTAATCCGCGTAAAATACTGTGGTCTGAGGTGGCCGAAAATTTGAGGCCGTCCACAGTGCCTGTGGCAGAAATCCCATCGATCCGGATCACCGGATTGCCGGAAAAATCTGGCTCGGAGGTGCCGTCAAGGATCAACGTATCAGTAATTGTCGGCAACGCACTGCCGAGCGTGATGGTGTGCGCACCATCGACCAGAGGATCAGTGATATTGAACCGAATGGTATCTGCGATAGCGCCATTGGGTGTGGCGTTCGCAGCTTCAATGGCCTCACGCAGTGATATCTTGCCATCGGCACCTTTATTCAGGTGTAACGCTTCAATGGATGAGGTATCACCATCGGCTTCATCGCTGGTGGTATCAACCGTCAGAGGAACAGATTTTATCGACAATGCAAAAGCAGTCCAATTATCGGCCCCTGCCCAACTCCAGGCCATATCCACAGAAGGCGCTCCCGCCTTAGTGCTGCCGCCGGCATTGATTTCGTACCCGTAAGCATCCCAATTGTTCTCTTGCCCTGCGCCGGCTCCGGCAATCAGGTTATAGTCGGTCGGGTCATCCACTGACACCCCACCGTAGACAAGTTCGCCAGCGGCGGAAGCAACCGTTATTGCGGCCGTACCGGAAATGCCCGAATTGAACTGACGTGCAGTGATAGGGTTCGCCTGATCGACGCCGGTAAAGGTGGTGACACCAACTGCTGCACCGTCTGAGTTGCCGCTAAACGTTACGTCAACATTATTGGTCCCAACATCCGGCGCAACCAGCGTCCAGATTTCGATACGGCTGTCACCGTTTTTCTCGGCGCCGACAAACGTAGCACTTTGACTGCCGTAGGTAATAGAATCTACTGAATCCGTGGCGAGCCTGTGGTTCAACGTAACGACGATTGTCATCAGCCGATCGGAACCGGAGGTGGTGTGCGATACGAGAATGTTCCCACCGGTGCTTACACCAGTAGAGGTCACATCAACGGCCGCGGCCAGCGTATGATCCCAAGAATCTAGTGTTGCATCGCTGAAGAGAGCGCCGGTTTCAATCAGACCGGTTTTATATTCCAATTCCCAATCACCACCCATATCCCAATTGCCCGTCAGGTCATCCGATGCCGCAATGTCGGCGGCCGTTAAGGTGGCGATTTTATCGATCAGGGCCTGGCCATCGGTTGACGCTGCCAGCTCACAGCCATAGAACAAAATATCGGCGTCGGCATTCAGGTGTTCACCCCAGGATTGCAGCTGGGCTTGGTAGGTAACTAGGTTCTGGTTATTGAGCTGGGTATTACCAAGATCAACCACGCCATCCTCGCCATGCGAGATCAGGTGAATGGCATCAATTCCATGGTAGTCTGGCAAGGCTGCTGTGATCTGCTCAATGCCATCACTGTTATTGTCGAGCAGGATCACTTCAAAACAACGGCTGTTGTCGCTGTTGGATAACAGGTCATCAACAAGTTGCTGGTAATCCGGGGTATCGGTATCGACAAATACCAGTTCAAGACGGGGCGAGGCTTCTTCCAGAGGCGAGGTTACATCACCCTCTGAGGACAACGGTTCTGCAAGCGCGGCATCGGTTTGTTCTTTGTACAGCTGAGCGGTCTGTTTTTCCAGAACGGCGGCGGTGTCATCCAGCAGAGAGGCCAGAGGATCGTCTGCAGCGGGGTTATCAACCGCTCCGCCAAACATATCTGCGGAGAACATCATCCGGGGCTCTAGAGCTTCGATGACTGGCGCCGTACGTTTTTTGTCTTTCCTGTTCATCACGCGCCTAACTCCATTTCAGATATCGCTTCGTCAGAGTTTCCCTAACGCCGAGCCAATTCAGGGTAACAAGCCATTGGCTTTAAGGTGGGCGCCGTAGATAGGGTGGCGGCGATTTGTTCGATCTGGTCGGGGCTATCAAGCTCACTCGTTAAGGCGACATCCAGCCAGTATTGTTCTATGTCTTTTCTATGAGGCAGAATCTCAGTAACAAACCCTTTTTGGGCAAGCGATTCCTGGCGTTTGTTTGCAAAATAAGGCTTTCGAAAATAACCTAAAGCTATGCGGCCCTTACTTTCGCCCTGGGCCAAAACGAAGCGATCCGTAATACCTGCTTCATCAAGGCGAGCGAGTAGCTGCTTCTTTTCTACAGAGTTAAAGGGCTCTGCGGCCAACACGCGGTAGCCCACTTCTACACTTTCACTAACAGCACGCAGCAGCAGACTTTCACTTTGTTGCTGAAGCTTATCAGCCAGTTGCTCGGCCGTGCTTTTGTCTTCAACAGGGCCAACGCTATAACAGCGCCCCAGTGGTGCTTCGTCGGCTGTTTCCATGGCAGTTGCAGCATCCGACTGCACCGCAACTGTTTGGGGTTTCTGCTGCGTCTGCGGCAAGAAAGTTAACTGACACCGCAGACCTGCAGGAATCGTGTAATCAGGGTTTGGAAGGCTTAAACGAACGCCGTATGTTCCGCTGGCTGCATCGGCAACACGGTCCACACGCTCAACGGTAGCCCGGTACTCGCCCGAATTTGCTAACCCCGTGCGCACATCCGCCTGCATACCCGGAACGATGCTCCCCAAGTAGTCCACCGGCACAATCACTTCCACATGAAGAGGGTTGAGCTGAGCAACGCGTGCCACGGGTTCGTCTTCAACAAACTCCCCCACCGATTTGAAGCGTTCCATGACCACACCATCGACAGGGCTGCGGATGCGGCGCTGTTCTAGAACCAGCTGCGCCCGGCGATATTCAAGCTCGTAAATCGCTTTATTATCCTGTTCTTGTTTCACCTGTAATTCGGCAATGCGGGCTTCAGTTTTCGTTTTGTCCCAGTCATGCTGAGATATCGCAGATTTGCGTAGAAGTGCCTGCTCTCGATTTTGAGTAAGCGTGCCGAAGCGAGCGCTCTCCTCTCGTAGTTCTATCGCTGTATTTTGATTTGCCCGGGCTCTGGCCAATTCCAGGGACGCTTGCTCAACACTTGATTCAAGCTCGACGATAACCGCGCCTTTCTTTATCAGGTCGCTCCGATACACGTGAATAGCGTCAACCACCCCGGGGACAACACTGCCAACATCAACGATTTCGCTAGGCTCCATGACACAATCCTGCACGGGGATTTTGACATCCATTTCTCCCATCAAGTGCTCTTCTGATTGGGCATGACCAACAAACAAAACCATGAGTATCAGCGTCAATGACGTCCGTGTTTTCATTCTCATAGATATACTCTTAAGCAACATGTTGATGGGAGATACTTCCCATACTCACTCCAAGCCGACACTCTATATATGCAGGTATGTACTTGAATATGGCACATAATCAAGTATCCACAACATCAAAATGAAAGACGACTTAAAAAAAGCTGCCGACCACTTCGCAGCCATTGGCTCGCTAACGGCTCAGCGCCATGGTCGAAGCGCACATAAGCACGCTCGCCTACGCCCGCCAAATCCAAACTCACTGGCAATGACAAATCCACATGAAAGACTTCTTCAACCGCCGTGGTTCCACCGGTATCGCTCATTTTCACTGCGATACTTCCACCGCCGGCCGTTCCCAACGCTCGGCTGGGCAAAACGGAATTGCCCGCCGGTGTCTGACGGCTAATCTGTGCGGGAACTGTTTCACCCAGCCGTTCAGCCAAACGAACTTCAACCTTTGCCACTTGTTGGCGAACCAAACCTATTTTCGATTGCGGTACTACTGCCCTCACAATCAGACTTTCCGGGCTAATCACGTACCCGATCAATTCACCTTTGCCCCGGTAGCGCCCCACGAAGCGGCTTACATCGGGCAACACAAATACACCTGGCACTTTGCTGCGAACAACCAGCGAGGCTTTCTGTGCTTTTAACAAAGCCAACTCAGCCTCAACCGATTGCAGCTCGGCATTGGCCATTTCAGATTGCACTCGTCGTTTCATACGTTCGGCGGCGCTGCGAATTTCCAATTCTCTGCGGCGCGCTTCAAGCTTAGAAATTTGTGCATCCAACGTCACGGCACGCATTCGTATAAGGGGCGTTTCAGCTTCCACCAAAGTACCGGGCTTCACCAGCACCTCTTCCACAAACCCTTCGGCACCGCTGTACAGCACTGCCTGTTCCTTCACCCAGACCACGCCCTCGGTATGGCTGGTTAGAGAAACGGGCACCCACAATAAACCGGAGCTTACCGCACCAATCGTCAAGACGATCACTGTCACCGCCCGAGCGCGCCGGCCAGCCAGTTTTTGCCCTTCGAGTAAAAATCGAATGCCTCGATAAAGAGGCAACAAAAGCTGCATTCCGACAGCCCACACCCCCAGCGCCACTCCAATAAAGAGATATTCTTCCGCCAGAAACAGTACGATCACGAACAAAATGAACAGTCGGTACAGAAGTGCGGCCAAACCATAAACAGCGAACCATATCGTTTCACCCTCAGCCGTCGCCGGTGACCGTGCGGAGTGAATCCCAAACAAATAACGCTGTATCAGATAGAGGTAATAACGACTGGCACGGGTGTACAGATTGGGGATCTCGGCCAGATCCTGCAGGACGTAGTAGCCATCGAAACGCAGCAGCGGATTGGCGTTAAACAGGAAGGTCGATACCGTACCGATCAACAGAGCATTGAACGCCAGATCACGCACCAGGCCCGGCTCGACCGCCAGCCAGACAAACAACGCCATGGCAGCGATGAACAGCTCCACCAGAACCCCCACTGCTCCGACTAACGCCCGCTTATACTTATCGGGCATCTCCCAGGCTGCGGAGGCATCCACATAGGGCACGGGGGCAAGCACCAGGAGTGTAACTCCCATTTCATGGACTTCCCCACCCCACATCTTGACTGTGAAGGCGTGCGCGAACTCGTGAACAACCTTGATGACAACAAACGTCATCAGCATCAGAACAAGGTTCGTGGGCAAGAGGACATCCGCGTTAACAGAAGCGCTGATTTCCGGAATGTTCACCAACCCCAGCAGGCCGGCCAATCCCACCACCAGTAGCCAAACGGCCGCCCCCATGGGAGAAAATGCGGGGCGCACCCAAGGCAAGAAGCGATTGAGTATGGCGTCTGGGTCCAGCAACGGGATCCGTATTGCCAATGGGTTCATGACCGCGCGCTGCTTGCGGATACGGCGCTCATTCTGAAAACGGCTAAAAAACTCTTTCGCGTCGCTGGGCAACTCACTTCGCAGCAGATCCATTGCGAATAGCTGAGTCAGAATCAGCACGATATCGTCTTGGCTTGGCGCATCCTCGCCGAGAGTTGCGTGCGTTTTGCTGAAGATTTCTTCAACACTGTGTTCGCCATCGAGGCGGCCAATAAATTCGTAGGCTGAGGCATTGAACCGGAGGTGGCGTCCACTGACCTGATCTCGAAGGAGATACCAACGTTCGCCGCGGTACTGTCGAGGATAGGTTCGCACGTGCTTACGCAGCCTGGGGCAAAGCGAGGCAAGCAAAGGCCAATTGGGGTTTTGAGATGCAGCGGTCATATTTTCTGCTACCATCCCGCGGCCCAGGCCCACAGGCGAATACGATCAACAATGGAATGAGTCCAAATCCAGAGCAAACTTTGTTGCCCCATATCGACCTTGGCCACCCCTCTCATGCCAGGGCGCAGTGATGACGCGGGCTCATCCAGCGAAGCTTCAACCCGGAAATAGTTTCGGGTGTCTTTGGAAACCGCCACGGGAACCACTTGGTCAATTACAAAATCGAAGGTCGTCCTTGGAAATGCAGCTATGAGCAGATGACCCGCCTTACCTTTTTCCAGACCCGCCGCGTCTTTTTCATCCACCTCCAAGACCACTCGATAGCTTTCCAGTGGCGCAATTTCGTACAGCACCTGACCGGTCTCTACCGGAGCCCCCAAAGACTGGCTGAGATCACCACTTACCACCACGCCATCAAAGGGCGCATACAGCTCAGTGCGTTTTAGCTGTTCTTCAACCAGCCTGATTTCGGCACTGACCTGATCCAGCTGTGCTCGCAGCACACTGAGCTCAACTCTTTCACGCTTCGCCAGTGCATCCTGATACTCGGCTTGAATTTTATTGTACTCGCTCTGCCATTTCTGGCGTTCAAGCTGCAGGTTTCTGTCATCCAACACTGCGATCCTTTGCCCCGCTTCAACCAAGTCTCCTGCCCTGACGTCTGCCTGTTTGACATAGCCGTTTTGCGGTGCCGCCAACACCTGACGAACGGCACCTTCGATACTGGCCGCTGAAGTCATCTCATAGGTCCCATCTACAACGGCGAGTACCGCCAATAGCAGCAAACCCGACAACAAACCCACCTTCAACTTCATATAAGCCGGGCCGAACACTCCGGCGGCAAGCTCTCTTAACGCTTCGATACCTTTAGACCAAGACGAGCGCTCTTCTCGTTGCTTCAACTCCAACGCCGGGCCCACTAAGTTTGCCAAGGCTTGGCACACAGCTATCGTTTCTTTATTGAAGGGCTCACTCCCCCTTCGCTCCAGGGTAACCGCACCGATGATGTTTGAACCGCCCCGCAACGGGATAGTGCATACGGCCATGCCCTGCTGCTCTTCCGCCAATTCGGCATGAGCTCGAGAGACCGCGGATTCCCGTTGTTTAATCGAGGGATAAACCATGGTGATTCTTTGGTCCACCGCCTCTTCCATAGCGGCTTCAATCTTTCGCACAAGCTGTGTACGGGGATCAAAGCTCGCCATGTGGGAAATCGCTTGAAGGCGGATGGGCAAGCCACATCGAAACCCAATATTGACTCGTTCACACCCGAAGTGATCCGCCAGCTGATTAGCCGTTTCCATGGCTGCAGCATGGGATGAGGAGTGTCCGAGAATGGCGGTCATGGCTGCTAAAGAAAAAGCGCCGGTTTCCTGATCAGCCGCGAGTTGCTGCTGAAGCAAGGTTTCCATCCACAACCCGCCCCACTGCAGCAACTGCAACACAGCGCGCTGTTGCGCCTCGGAGCGAGGCGAGATCATAACGGCAACAACGGCCACCGGCTTCTGGTCCACCAGCAATGGGCAGGCGATCAACTCGCAAGCACGCTGCTTCTCAGGGCCATAACGCTGGTGCGAGCGAACGATACCTCTGTTTTTCAGAAGTGCGTGGTTAGCAGTTTCAATCAGGAGTGAATCGCCCTCACCGACGTCCGGCCAGATTGAGAGCGCTTGCCATTGGCGCTGGGCATCCGCTGGCAGATAAAGCGCCCCACGAATAATCCCGGTGATCATGCGGCACTGCCACGCTAACCATCGTTGCGCCATGGCGGCCGATAACGGGGGTGAATTCGTCGAGTTTAAGGCAGTATCCGAGCGAGTGTCTCTCGCTCGTTTTATGACGGCACCTTCAACTGGCCCAACAACATGACCATCAGATGGAGCATCTGATCCGAAGGGTGGTGGTACCAGCGAACTGTTTGACATAAGGTGGCTCTCGAAGTGGACTCCTTCGCATATGCAATTAAAATTAGCACGAAGCCACCCTATCGCCAGCTATTAAGTGTTATCTTTTGTACAATTTCCGCACTATTAAAAGAAAATTAAGGGCAAATCGCCGGTGAACCGACCACTTCGACCACCCCGCTCACACCTTCCCAGGCACCACCCGGCTGTGCCACCCCCTTGGTTCTCAGACGATAAGTACCGGGCTCCAGATTACGTGGCAAGTGCCAGTTCACCGACGCTTCCGATGCGCCGGTATAAGGCAGCTCCATAGTGAACGCGGGCAAGAACCGCGGGTGCCAGGTATACAACAGGTTGGGCGAACGATCTGTCGCTACGACTTGCCAATTGCCATCCTCATTGAGTCGTTCCGCATAGGCATAACTGTCGTTCAGCATCAGATCGTTACGAGGGTGACTGGCCTGAAACCGAGCGGAGATCTCATCCCCCTGCACGGCTATCGCAGGCACATCCTCCAGCACCGTTCCGAACGCTTGTTCACCGGGGCTGTCGCTTGGAATATACGGCAGCCTGCGCAGCACAGGCTTCACCTTAGGCAGTTCTGGCCCAACGGGTAAAACCGTACCCTGCACCATCGAATCCGCTAACTTACGGAGCTCCTGGGTCACGGCGGCGAGGCTCCAGGGGCCAAACGCGTTTGAAGCGCCCTCATACTGCTGGCTGGCGTACTCCTCTCGAGTGGTCAGATAATGGATATACCCATTCACAAGCCCGGCAATGACCACTGTATCAACGCCCACCGGTGCCAGCTCTTCCTGAATCATGTCCCGTAAACGCCGGGCCGACATGGTTGTGACTTCCCATGGCAAACCTACCAAGGCCAGATTGCCAAGCTGGAAGATCTGCAACGGATGTATCGCCGGCTCAAAGTTTGACGTTAACCCGAGCAACCCCGTTACCTTATTCGGCAACCCACCGGCAATTTCCCCTAGATTGGTGGGGAGCAAGATAGGCTTTTCCGCATGGCATCCCAACCCTAACACCGTTAAATGCTGCACATTGCACAACAACAGGTCACTGACCAACTTCAGCGGCATAGCCATCTCGGTCAGCCCTGCGAAGTCCGCAGCGGCACTGCGCAGGAGATCGGGCGAGGCGCTACAGGTCAGACCTTCCTGACTGATGGGCCCCGGGCCATCTTCTGCACCCGCCGGGAACGACACGCCAAGGGCTGCATTACAGGTTTGCTTTTCAGGTGTATCCAGCTCTGGCGGATGCTCAAGCCGAGAAAGAACGTTCGGGTCTGTAACGGTGACCTTGTTCATCTGCACGTGCATCAACCGATAATCCACCCCACCCGATAACGGCTGGCCGTCCTGCCAAAGTTCAAGCGCACGAGCCAGTTGTTTGGTGCCGGAAATGGCATTCGAATCCATCGGGGCTTCCCCGCCTCCGCGGCGAGGGTCCGGATGCGGAAATTTGTTAATAAAGATATTCGGGGAAGCATCGCCCTCATCCGCTTGAGCAAACGCCGCCACGAAGCTGTCTTTGCCCGGTTCAGCCCGATACTCCGTGGCCATGATCTGCTCGAAGCCAAGCGATGCAAACCCTTTCACATCCGAGCTCACGTAGGGCACTTCTGGCCCCATAACCGTTGGGTGCACACCAAACCAGTTAATCACACCCACCGGGCTACCACTCTTGCGGCGAAGATTCAGTTGCACCATGGTTTTGGCCACATCCACTTCTTCGCCCCGGATATTCAGGTACTGCCGGCGTTCTTGTTCAGGGTTCATCGCATAAGCGGGGCGCGAGCGGTTGATGTTGGTGTTCAACAACTCCCCTACGGCCATTTCGATCGGAGCGGTATGCTCGTTGGCTTCGATATTCCGATGTGCGCGAGCGATGGCATCAACAATGCCATTGACGTTGGTTTTGTAGACCAGCGAATCAAATCCCAAATGCAGCGCGTTGCCGGCTTCGTGGTGTGCATAGCCAGCAGGCCCATTATGGGTATGAGTTGCCGACAACATGAGGTTGTCAGCGGTATATTCGGCCGCCAGCTCAGGATCTTTTGCCAATGCGGCCAGAACACCATTACGGACGGAGCCCCACATCAAACCAATATCGGCCGACACAAACATCACCCGCTTGTCGTTGCAGGGCGATTCTATGGCGAACGCCCGCGCATACTGTCGCTGGTGAAGGCCGTGCATCACCTGCCCGGAGTCTTCCCAGCCCGCGCCACTTTTCAGGGCGACGGGGCCGGTAATATCTGACAACCCACTACCAAACCGGAATTCCCGGTTAGCGGCGCACGATCCCACACCCTCCTGCGCTACAGCCTGAACACGCTTCGCAGCAGGCTTTGCCATCGAAGGCGCATCCATGCCTTTGCCGACCTCTCGCAGCGGGCTTTCCATCACACACTGGGCCAGTTCAGGATTGGCAAAAGCCGCCACGTTTGGCTCAACGTCAACGGACGGACCGGGCTCATTGGGCGCCGGTGATTGGGAAACAACATCGGAGCTGCCTTGATCGCCGCCACAGGCCAGCAATAAAGCACTGGCAAACGCCAGTCCAAAATGACGAGACACCAAACCTACTTTGTTATTTTTCATGACACTTCCTGTTGATTGCTGTCGGTGCTTCGCGTATCAGAACGGCGTTGTCCAGCCGTCTGGCACACTGCCTTCCCGGATACGTTGCGGATGATCTCCGACATCGACTCGAACCACTTCTTCTGCCCGCTCGATGTTGATCACCGACATCTGATCCGTGCCACTCCAGGACACAAAACAGTTCTCGCCGGACGCATCACGGGTGATCCAATAAGGCTTCTCACCCAAGCCTTCCAACAGTTCATAGTCAAAGGTTTTGCGATCAACAATGGCCACGTAGTCGCTCATGGTGCCGGCAACACACAGCTTTTCATCATCGGCACCCATCGAGATACCATGGTGTGCTGAATCGTTTACGTATAGTTCTACCGGTAAATCCGGCACCCGGTTCGGAAGATTCGCGACTCGCGTAATTTTGTCGTTCTCCATATCGTATTCGACAAAACCATGGAAGAATGAAAGCTGGAAGTAGAAGAACTTTTCATCCTCGGTGTGCGCCATCGGCCGAATGGCCGGGCTCATATTGGGATAACCCGCTTCCGCCAGCTTTTCGCTGATATCAAAGCTTTTGATGTCTTCCCAGGTTTCCGTATCCACCACTTTGAAGATACGTTCGCCCTTGGTGTCTTTGAGCAGACCCCGGTCTGCCGGTGTGAACACGTGCCCGATACTGGCGTGATAAATTTTCTTTCCGTCTTTCGAGTACACGTTTTCGTGCGGAGAGTTACCGGTCGGGAAGCGTGCTTTTTCTTCACCGGTCCAGACATCCAGAATATGCACCACCTTGCCGGTTGAAGCTGAAACCGCCACCTCCGACCCATCCGGTGACAACGCCATATGGTCTGAGCGAATACCGTCAACTTCGAATCGCCAGACGATGTCGTTAGAGGCAATATCGATGGCGACCACATCCGCAAAACTCGGCCGGGACACAATCAACAGCTCTCCGTTACGGGTGCTGTACATGTCATCGACATACTGGTTGTGGCCCTCACCGATCAACAGCGCGATGCCGTGAAACGCTGCCAACTTGATGGGGTCAAGACGAATCTCGTTCATCCGCTCTTCTAAATCCGGGATACCATTAATCCGCCCGATCTTTACGTAGCTTTCGCCATCAATAACATCGATAACGCCGTCCCAGTTGCTGCCGACAAACACCACAGGCTTGGCGCCGTCCTCGACAGGAACGGTGACCGGGGGTTCGCTCTCGGGCTGAGTTTGTACCGACGAATTCTCAGGCTCCGCGGAGCCGGCATTCCCACCAGAGCTGTCATTTTCACCCATGCAACCGGCGAGGATCAGCGTCATCAACAGAGGAGTAAGGGGGGCAGTAAAACGCATCGAAAGGGCTCCATTGTTATCTTATTGTTTTTTTGACCACACGAAAAAACGTGACAGTCAGTCGTATTACATTATGCGTACACCGTCACATTTTCGGCTATGGCAGAAATGACAAAACAGCTGGCAGAATCGTCAACTCGGCCAATCGATGTTGTTGGGAGCCGACCAAAGGGCTTTGAAAGCGCGCCCTTATGCGAGAAAAACCGGAACTGCTATCCTTTGCAGAAAGCACACAACCTTCCACCACTGGAGAAGACTATGGACGAGAGCGAAATTTCCCTGCTGGACATGACCATTCGACTTCTTTCGGCGGCCGGGCTTGCGTTTTTGTTAGGTCTGGAGCGGGAATTGAGAGGAAAACCTGCAGGGCTGCGATCTCACATGTTGGTCTCTCTGGGGGCTTCGGCTTTCATTATGATGGGGATGCACATTTTGTTGGCAACAGCGGAAGGCGACCCTTCAGCTCGAATAGATCCAACCCGCATCGTGGAAGGCGTGGTAGGCGGCATTGGCTTTTTGGGTGCGGGTTGCATCATTCAAAGCCGCGGCAATGTTCAGGGCATTACCACCGGAGCGTCTATCTGGATCGCGGGTGCAATCGGAGTTGCTTGTGGGCTTGGCACCTTGGTGCTGGCCGGATTACTGACAGGATTTGCACTTATAACCGTGGTTATTCTGGGACGGTTTGAACGGGAAGTCATCGAGGACTAAGGTGCAGCATGATTAATAAGAAAGCCCCGCCCGTCATCGTTTTCGATGTCAACGAAACCTTGCTCGACATTACCACCCTTGAGCCCTTGTTTGAGCGCATGTTTGGAAATCCTGTCATGCTCAGGGAGTGGTTTGCACAGCTCGTACTCTACTCCCAGACGATGACGTTATCGGGCCTTTATACGCCCTTCAACAAACTCGGCGCAGCGGCACTAAAAATGACCGCATCGATTCATCAAATTGGCTGCACCGATAACGACATTGAAGAACTTGGGGAACGAATGCGGCGCATGCCGGCGCACCCGGATGTTGTTCCGGCTCTCACCCGGTTAAAAACCGCCGGCCATAGATTGGTCACGCTCACCAACTCCCCTGTTAGCGCTTCCCCCACTCCGTTGGATGAAGCCGGTTTACGCGATTATTTCGAGCGTACGTTCAGCGTTGAAGCAACAGGCAAGTTCAAACCAGCGCCCGAGACCTATCAACACGTTGCACAAGCGCTCTCGGTTAACACGTCCGATTTGTGCCTTGTCGCCTGCCACCTCTGGGACACCATAGGCGCACAAGCTGCGGGCTGCCAAGGCGCTTTTCTTACCCGCCCACATAACGCATTTTTGCCCGCGCCCGGTGTTCCGTATCCCGATTTTATGGCCTCAACGTTGGGCGAGCTGGCCGAGCAAATCATCCGGCGAGCGCCCGTGGAGGCTCCCAACCCATAAAGCGAAAAGCCGCACGGTGATCGTGCGGCTTTTCGAGTTTTCAGGGTCAGATCCTTTATTAACCGGCAGCCAATACACCACCAACCACTGCGACCACACCACCTAATGCGCGCGTGACCCGGTTGTCTGCACGGAGCATCAATTCCCCCAGACGACGACCAACGAACGTGATAGCCAAAGTTGCAACCACGAAACCGGCCAAGTAGGAGAACAGGCTGGCACCGGCAGTCATTTCAGCGCCGTGAGCGTATCCGTGGGTGATCATAAACAGAGTCACCAATGTGCCGCCTACGACCGTAGGCAGTTTCGCCATAGTGGCAATCAGCACACCTGCCAGCAGCACAGACATGGCGATACCCGTTTCCACACCACTCAAATTCAATCCACTCCAAGCCAACACTGCACCAAGAATCATGCCGCCAACAACAAACAGCGGTGCGCCATTTTTCATTACCGTGCTCTGTCGAATACTCCAGAAGCCGATGGCAGCCATCGCCAGCAAGTGGTCAATGCCCAACATTGGGTGCAGCAAGCCGCTGAGGAAATCGCTGTGGGTATGCACGCCGTGGCCGGGGTGAGCTGCAGCTGCACCGGCGATCAACATCAGCCCAACGCTCATCAGTAATTTAGTCATTCTGTTCATGGTGTTCTCCATCTGTTCTTGGTAATTATGTCAATTTCAATTCATGCTGTTTGCACAGCTTTGGCTGCTGACTCAGGCGCTTTCGTTCAGTTTTTCCGGCCGACGTTCAGGCAACATTCCCTGCTTCAAAATGAAGCTGATGATTTCTTCCAGGCCAACGCCGTCGTATAAGTTCGCAAACACGAACGGCCGTTCACCACGCATTTTCTTGGAGTCCCGTTCCATAACATCCAGTGAGGCGTGCACGTATTCGGCAATGTCGATCTTATTTATGATCAACAAATCCGATTTGGTGATGCCCGGGCCACCTTTGCGCGGAATCTTGTCACCGGCTGAAACATCAATGACATACAGGGTCAGATCCGACAGTTCCGGGCTGAACGTGGCCGAGAGGTTGTCACCTCCGGATTCCACCAGCACCAGTTCCAAACCCGGATGACGGGCTTGCAAGTCATCAATCGCCGCCAGATTCATGGACGCGTCTTCGCGGATGGCCGTGTGAGGGCACCCCCCGGTTTCCACGCCGAGAATACGATCTGCCGGCAGGGCTTCGTGCTTCAGCAGAAAATCCGCATCTTCACGGGTGTATATGTCGTTGGTGACCACCGCGATGTTGTAATGGTCTTTCAACGCCTTACACAGCTGGCGCAACAACGCGGTTTTTCCAGACCCAACAGGACCACCAACACCTACGCGTAAACAATGAGTCATTGCAAAGTTCCTTCTGTTAATTCGAAGCCTCTTAGCTTCGGAATAATCTTG
Source organism: Marinobacter sp. MDS2 (assembly GCF_030718085.1). Lineage (NCBI taxonomy): Bacteria > Pseudomonadati > Pseudomonadota > Gammaproteobacteria > Pseudomonadales > Marinobacteraceae > Marinobacter > Marinobacter sp. MDS2. Next base: position 20,983 of record NZ_JAVAJF010000006.1, read on the forward strand.
AATATTGGGTTTCATGCTGAGCACTGCCCAGAGCCAGGCCGGGTAGAATCGGGCCCAATCTCTCGTCGGGTAGTACCAGGGCGGTTTCAACCGCGGCGACGAGCTGCGGGCGCAACTGCTCGTTCAGGCGCTGCGCGGCGGTGTGCCCCAGAGGCATGGCCTTACAGGCCACTGCCAGCTGGTTCTCCAACCAGCCCCAGGCAAAACCCAGCAGGGCTTGACGCACCGGCACCTGTCGCTGATGTGCAACCCAGGCAAACACGGTGACGTAACCCGGCTCTTCCGGCAGTTGGGCATCGCCCTGCTCTGCCTTGGGTTGCAACTCCAGACTCGTCAGCAGGCGCTTCAGCGCCAACCCCAAGCGGATGTCTTCGTCGCTGAGTTCGGCGGTTTCACGATTGGCGTGCAGCCAATCGTTCCAGAACGCGAGCCCTTTGCTGTCACCGTTGGCCCAGCAGTTCTGCAACCGAGCCAGCACCGGCAATTCACAGCGGCTCAAGCCATCGTCGAGAACACCTTCCAGCCACTCCCCCAGCTCGCGCTCGTTGCTGACCCAACCCAACTCAAAGGCACTTTCAAGGCCCTGTGACCAAGCAAAGGCGCCAATGGGCAACGCAGGGCTGATCAACTGCATCAAACCCAACAGCGCCAGATCGCTGACCCCGGCGCTCTGGCTGTCAGTGCGCATGACTATGACCGTCGCTATGGCCGTGTTCATGGCCATGGCTGTGCGCATGTTCACGCCCGGCGTGCGCATAGGCACCCGATTCAGGGTCAAACGGTGCTTCGTGATGGCTGAGACTAGCCCCCAATAATTCGGCCAGTTCCTCCAACACATGATCAGGAGGGAAACGCACCCAGTGCCGGCCATCATCGTCGGAGCCAATGGCCAACGACACGTGGCGGTTTCCCAAGTGGTAGCACAGCCGTGCCAAAGGCAGGCCGCTACCAATGTAAGCGGTCGTTACCGGCTCATTGGCAGCACAAATGCGAATCGCCTCGCCCGTTCGGGCTTGTAGCAGGTCGCCATGACGTAGCACCGGACCGCGATCCAGAAACAGGCCGACATCGCGGCCGCTATCGGTCACCGCTTTCAGGCGACCGCGAATTCGCAGCTCGTAAGGCAAAGTCAGCGTGTCCATTGCGTTTACGTCAGAGCTGCGGTCCATTCTCTTAATCAATTCAAGCATGTACTTTTCCTTCCAAGCCACTCAGAACAAGTGATAGCGCTGCGCCAAAGGCACTTCCGAGAGCGGAGCACAGGTCAGCAATACGCCATCGGCGTGTACTTCGTAGGTTTGCGGGTCTACCGTCAGTTTCGGACAGGCCTCGTTCAGTTTCATGTCGCTCTTGCGTACTTGCCGGACGTTTTTCACCGCCACCAGCGGGCTCTTCAGGCCCAGCTTTTCTTCAAGCCCGGTATTCATGGCCGCTTGGCTGACGAAGGTCATTCGGGTGGCCGCGGCAGCTCGGCCGTAGGCACCAAACATACGGCGGTAATGCACCGGCTGTGGCGTGGAAATGGAGCCATTAGGGTCACCCATGGCCGCGCCCGCGATCATCCCGCCTTTTAGAATCAGCTCAGGCTTAACGCCAAAGAAGGCGGGCCGCCACAACACTAGATCTGCCAGCTTACCGATTTCGATCGAGCCAACTTCATGGCCTACACCGTGGGTAATTGCCGGGTTGATGGTGTACTTGGCGACATAGCGCTTCGCCCGGAAATTGTCTGTGCCCCGCTCCTGGTCTTCAGGCAGCAAACCTCGCTGCAGGCGCATCTTATGGGCGGTCTGCCAGGTGCGGCACACCACTTCACCAATGCGCCCCATGGCCTGAGAGTCCGAGGAGATCATCGAAATCACCCCCATGTCGTGCAGGATGTCTTCGGCGGCGATGGTTTCGCGGCGAATGCGAGAATCCGCAAAGGCCACATCTTCCGGAATATTCGGATCCAGGTTGTGGCACACCATCAGCATATCGAGGTGCTCATCGACGGTATTGATGGTGTACGGCCGGGTCGGGTTGGTGGACGACGGCAACACATTCGGCAACGCACAAGCGGTGATGATGTCGGGTGCGTGGCCGCCACCGGCGCCTTCGGTGTGATAAGTATGAATACACCGATCCTTGAAGGCCGCCAGAGTATCTTCCACAAAACCGGATTCATTCAGGCTGTCGGCATGAATGGCGATCTGTATGTCATAACGGTCAGCCACATCCAATGCGTTACTGATGGATGCAGGTGCAGCGCCCCAGTCCTCGTGGATTTTCAGGCTCATGGCGCCGGCTTTCACCTGCTGCTCAAGCGCTTCCGGCTTACTGGCACTGCCTTTTCCGAGAAACCCGATGTTGATCGGCAAATCGTCCACGGCCTGCATCATTTTACCCAAATGCCATGGGCCAGGCGTATGGGTGGTTGCAACGGAGCCCGTAGCTGGCCCGGTGCCGCCGCCAATCATGGTGGTCAATCCACTCATCAGCGCTTCGTCCACCTGCTGAGGGCAAATGTAATGCACGTGGGTATCAACCGCGCCAGCTGTGATGATGCGGTTTTCTCCCGCGATAATCTCAGTACCGGCACCGATCACGATGTCCACGTCTGGCTGGGTGTCCGGATTACCCGCCTTACCAATCGCGGCAATGCGACCACCCTTGAGGCCAACATCGGCTTTCACAATGCCCCACCAGTCCAAAATGATGACGTTGGTGATCACGGTATCCATTACCGCATCGTCACAGCGCTGACTCTGGCCCATGCCATCTCGAATCACCTTGCCACCACCAAACATAACCTCTTCACCGTAGTGGGTGTGGTCGTGTTCGATTTCGATCCACAATTCTGTATCGCCCAATCGAATGCGGTCACCGGTGGTCGGGCCGTACATATCCGAATAGGCTTGCCGGGAAATCTTCATGAGCGCGCGCCCCCTTTATCATTCTGATCCAGTGGCCCCATCACCTCGCCGCGGAAACCGTATATGCGGCGCAGGCCGGAATACGGGATCAAAGGCACTTTTCGGGTTTGGCCTGGTTCAAACCGGATGGCCGTCCCTGCCGCAATAGCCAGCCGGTGTCCGTATGCCTGTTTGCGATCAAATCGAAGGGCTGGATTGGTCTCGGCGAAATGGTAGTGAGAACCTACCTGCACCGGCCGGTCGCCCGTGTTGGCAACCTCGACATTGACGATGGAATCTGCGCGGTCCACGCACAGCTCAATATCGCCGCTTTGGAGTTGATACTCTCCTGGGGTCATGACGAGCCTCCTCAAACAATCGGATTGTGAACGGTGACCAGTTTGGTCCCGTCCGGAAAGGTTGCCTCGACCTGCACGTCTTGAATCATCTCGGGCACGCCATCCATTACATCTTCACGGGTCAGAATTTCCCGGCCGGCACTCATCATCTCCGCCACGGTTCGGCCCTCTCGGGCACCCTCCATAATCGCGCAGCTGATCAGCGCAACCGATTCGGGATAATTCAACTTGAGCCCTTTCGCTTTGCGGCGCTCAGCCAGCAAACCTGCCGTAAACAGGAGCAACTTATCTTTATCTCTCGGTGTTAATTCCATCGCTAACTCCATCGTCATCGATGTTTTGTTTTAAAACCTGTGCGTGTAAGCAACACAGGCGGTGGGTCGTCGCCAAAGTCAGCGCTTTGGCGAAAAATTGTCAGGTAAGCCAAATGCGTGGCACGGTGGCCTCGTGTCCGGTCAGGCGTGGGCGCAGGATCGCTCGGGCTTGCTGGAAGAGGTCCCAGACTTCGTTTCGTTCGATACCAAGATAGCGAAGCAGTAGCACGCCCCGGCGGAAGGTAACCGCCCAGCGTTCATTCGCCGGCAGTCGTTCACGTAAAACAGCCACAGCCTCGGCTGGATCGGCCAGGCCAATCGCCCAGAGCGTAGCGTGTACGGTGGCTCCGCCCTGCCCCCATTTGCCGGCGAACCGCCGGTGTGCTGGATCTAGCGACTGGCGCTCTATCCACAAGGGCCGACCGCCTTGGGAGACGTGGAAACGTTGTTCTAGGTGCCCACTGGCAAAGGGCAAGTCGCTGGCTGGGCGGCCCAGGCCAAGAATTTCCCAGCCCAGACATTTGGCGTTTTCTTCCAGCTCGATCAGAAAGGTTTGTTCACCACGAGAGCCATCAAAAGCGAGGGTTTCCTGGGGCAGCCACTCCAGCGTGGCACCGTTCGCAACTTTTAGGTGAGTGGTCTGGGTCCAGGCAACGCCATTGCTATCGGCACGGTAAAGTTTGTTGGCAGCCGGGGTGGTCAGGAGCGTATGCGCGCCCGCCGAAACCGTGACATCAACGTTGAGAGCATCACCGCTCACCAAGCCCCCGGGAGGATGCAAGAGGTATACGTGACAGCAACCGTCACGACCTTCCGGATAAAACGGCCGCTGAACTCGCAGGGGCCCATAATGGTGGGATTTGTTCATTCTGGTGATACTGAGATCACCGTCCGCGTAGGCGCAAAAGCCCAAGGTCAGAGAAGCTGCCCAATGGCGATTGGCATCAAAACGATGCCCGGAATCCGAGGCTGCCCGTTGTTGAACAGGCATAAAGGGTAGAATCGTCATGCGATCGTGTACCTTTGTAATAGCCCAGCGCAGCATCTTCCGCGGATTCCACAGCAGATTTTCCTGACAGGCAGGGCTATAAGCTGAAAATAGCAGAACGATCTGGAACGTCCACGCGCACGGGTACGGTCAGATTGACGGAATTGGCTTTAAAGCCGCCGTTGGCGATCAGCTTGCAAGTATTGCTTGAAATGAAAAACGCAAACTGATGCAGAAAACTAGATATACAGACTCAGGGCTGAGACGAACGTCTCTGGGTGTGTGTGCCGACTTGAGGAACTCAAAGGCCTAAAGTTAAGACTTTTTGGAACCACCAGCTATGCCCTAGCGCAATTATACTCTTATGGAATTTTTATAGTCAACAAAATTCTAACTCGCTTGCCGAAAGTTTTAGCTCGAGCCGGGCAAACACCCGGCTCTTTAACTGTGACTCACGCAGGCACGGGTTCCTTTACGGAAACAGGCTTAGTCTCTTCTCTCGAATACCCCAAGCGAAACTCGCCGGTCTCCTCGTTCACCAAATAAAATTCCAGCAACATACGTTCTTCAGTCAGGTTGACCCAGACGAATCCCAACTCATTTTCCGCCTGATAGTGCGTAGCGTTGCGCTCCGGGTCCTGAAACTTATCGGTTTTGCCAGCGGCCCCAGACACGATGATGTGCGCAGGGCCCATGCTTTCTACCGGCTTAATCCACTGTAACGAGTGGTCGTGGCCGGTCACCAACATATCCACCTTGTTGCTGAACGCCTCTTCGAGGAACAACTTATAACGCTGACCATCAGCATCGGGGTTCGTAAAGATCTGCCGCATGCCTTCATCCAGATTACCGGCATTACCATGCTTACCGTTCGAAAGGTACGGCACATGACTCATGGCAATTTTCCAGTGGGCCTGACTTTCGTTAACCGACTCTTTCATCCATAACTGCTGCGGGTAGCCATAATTTTGCCAGTTGAACCGCTCATCGTAGTCGGTATAAAAGCTGGTCAACGGATTGGAATCCACCACAAACAGGTCGAGAAACGGCTTTTCCTGCGCCAACTGCCCAAAGGACTCCTTATAAAAACGTGCCGGCATACGCCACTTTGTGGAATACTTTTTGTCGCTGTAGTGGTAATCCACCTGATAATCACCACGCTGGTTATCGGAACCACCGCCGAATATGGTGCTCGCACAATCGTGATTGCCCAGGCACATATAGAAGGGAACGTCCAAGTTCTGATACGGATATTCAAAGCTATCCAAAAATCCGTTGTCATCGACTGAGGTGACACCGTCTTCGTAGATGTTATCCCCGGCACCAAGCACGAAATCGCACCCCTGATCTCGGATAATCTGTCGCATGGCCTCTGCCACATGATACTGGCCAATATTGCCGGTACCCATGTCTCCGATAGCAATAAAACTCAGTGACTCCGTTCTCGTTTCACTCTCGGGCTCAACAGGCGGCACATCCGTTCCGGGGCTCACCTTTGGCGGATCGTTAGGCTGATCTTCTCCACCATCGGAACCACCTTGCCCTCCACACGCGGCCAAAGCGGAAACACTGGCACCACCAATCAACAACTGGCGCAAAAAAGCGCGGCGATCATTACTCATGCCAGAGCCTCCTTTTGTACTTTATGTTCGGGCGCCAACGGGGGCGCATTGCGCTTGGGCGCGCAGGGAACCTTGCTAGACTGGATATGGTTATCACCACTTGCGGTATACCAAGCCATCGCAAAATGCTCTTGGTTACTAGGCTCGGACACGGTATCCAGATGGAACCAATCGGCTTGGCACCGCTCTGGCGTGACATCCAGAACCATGTAGCCGCGATGGTAAAAGTCGAGCCATTTGATGTGCGGGTTTGCCGGAATCAGATAAGCCTTCGCCAAGTCCGAGATTTCTTTGGAGGGCGCTCCAGGCGAGGTAACAGCCGGGGTAACGAACTCAACCGCTAAGGAACCCTCGCCGGTGAACCGGTTATAGGCAAACCAGTTACCGGGATCGAGGCTTACATCCATCGCCCATGAGGAATGAATATCACCGGTCAATACCACTGCATTATCCAGGCTCATCGCCTCGATACGCCCTAACAAAGCACGGCGACTGGCTTCATAGCCATCCCATTGGTCGTAATTCACTTGCGCACCACCGCCCAAATCCAGGTTGGGCATATCGGGCAAAGCGCCCAACGTTAGCGGAGACAACATCACTTGCTGGCCCAGCAAATGCCAATGGGCACCACGGGTTTGAGAATGTTCCAACTGTTCGAACAACCACGTCTGCTGGTCATCGCCCAGCAGAGAGCGGTTTCGGTCACGAGCCGTGACCGGGGAATCGGTTTGTTGATCGCGGCCGATCAGACGGGTATCCAGCATCATCAGCGAAGCAAGCTGGCCAAACTCGAACGACCGGTAGATACGAACTTGCCGGTCAGGCAACACGGGCCTTATCGGCATCCATTCATAGTAGGCCTGCACCGCAGCCCGTTTGCGGTCCGCATAGCTGCCCTCTCCCTCATTATGGTTCTCTGCACCTCCAGACCATGCATCGTTGGTGATTTCATGGTCGTCCCAGACACAGATAAACGGGTGCTGTCGATGGCACTCCTGAAGATCTTCATCGGTACGGTTTAACGCATATCGACGCCGATAATCGGACAAACTGACAATCTCATGGGGAGGGTCGAGCGGGCGAAGTTTTTCAACCTCGGGATCGCCGTATTCGCCGGGACCGTATTCGTAGATGTAGTCGCCAAGGAAAAGCACGGCGTCTAGGTCACGGCGAAACGCCACTTTTCGGTACGCGTTAAAGAATCCGTACGAATAATTCGCGCAGGCCATGACAGCCAGGCGCACATGCTCAACAGACTCATGAGCGTGGGCCGTTGTTTTGGTCCGCCCTATCGGCGAGAAGTAACCCAGAGACTCAAACTGATAGAACCAGGTGGTATCCGCATCAGGAAGCATAGCGTCGATTTTGACGGTGTAGTCGGCTTGTGAGCGCGCATAACCAACGCCTTCGTATACCACATCGTTAAGCTCGGGATCTCGCGAGACACGGACAATAACCGGCACTTCATCCAGCCCGTCAGCCGTAATCCGGGTCCACAAGATCACCTGTCGGGCCAAGGGATCGCCGCTTGCAACGCCATGCTGAAACGGCGAAGGGCCACCCCATTCCGGCATCGCCGGCTTTACGAAACCTTGCCCTCCAGCGCCGTCAGAAGAGCCACTATTACCGTTAGGGGACGCTGCAACAACGTCAGTTCCGCCAGACCCCGCTCCGTTACAAGCAGATAAAGCCACCAGCGATACGCCGGCAGTGCTGCTTTTCACCAAAAAGTCCCTACGCTTCATCCATTACTCCCGCGATGATTTCGATTGGCCGCAAGCATGACCTGAATATGTGTCAGCTTTATGACTCGAGCGGAGCTAATGTGAACTTATGTCACGTTTTTCGAAATGGTAATAGAAACGAAGACAGCGTGCGCCTTGGCCAATTATGTCGAGCAGGCAGAAGTCCTGAAGCTATTCCCAGCGGGACGGTGAATAACTGAATACCGGCAGTGAAACGCTCCAACGAATGGCCGCCATACGCATCAAAAGACCAACGCTGAAGGCGGCGAGCAGCGTAATGTTCTCACTTACACTCTCGTGAACCAGAAACAGGTAGAGCAAAGCGACAATTAAGGAAACACTGGCATAAAGTTCATGACGCAGTACCTGAGGGGTGCGGTTGCACATAATGTCTCGAATAATACCGCCAAAGATGCCGGTGGTAATGCCAGCCATCACAACGACAACGGTGTCATACCCCAACCTCAGTGCGACATTGCAACCGATCACAGTAAAGGCCACCAGGCCCACAGCATCCAGAATGAGAAAAAGCTGGTTGAGGTGCCGCATGAAACGCGCAAGCACAACCGTCACCAGACCTCCGGCAATGGTCATGTAGATATAGCGCGGATGCTGGGTCCAGGTCACCGGAAAGTTACCCAGAAGAATGTCTCGGACGGTGCCACCGCCCAAGGCAGTAAAAAAAGCAATCACCGCCACGCCGAACAGGTCCATATTTCTTCGACCAGCGGCAAGGGCGCCGGACATAGCTTCAGCGGTAATGGCAATCATATAGATAGAGGTCAACATACAGGGTCCTGCATTTCTGTTGCCTCTCCCCCTGTCCCTGATACCTGAGAGTTTACAGAACCCGGTTCTGCTTGCCCCTTCGGTGGACTGCCTCGGCAGCCTCTCTCCAGACGGCTTTGAATGGTGCCCGCAGTACATGTGCCTGAGCGTTTATGGGAGGTTGCGCCTTCGGCGGGGCTAACAAGCCCACTCTCCTGCGGAGCGCGGCATTATAAATAGACACCGGCAGGGCGTCGAGCAACTCAGAGAGGAACCCGCTTTTTTCGCTCAGGCTTTTTGAACTTGAAAACGCGCAATCAGGGTTCTTAATGATTCGGACTGTTCCCGTAGCTGCTCACTAACCGCCTTGGTGCTGCCAATATGCTGCTGCAGCGACTCCGAACTTTCACCCAGCGCAGTCGCTCGCCGTCCCACACGACCTATCTCATCACGCTGAACGGCAATCGCTTCATCAACGTCACTTGTAAAGTGATTCAGCTCGTCAAAGGTCTTTTTGAGCTCCAGAAGGTGATTTTTCAGAATCCCCAAGGTTTCCCGGTTGGAGTTACCCGCCTCACGGGTCGCGCCCAGCAACCCATGAGCGCCATCAACCTGGCTAATCAACTCGCCAACCCATTGACGCACCTGAGTGGTGGATTCCCCCGTTCGGCGGGACAGATTACGCACTTCATCTGCAACAACAGCGAAGCCCCTTCCCTGCTCCCCGGCACGAGCAGCCTCAATGGCAGCGTTCAAAGCCAGCAAATTTGTCTGCTCGGCAATGTCAGCAATCACACCAATGACGTTCTCTATTTTTTCGCTGGATCCACGAAGCGCTTCAATGGCGCCTGCCACTCGGTTAATCACCTCAACGGCGTGTTCAGCGGCCTGCTCACTCTCCCGCAGCAGAGCCTGAACATCCTGATTGCCCTTGACGGCATCCGTAACCTGAGCCCGGGAAAACTCGGCGGAGCGCTCAATCTGACCAGCACTCTCCGTGATAGCGCTCATAGATGACACCACATCATGAATTTGCCGGTTGTTATGCTCTGAAGCCGTCTGAACGTCATCAGCCTGCGCATCCAGATTGCCAGAACGCTGCTGCAGAGCGGCAGCGGCGTCGGTGACGTCCTCTACAAACACGGAGAATTTGGCTATTAACCCATTGATAGCCTGCGCAACGGCCGTTACCTCGTCGCGCCCGGAAATTGGAAGTGGCCTGGAAAGGTCTGACGTTGCCTCCATGATCCTGAGGCGCTCCACGATCAACTGAAGCCTCGTGGTTACCGTCCGGCGGAGCCAATAGGTGAGAAGCAAAGCGCCAAGCAAAACAAAAAACGAACCGGCGAGTATCAAATACTGTTTCTGTTCGAGAAACTCGATCAAGGATACTGACCCTGCATGCGCCTGCTGACGACCCACCGAGCGTTGGCTATTTATGCCTGCCAGCATAGGATCAACCGCTTTGTGCAGTTGAAAATCGACAACTTTCCCGGCGGAATAGTAGCTCTTCTCATCAATAGGTTGTTTCAGCGCCACAAGAAGATCCAGAACCACCTGATGTGCCGCCATGTTCTCCTCTGCCCAACTCTGCAAGCGGGGGTTATCAAGCGCAGACTGCCATTGCGATCTTATAGCGCCGGAAGTTTCCTCGAACTGTTCGTTGATCTCGTTCCACAATAAAAGCTGAGCTTTTATCTTATAAGCAAGGTCTTTGAGTTGACGATGGCTACGATCAAGATCCGTCAGCAACCACACATCGGACATTTGCTCCCGAACCAGACGGTCCGTTGCCTTTTGAGCCTCCCCCACCACTGACACAGAAAGCCATGCCAGGCCAGAGAGCGCAATCAAACAAAATCCGGAAAACACCACCAACCGCTGACGGACCGTAAGACTCATATCGTGAACTGCCTTTCGAAATGTTCATGACGAGCCTAGAGAGCAATGATGACAATTTTGCTACAAAACACCTGAATCTAACCGGGTTCAGTAGCACTTTCTTTATGATTCAGAGGTGTACGACGAGCCGCCGCGGGCTCATACTCTTCACGCAAAGTCACCAACCCTTGGCTGACTTGCTGGTGGAACAATTGGGCCAAGTCGGCGGGATTGTCACTGGCGGAAACTGTCACCGGTGGGTGGTACAGAACATCCATTCGCACCGCAGGCTTTTTTAACAGGCGGCATAGGTGTGCAACAAAGTCATCGTCACCCGTAAACGGCACCAACCAGTCGCGCTGCCCATCCCGGTGGTAAGCAATCGTAATCGCCTGCACCGGGCACTTAGCCTCGATGGCCGCCCCGAGCATGTGCGGGTGAAACCGTTTCACGCCTGCACCGGTGGTGGTGGTTCCTTCCGGAAAAACCACCACTGAACTTCCGCCCTCCAGAGCCGACACCAGTGTTTGCCGCACCTTTGCGGAATCCCCTGCCCCCCTCCGCACAAAAATCGTACCGATTTCACGAGCAATCCAGCCAATGATGGGCCAAGAGGCCACCTCGCGTTTGGCCAAAAATCGTAAAGGAAGGCCCGCAGCCAGAATGGGAATGTCGGTCCAAGAAACATGATTGCACACACGCAAAGCCGGGCCTTCCATCACCAAACCGCGAGTCTGAATGCGCATGCCCAACAACCGGCATAAACCAGCAGAATACACATTCACCAGAACGGTTCGGTCGATTCGTTGCCGGCTGCAAAATTCAATAATTCGAACCAAACCGAGGGTTGCCATACTGAGCAACAAAAAAACTAAAAACGCACTCAGGCGCGTGAAGAACCGAACTCTCTCGACCATCCGCTCTAGTTTGCTCAAGCGATCTTGGCCTCCAGGTTGTAGCGCCGCGCATAACGGGCGGCCAGATTATCTACGTTCAACAACACCAGCAGATCCGCACAACGGAAAGCAGGATCCCAGCAGGGATCACCACACACCTCAGCACCCAAGCGCATATAGCTGCGGATCAGCGGCGGAATCACAATTTTGTCGGTTTGCGTGTTCTGGCTGGCAAGATGCGGCAATGTACGCCTGGGCGTGACTCGGAACGCCTCTGCGGCCAGGTATTCCTGTTGAATCTGTTGGGTGACTCGCCATGCCTTGTAACCGCCATCAAGCATACTGATGCTGGCGCAGCCCAGCAGGTAATCGATGCCTTCCTGAACCAGATACCGCGCCACTTCGGTCCACAGCATGCTCAGCGCCGCTCCCGAGCGGAAATCGCTGCGAATACAGGTTCGGCCTAGCTCCGCAAATACGCCGGGATTCTGTTTCAGTCGATCAAGATTAAATTCGTCTTCCGAATAGAAACCACCAATTTTTTCAGCTATCTCACCGTGCAGAAGCCGCGTGGTTGCCACCACCTCGCCGTTTTGGTTCATAACCACGAAGTGTTCGCACCAAGGGTCAAAGCGGTCTTCGTCAATACCGGTATCCGTCTTCATATCCGCGCCATATTCGCTGGTGAATACCTCATACCTTAGCTGTTGGGCTGCAATAATTTGGGCCGACTCCTTAGCTACACCGGAGGTAAGCTTTCGGCCGCTGCTGGATGCTCTGGACTGACTCTGCATTCGTTAACCCCTTCAATGGCTGACTCGCCGCCCGCTGACCAACAGCAGACCGATTTAAGCCGAGATTAAAGACGGAGCTTTACAGGCAGATGAAGAAATTACGATGAAGCGATGACAGTTCCGTCAGTGCGAGCCTGGACTCACTCATCGACTGGAAAGTAGGCATTCAATTGCTCGATCAACCACGGTGAGTCGTCCAATGGTAAGTCATGACCTGCGTCAGGGTGCAGCTCCAGAGGACACTCAAGCGCCTTGGCCAAATCCCGGCTGCAACGCCAGTCTGTCAGGCGATCGCGATAACTCGCCAGCACAAGGGTGGGCATTTTTGGAACTTTAAGTGGTGGTTTATAGCAGGAGGCCGCATAGAGCTGACGAATCACATCGCCCCGCCGAACCGGTCGCTCACGCTGAATTGCCTGCCATTGCTGAGCAACCTCTCCACGAATGGGGCGGTTACTCGTAAGAGCCAGAATCGCGCGTTCCCGCGTATCACTGTCGGCTTGTGCCAGCATGCGCATAACGGGCGCCCATTGAGCTGGGCGCATGCGCCGCCAGGGCGAGCTCAATCTGGAACTGGAAGAAATCAGCACCAGACTCGCGCAATCTGCAGGCCGATTGAGTGCCCAATCCAGCGCCACCATACCGCCGAGAGACAGCCCAATCAGCCCAACCGGGCGCGGCAACCAGCGAGTTACCCGGTCAGCGAACTGGCGAGCCTCCGCAATGGAGTTCGGCGAGCGAAAATCCCGAGCCAGCCCAGTGCCAGGCAGGTCAACAGTATGAAATGTATCTCCGGGGCGTGCCCGTCGAAGCTGCTCTGGCCAGTCACCCCAATGAGCACTTTCCCTTGCCAGCCCTCGAATTAGCAACCAATCCATTACAGGTTCTCGCCCTTACTGTACCAATGCGCTCTGGCAGCAGCCCGCAGCCACTCACCTTCAGAAGGGGTAGGCAGCCAGCTGTCGTAATTCGCACTTGCATTGAGCAGGAAATCAAACAAAAGCATATGGCTGCGAAGAACCCGATGATGACGGTGAGTCACCAGCGGATTGAACAGCCCTTCCCGGCTGAACAACTGGCGGGGACGCTTGCGCAACCAGCGCCACGAGCCCATCTCGAGAGTCAGCGGAAGCCACGGGGCACTGGCCTGCCGATTGTGGCGTTTATAAAAGTAGTCCCACAAATCCCCATGGGTAACGTAATGCTCCGATTGCGGCTCGAACTGATAGTCGTGATGGGGGTAGGCTTGCTCCCAAAGCAGCTTCAGCGCCATAACAGACGAGATGTTACGCATTGGCCGGCGTCGGTAAGCGTAGGGAAACCAGATCTGATCACGCCAGCCGAAGCCTGAGTGACAGTCGAGCGATACGCTGAATGGCCGCCCCGGCAACACTTCTTCGATAATACTCTGCAAAGCCAGGTTCTCGGGCTCCATCCCTTGATCGAGTTTGCCTCTGTACCAAGGCAGTAACGGTGATATTCGCTGTCCGCCCACCAGAAAGGTGCTCGGGCTTTGCGCCGAAATGGGCGCATTGCGCATAAGGTCCACACCGGCAGGATTGCTGCGCCGGCCGAGATACATACCGCCAGGATTGAGCAGGGGCACAACCACCAACCGTACCTGCTGTAGAAGTTCTGCCAGATGCTCATCCCAGCGCAGCCTGTTGGCCAGGTTTTTCAGCCATGCCGTAACCACCTGGGTGCCGATGCGCTCCAACCCGTGCACGCCGCCCAGCAACAGCAGCGCAGGACGGTCCGCTGGCGCATCGCCGACGTCGACACGGTAAATTGGCAACTCATGTGAACCCACCTGAATGCTTGCGCTCACCTGCACTGAAAATTGCTTTGGTGATTCAGCGAGGGTGCGCTCCAACTCGATCAACTCAGGTAAGCGCCTGCGCAACTGCCTCCGCTGCTTTCCATCACGCAATCCCTGTTGTTCCGGCACCGCCTTGATGTGAGTGAGGTCGCTAAGTTCAGTCATGAGCCCATCTCACATCACTCGGTGCGCGCCTGCAGCCGGCGAACGGCGTCATTGCGGACATCATCAAACTTACCTCTGGCAATTTCGTCAAAGATAACGGAACCAGATGAAGTCCAGGTGTCAGCACTGCTACAAATAGGTGACAAACCTCGCCATGAATTGCACAAGCCCGGCGCAGCAGTTTGTGCCCTCTGGGAAACTCGGGCGTAGACGTACAAAGAGGAATCTCAAGACGCAGAAAGCAAAAAAGGCAGACCAGTAAGTTACTGATCTGCCTTTCTTTTATATGGTAGCGGGGGCTGGATTCGAACCAACGGTTATGAGAAGGACACCAAGGGCGACTAATAAATAGTCGCTATTTGGCCTAAAGTTGCATGAAATCACATGATAAGAGATGATTGCTCATAATTTCGCCATGGTATTAAGAGCGATCAATGACAAAAAACGTCGTGCAGGATTGGCACAGATCTTCAGCGACTACTGCGGACAATATGACCTTAAGGCTCGGAGAGCGCTTTGGTGACCTGTGTCATTGGGCGGTGGACCAAGGGCTGGAGTTTCCAGTCGAGCTGAGTTTCCACATCCTCGGCTTAGACGAGTTCACGGTTGGCTTTGAAAACCTGGTCCAGGAGTTACGGCATCCTGAATCCGAGTCCATCCTCGCAGACTGGTCATTCAACCCAGTTGTCCACGAGCTAAAGAAATTCGCTGACGGGTTTGCTGCTGATTCAAGGTTGCCCAAACTCTACCCCAGCATTGGGCACGGCGGGGGTGCTAAGAGAAACAAGCGACAGTTCAAAGATCTCGCAAGCCGAACTTTTTTGTTGAGCTTGATTGTTAACCCGCTGGCCGTTAACACGGATGAAGAGGTCTTTTGTAATCGACGGCGCTTGCGTATCTGGCTCATTGTTCAGGCAGCTATTCGACTCATTGAATTCGGTTGTGTTTCCGATACCTCCGTTAGCAGTGCGGCCAGGTTCTTACAAGCCGATTCGCTCGACAGTCGTTGGGCATTGATCGACGAGTTGCTGGGTAGAACAAAGAAGCTGATCGGCTCCGCTCCACATTCCTTTGAGAACTTCACCTCTGCAATGGAGAATGCGGCAGGTGTGATGAGGGAAGTAAAGTCTCGCCCGAAAAGCCATAACGAATTTCTCAATGCGATACTCTCCATCGCAAGTGGCTCGTGTCGCCAAATCGAGTCGCGAACTTCAGCAAAAACTCCGGCGATTCCCCTTCATTTAAAATCCAAGTCCTCCCCGATTGATGAGTTGCCGTTCGAGTCTGGAGACTCGGCGTACAGTGTTATCCCCTCGGTTTCTGATGACGGTGAGGGCGAAGCCATTTCGTACGTCACCGAAGTTGACCCAACGGATAGTGCGGCCCAGCAAACTCTTAGCTCCGGAAGTGTGTTCATGCAGACGATGGAGTTGGCCCATTATCTGCCGTGGACCTGGGATAGCCTTTTGCCTCCTGAGGTTCAGTTGGTCGAGTCCTGGGTTGAGCGCACATTGCAAACGATGGACAGGAGAGACCGGTTTGGCGGTGTTCTGGTTTGGGCAGCCATACAGTTATCTCGGTCACTTCAGCTGGTTGAGCGAATACCAATTGGGACCGAGATGGCCGATGAATGGAGCCTGAGTCCAGACTTCATGTTTCTGAAGCGGCGATCGCCGAGACGACACAGTGCGTGGCGTCCTGATGAGGTTAGTCGGAATCTCGTCGAGCCATTCCGTGACGATCTAACCATCATCGTTCCAGAAAAAGTTAAGCAGTCCCTGGAATGGGTGGTTGATGCCAACGAGTCTGGCGGGGAGCTCACCCTGGGGGCGGTCTGGAATAAGCTGTCGGAGATCAAGCTGGAAACCTGGTTCAATGGCCAGGCTGAGAAGCACTTTCCTCGGGTCACCAGCGCAAAGTTGGCGCAATGCAAGGGGCAGCAGTTATTCGGCCGAAGCGGAGACTTCAGCTTTTCGCGTTTGTTGGCGTCACATCCGAGAAGCGCACTTCCGGGAGCTTGTAGCTATGCCACTTGGGACGTTAAAGCGATTGAAAAAGGCTTACAGCTAGAAGTAACGAAAGGGCCCAGCGAGCAAGATTCCCTTCATGTCATCGGAAGTCTTCTGGCCCCGCTTGAGTCGGTTCTGTCCGAGGAAATTCAGCAAGCCACGCAAAATCTCGAGCAAGCAAGAGGACGAGGGCTTGTTTTCTATCACAACACGTTGGCCCAGTACGTTGTAACGGCACTTTACGCAGCAAGCGGCGCCCGCCCGTTGAGGGATCCGTTTGAATCGATTCATCACTTCTCGTTCTCACGCCGGTGCGTCTACATCAACGACAAGAATGATGACGGGCTTCATAACGGTCGTTTGGTGCCATTACCGCAGGCTGCGATGGGGTTGCTGACGCTCTATCTTAATCATCTGAACCACTTGAGTCAGGCTGTTGGTACCCATCGCCCAGAGTTTGCGGAACAAATAGCTGAAACGGCCCAAGGGCGTCCGGCCACGCCAAGCATACCGTTGTTCTTTCTTCTTGATGATCATCTTCGCTGGCACTCAATGGCTGATGCCGCTGACCTGAGTTGTTCGCTGTTCGACTGGGGGCTGCCCAACAATTTGTGGGTATACGGATTTAATGGTTGATGGGGCACCTTCACCCCATCAATCTGATACCACCCTCAGATGGTTGATAGATCGACTCCGTAGTTGAGTTCCTCTGCGAAGTCCGGCAGTCCGTAACCGATGGT
>NZ_JAVAJF010000007.1 GCF_030718085.1 Marinobacter sp. MDS2
CGAGAATATCCAGCTTGCCTTCATGTGCGCCCCGCCTTCCCGATGTTTGGATATGAGCAGCAGACAACTGGTATTGGCAATCAATGCGACGAATGCGATAGCCATCATCACCAGCGATTCAGGCTCATCTGATTCCCGAAGCAAGAGCATAAAACCGGGCGGGAATCGGGTCGATTTCCGCCTTAATGCCTACCCCGCCCCGTTCACCTCCGCCAGCAACGCCCTGGCCGCCAGCTTGCCAAACTCATTGGCCGCATCCGGGCTGTCGCCGGTGATCAGCTTACGGTCTTCGCAGCAGCTACCATTGGCTTTCTTGTTGATGATTTCCACGCCCTGCTCACGGAGCCGATCGCCGAAGTACCAGGGCATGGGGCCGGGCAGGTAGCCGAACTTGGGGGTGAGCTTGTCGAGGCTGTCCGGGAACACCGCCATTTTGTAACCGTGATAGGCGAAATCCTTGGGATCGCCGCCACGGTTTTCTGCCAGCAAGGCCGCAGGGCCGTGGCAGATGGTGAGCATGTGTTTGTCGTTGGCGTTGACCCAGCGGATCAGGGTTTGCAGGTCTTCACTCTCCGGCAGGCCCAACATGGCGCCGTGACCACCGGGGATAAACACCGCCAGGTAGTCGGCGTGATCTTCCAGGCCTGCGGCGACCAGGGCCTTTAGGGATTGAGGCTGTTCGAATTGAGGCTGGTAGCGTTGCAGGGCATCCGTGACCGCGTCGTCTTTCTCTGGCACCGCCCACCTTTCTATTTTTACCGGTGCGCCGGTAGGCGTGCAGACCTCGATCTGGAAGCCGGCTTTTTCCAGGTGCAGTAGCGGCACCATCATTTCTACCGGGTGATTGCCGGTGGAAAACTTCACGCCGTTTGCCATGGTCATGTAGCGTTCTTCGGTACAGACCATCAGCACCTTGGCCGTGCTGCCCTGAAGGGCATCCGGATACTCGGCGTGGTCGTAATCAGTCTTGCTTTTGGTGGCCAGTTTCAACGCCACGGAAGAGGGCGTGAAGCCACCCCGCCCATCATCCTTGGGGGCCATGCCAAACATTGCCTTGATGCCACTAGCCATAAATTCTCCTGATCACCGGGCTCCCTTTATCCTTTGCCCTTTACCAGCTATGGCGGAGATTCCCTTTCGGAAATTTCCGCCCTACGAATCCGGGAGTGGAGATAAACCTATAGGGTGGCAGGCTGCGTTATTGCCCTTCCCGCCACGCCCCCGGCGACACCCCCACCCACTGTTTAAATGCCCGGTTAAACGAGCTCTGCTCGGCAAAGCCCAGCAGCATGGTGATTTCGAAAAGCGATAGCGACGGGTCGTGCAGATAGCTTTGTGCCAGTTCCTGGCGGGTGCGATCCAGCAGGCCCTGAAAGGTCTGGCCGCTTTGTGTGAGACGGCGTTGCAGGGTACGAACGGAGATGGCCATTTCGTTGGCCACGTCTTTCAGGGATACCCGCGCATCAGGCAACAGGCGCAGAAACACCTGCTGCACCTGAAAGGCAAAGGGATCATTGCCCGGCAAGGCGTTGGACAAGGCCACAGACTGGCGATCAAGAATCTGGCGCAGGGCCGGATTGGCGGTGGGCAGGGGGATGCTGAGGTAATCCGCCGGGAAGCGCACTGCCACATAGGGGGCATTGAAGCGTACCGGGCCGCCGAAGAAGGCCTCGTACACTGCCGGATTGTCCGGCGCCGGCGAGGAGAAAGCCACTTCTGCCGGGTTAGGGGCATCCGGGACGATCTTGCGCAGGAAGCTGATCAGGGCCGAGATAGCGGTTTCATCTACCAGCAGCCCGAGACTCAGACCACCGTACACAGGCCATCCGATCTCCGCCTCATCCCCGCGGATCACCACTTCCGCCATGCGGATGCCATAGAACAGTGACTCGAAGCGCTGGTAGGCATACAAGGCCTGCCCCAGGTTATCGCTGGCCTGCACCAGATAGCCCAACACCCCCACATGATCCGGGCTGATGCAGGCACCGATCTCCAGGCCACGTCCGTCGCCGGGGTGCACGGCATACGCCCGCCGCAGCAGGTCCAGCCACTGGATCAGGGGCACCTGCTCACCGGGCGCCAGACGCGACACCGCAGCCCGCAGGGTAGGTGCGCTCAACTGGTACTGGTCCAGCCAGTCCAGCAGCACGCGCACATAGGAGCCGTTGACGCGGATGGCGGTGGGGTCGGGGTAATTCATCGTCATGGCATGATTGGATAACAGATTGGCATGATCCGTCAATCCGATAAGCCCACTCTTTTCTACCATGGCTTCATCAGAGCTGACACCGCTTGTCCCATAACTTCAGGGAGACATGACATGAACCCATCACAAGAAGCCGCCAGATATCCCAAAATACCGGCATCTTGGATTTCGCCTCGCATACCAATCTGGATACCCAGCGCAGGTATCGGGTGAAGTGTCGCGAGCTCTTCCAGTAAGCCCCACCAATGCTCGATACTGATGCGATCAACAGACTTTGCTGCTTCGATGCGAGAGCGAAAATCAGCGTTAGCAATGCCTTCTTCGTCAATATAACGCAGCAGAATATTTAATATCTGGGAAGAAACTTGAATCGCAGCGGTCATTCGTTATGCCTGACTGAAAATGTCAAATACTATACGTTCCGGTCAAGACGCAATCAAGAGACAGAGTCATAATTACTGCAGTTTTTAAATCGCTGAATATTAATAATAACGGCGCAAAAGGAGTGAGTTCATATGCAGTTGTTTAGTTTTATCACCGAAACCCTGACCGATCTGTTCGGGCGTGAACCTACGCTCAATGAGATGATCCTGATTCCAATGGTCCCTATTTTTGTTTTGGGCTTTCTTGTTGAGTGGCTCTATCGAAGAATTAAAAGCGGAAACTGGGCAGCCACAAAAGGGCAGGCATTTTATATTCCCGAGGTTTTTGCCAACTTTTCGTTAGGCGGTGGTTACTACGTCTTCGGTGCGGTTATGAACATAGTTTATGTCGCAGCTGTTTATATTTTCGTCTGGGATCATCGTCTCTATACCATCCCTGTGAATGCCCTCACAATAATTCTGGCATTTTTTGTTCAAGAATTTTGTTACTACTGGTATCACCGTACAGCACATAGAGTGCGCTGGTTTTGGTCGCAACACGTATCCCATCACAGCGGCGAAATCATGAATATGTCTACGGCGGCGCGACAAAGCATTCTTAATGGCATTGTGGGCACTTGGATATTCTTCGCACCGGCTGTTTTCATCGGTTTTAGCCCCGACCTAATTCTTGGTTTATTAGGATTGAACCTCGCATTCCAGTGGTTTGTGCATACCGAAAGCATTACAAAGTTGCACCCGTGGTTGGAATGGTCACTAAATACGCCGTCTAACCACCGCGTGCACCACGGACGTAACCCACAATATATTGATAAAAACTTCGGCGGAGTCATCATGATCTACGACCATATTTTTTCAACCTATGAGGCAGAAAAAGAAAAGGCCGAATACGGCATCGTAAAACAGATCAAAAGCTATAACTGGTTTGTAATGAACCTGCATGAACTTGTCGATATGATTCGAGACGTGATGGCACCCGGCAAGCTTTCCGAGCGGCTAAAGCATCTTTGGAAGCCACCGGAGTGGGAGCGTTCAGGTCATACACCTATTCATACCTGGACAACCGTACAGATGGACGGAAAACAGACAGGAAATACGGCCGCTGAAGAAGTCGAGACGGCCAAAACAGACTCTAAGATGGTGGAAGTAAAATGATCTTTTTAAGTCGACTTTTTTTGAGTATGTCAGCCATTGCGTTTCTACTGATCGGTTTAAATACCTTGTACGACCCAGTCGCAGCCATGACTGCCATCGAACTGCAGCCGACTTCGATCAGCGCAACGAATGAAATTCGAGCCAACTATGGGGGAATGCACCTAGCTTTTGCCTTAATCATGCTGACGGGTGCTATTGCCGCGTCAGCGCGCCGACCCGCACTTTGGATGATTTTCTCAATCACTTTCGGCCTGGTTGTTGGCCGATTAATAAGTTTGTTGCTTGATGGTATGCCTAATGCCACTGCAGATTTTTTACTGGCTCTGGAGATTGTCTCCACAGCGGGGGCCGCAGGGTTACTTTGGTTCAGCCGAAATATAAGTCATGAGCCACTCAGCGATTAAGCTTCGTAGGCCTATCTTCATATTAATAGTCATAGTCAATTCATAGTCATTTAATCTTAGTTTCACAGCCCGCTAAGCGGGCGGAGAAGGTAATATGAGCGATCGCATTGAAATCCTAAAAAACTCAGTTAATAATGCCATTCGAGCGATTTGTCCGGAAAGAGCCATTCTTTGGACGGAATACTACAAGAATAAATTGAATCGAAATAAGCCGGTAGAAATACAGGCCGCTGAAGCCATGTGTTATGTACTGCAAAATAAAAGTATAGAAATATATCCCGATGAACTGGTAGTCGGAAATTACACCTCCCATAGAGTGGGAGGAATTATCTATCCAGAAAAGGCAGGGCTTTCGGCGAGTATAGGAAGAATAAACGCCGTTTTTCTCCAAGTCCAGCCACTGTAGACCGCGAATGACGGCCTGCTTTGCCAGTGGGTGATTCTGAATCCGGCCCGTGTAGCCATCGATCCCGCCGAAAATTCACCCGTTTTTCCCGACAGCCGGGGCCAACCCAAGCCGCCGGCATAACGCATCCCTGCCGCGGCTGAATTACCGCAGCATCGTGATCGGAATCGTTTGGGACGGGTCAGGTAAACAGACCCGGCGACAGGCCAGCCGGTGGTGCCCGGCTCTCGGGCAACGGGCTGGACTCGTTGGTTTCGGCTTTTTGCTTCAGATGGTCGAGGATCTGCTTGATCACTACCGGATCTTCAATACAGGCAATCACCTTCATGGCACCGCCGCATTCGCTGCAAGTCTCGATGTCGATTTGGAATACACGCTTGAGCCGCTGTGCCCATTTCATCGACGCTCGCCGCCCAGCGGGTGTTGGCGGCTCATCCGATACCTTGACCTTTTTGCTCCCCTTGCCCCTCATGGCAGGTGTAACCAGGGCGCGGTGCTTGCTGTTGGGCGCAAACACCCCATGAAACCGGGTAAGGTTCACACGTGGCTTCGGCACCAACGCCGACAGTCTTGCGATGAAGTCCAGCGGCTCAAAGATCACATGCGTGGTGCCGTCCCGGTACGGCGTCTTGAGCTGGTAGCGCACGTTGCCATTCTTCGTGAGCGACAGCCGTTTCTCAGACACCGCCGGGCGGCTGATGTAGTGGCACAGCCGTTCGAGTTTGCTGCGCTCATGGGCCTTGGCCGCTACGCCGGCATGTAGCGAGAAACCGGCAACCTTACCGGGCATGTCACCAAACTGATCTTCCGGGTCGCAGGCGGGCAGTGTCTGCAGGGTGAACACCTTGCGCCCTGCCTGTGGCCCCACGGCGATGCGATACGTGATGGAATGCCCCAGCAGTGGAGTCATCGCATCTTCATCCACCGCATCCAAGGCCAGGTAACTGTTTTCAGCATC
The DNA here is from genome assembly GCF_030718085.1 of Marinobacter sp. MDS2. Lineage (NCBI taxonomy): Bacteria > Pseudomonadati > Pseudomonadota > Gammaproteobacteria > Pseudomonadales > Marinobacteraceae > Marinobacter > Marinobacter sp. MDS2. Next base: position 5,513 of record NZ_JAVAJF010000007.1, read on the forward strand.
CCGCTCCAGTAGGCCTTGCCGCTCCAAATAGCGGCCGACCCGATGGGCGATGGTGTGCGCCAGTTGGGTGAGTTCGGCGCTGGTCGGCGCCCTGACCCAGAGGAACCGGGCTGTTCCATTGGGACGCTCAACGTACACGCCATCGAGGAACAGCATGTGAAAGTGAATGTTGAGGTTCAGTGCACTGCCGAAGCGCTGGATCAGGGTGACGGCACCGGTCTTGGCCGCTTGGTGGGTATAGCCCGCTTTCTTGACCAGATGCGTGGCGATGACGCGGTAAACGATGCCCAACACCCGGCCCATGACCTCCGGCCGGCTGGCGAACAGAAAGCGCAATTGAAAGGGAAAGCTGAGTACCCATTGGCGCATGGGCTGTACGGGCAGAACCTCATCGACCAGTAGCGCGGCGCTTTCGGCCATACGCCGTGCGCCACAACTAGGACAGAAGCCCCGACGTTTGCAGCTGAACGCAACCAGGTGCTCAGCGTGACACGACTCACAACGCACCCGCAGAAAGCCGTGTTCGAGACGGCCGCATTTGAGGTAGTCGTCAAACTCGCGTTGCACATAACCGGGCAGTTCCCTGCCCTGCGCCGCCAAATGGGCAGCGAACGTCGGGTAGTATTCTTCGACGATCCGATAGAGCAGGGTTTGCTCGGGCCGGTGACGCTGGTAACGACCAGTGTTCTCGTCCCGGCTGGCCATCCTGGCCGCCACTTGGGGCATGATCCGCATCCTTGCGATACTGTGTTTTTATACAGTTTATCGCTCAGCTGCGAGATATTGAAGTCTCAGCTGTGATGCCAGCCAGTGCCAGACATTGCCTGTGAGTGCCAGTCACTCCCACTCGATTGTAGCAATCCATCAAACAGGGTGTCTTGCGGATGCAGTTGCGTCAGCGCGGTGCGTGCCAGCCACGCAGCGAAGGTGGTGCCGCAGGCGGACAGCAGCGCCATCAGTACGCTGCCACTGGTCACGTTGACGGCGATAAAGCCACCCAGCCAGATGGCTGGCAGGAATCGGTTGCCGCCCAGCAGCATGGCGGCCAGGGCGATGCCGGCCGGCGGCCAGACCATGCTGGCCAGGCCGTCGTTGGCGCTCAGGTCAAGACTCAGCAACCCCGTGAGCACGTACGACCCGGTGAGGGCGGCACCTTGCAGCAGTGTGGGGATGGAATAAAAACGCGCGAGAGTCATGGACGCCGAATCCGGAAGTTGATGGCATCCTGCCATGAATGTTTTTCGGGTATACGGATTTAATGGTTGATGGGGCACCTTCACCCCATCAATCTGATACCACCCTCAGATGGTTGATAGATCGACTCCGTAGTTGAGTTCCTCTGCGAAGTCCGGCAGTCCGTAACCGATGGT
>NZ_JAVAJF010000008.1:1263-2605 GCF_030718085.1 Marinobacter sp. MDS2
ACGAATATTCTTCTCTCATTATCTCCGAGAGAAAATATTCAAAGTGATAACGATTTCAAGCGTTATCCGGTGTTGTCGTTGAAGTGGTTGTTATATCGCTTCAAGTGACTGTCTCTATAGATTCTCTTCAGGCTTGCCTGAATGAGAGTGTATCGAGCACAGTTGTCTTGGGGTTATATAGTCAAGCAACTAAGCGCATACGGTGGATGCCTTGGCAGTCAGAGGCGATGAAAGACGTGGAAGCCTGCGATAAGGTTCGGGGAGCTGGCAAACGAGCTGTGATCCGGACATTTCTGAATGGGGAAACCCACCCGATTTCGATCGGGTATCTTGCACTGAATACATAGGTGTAAGAGGCGAACCGGGGGAACTGAAACATCTAAGTACCCCGAGGAAAAGAAATCAACCGAGATTCCCTAAGTAGCGGCGAGCGAACGGGGACTAGCCCTTAAGCTAGACAACTGATAGGAGAAGGCTCTGGAAAGTGCCGCCATAGTGGGTGATAGCCCCGTATCCGAAATCTGAGTCTAGTGAAATCGAGTAGGTCGGCGCACGAGAAACGTTGACTGAATATGGGGGGACCATCCTCCAAGGCTAAATACTCCTGACTGACCGATAGTGAACCAGTACCGTGAGGGAAAGGCGAAAAGAACCCCTGTGAGGGGAGTGAAATAGATCCTGAAACCGTATGCGTACAAGCAGTCGGAGCAGACTTGTTCTGTGACGGCGTACCTTTTGTATAATGGGTCAGCGACTTATGTTTAGTGGCGAGGTTAACCGTTTAGGGGAGCCGTAGGGAAACCGAGTCTGAATAGGGCGAATCAGTCGCTAGGCATAGACCCGAAACCGGGCGATCTATCCATGAGCAGGTTGAAGGTTGAGTAACATCAACTGGAGGACCGAACCCACTGTCGTTGAAAAGCCAGGGGATGACTTGTGGATCGGAGTGAAAGGCTAATCAAGCCCGGAGATAGCTGGTTCTCCCCGAAAGCTATTTAGGTAGCGCCTCGGACGAATACCACAGGGGGTAGAGCACTGTTTGGGCTAGGGGGTCATCTCGACTTACCAACCCCAGGCAAACTCCGAATACCTGTGAGTACTATCCGGGAGACACACGATGGGTGCTAACGTCCGTCGTGAAGAGGGAAACAACCCAGACCGCCAGCTAAGGTCCCAAAATACCAGTTAAGTGGGAAACGATGTGGGAAGGCTCAGACAGCTAGGAGGTTGGCTTAGAAGCAGCCATCCTTTAAAGAAAGCGTAATAGCTCACTAGTCGAGTCGGCCTGCGCGGAAGATGTAACGGGGCTCAAACTGGTTACCGAAGCTGCGGCTGCATACTC
>NZ_JAVAJF010000008.1:2699-4650 GCF_030718085.1 Marinobacter sp. MDS2
TACGTTGTATGCGGGGTAGGGGAGCGTTCTGTAAGCCTGCGAAGGTGAGTTGAGAAGCTTGCTGGAGGTATCAGAAGTGCGAATGCTGACATGAGTAACGACAATGGGAGTGAAAAACTCCCACGCCGGAAGACCAAGGGTTCCTGCGCAACGCTAATCGGCGCAGGGTGAGTCGGCCCCTAAGGCGAGACCGAAAGGTGTAGTCGATGGGAAACGGGTTAATATTCCCGTACCTTGGATAGCTGCGATGGAGAGACGGAGAAGGCTAGGTGAGCCGGGCGACGGTTGCCCCGGTTTAAGCATGTAGGGAGTGGACTTAGGCAAATCCGGGTCCACAATCCCGAGACGCGACGACGAGTGCCCAAGGGCGCGAAGTCATTGATGCCCTGCTTCCAGGAAAATCTTCTAAGCTTCAGGCTATTCGGGACCGTACCCCAAACCGACACAGGTGGTCAGGTAGAGAATACCAAGGCGCTTGAGAGAACTCGGGTAAAGGAACTAGGCAAAATGGTGCCGTAACTTCGGGAGAAGGCACGCCGGTGTGTACGTGATACCCCTGCGGGTGGAGCGGAAGCCGGTCGAAGATACCAGGCCCCTGCGACTGTTTATTAAAAACACAGCACTGTGCAAACACGAAAGTGGACGTATACGGTGTGACGCCTGCCCGGTGCCGGAAGGTTAATTGATGGGGTTAGCATTCGTGCGAAGCTCTTGATCGAAGCCCCGGTAAACGGCGGCCGTAACTATAACGGTCCTAAGGTAGCGAAATTCCTTGTCGGGTAAGTTCCGACCTGCACGAATGGCGTAACGATGGGGGCGCTGTCTCTACCCGAGACTCAGTGAAATTGAAATCGCCGTGAAGATGCGGTGTATCCGCGGCTAGACGGAAAGACCCCGTGAACCTTTACTATAGCTTCACAGTGAACTTTGAATATGCTTGTGTAGGATAGCTGGGAGGCTTTGAAACCAGGACGCCAGTTCTGGTGGAGCCAACCTTGAAATACCAGCCTGGCATGTTTGAGGTTCTAACTCTGGCCCCTTATCGGGGTTGAGGACACTGTGTGGTGGGTAGTTTGACTGGGGCGGTCTCCTCCCAAAGCGTAACGGAGGAGCACAAAGGTGGGCTAAGTACGGTCGGACATCGTACGGTTAGTGTAATGGCACAAGCCCGCTTGACTGCGAGACAGACACGTCGAGCAGGTACGAAAGTAGGTCATAGTGATCCGGTGGTTCTGTATGGAAGGGCCATCGCTCAACGGATAAAAGGTACTCCGGGGATAACAGGCTGATACCGCCCAAGAGTTCACATCGACGGCGGTGTTTGGCACCTCGATGTCGGCTCATCACATCCTGGGGCTGAAGCCGGTCCCAAGGGTATGGCTGTTCGCCATTTAAAGTGGTACGCGAGCTGGGTTTAGAACGTCGTGAGACAGTTCGGTCCCTATCTGCCGTGGACGTTGGAGATTTGAGGAAAGCTGCTCCTAGTACGAGAGGACCGGAGTGGACGAACCGCTGGTGTTCCAGTTGTTTCGCCAGAAGCACTGCTGGGTAGCTATGTTCGGATAGGATAACCGCTGAAAGCATCTAAGCGGGAAGCCCCTTCCAAGATGAGATCTCCCTGAGGCCTTGAGCCTCCTGAAGAGCCGTTCAAGACCAGGACGTTGATAGGCTGGGTGTGTAAGCGCTGCGAGGCGTTGAGCTAACCAGTACTAATTGCTCGTGCGGCTTGACTATATAACACCCAAGACAATTGCGGATAACGCACCAAAGAAATCGTATCACGTTCCATCTCGTCCCCCAGTGATCAAACCGTTTTGTCTGACGACCATAGCGGCTTGGAACCACCTGATCCCATCCCGAACTCAGAAGTGAAACAAGCCTGCGCCGATGGTAGTGTGGCACTTGCCCATGTGAGAGTAGGTCATCGTCAGACTCTTAATACCAAAACCCC
>NZ_JAVAJF010000009.1 GCF_030718085.1 Marinobacter sp. MDS2
GGCTATGTTGTGGATTCCTTTGATTTCTATTGGCGAGACTGGCATTGGCCGGCCTTCAACCTGGCTGATATTGCAATTGTCCTCGGTGCCTTACTTTTCGTTTCCAGCAGCTTGTTGGGTAAAAAAGCAAACACCAATGCCGAGCCGGATGGATCTGACTGACACCTACGCCTATACAACACCATGACCGAACTTCCCGACAACATCCTTCACCTGCCGCAATACCAAGTACTGGGCTGCAAATCAACCGACGACGAAATGCACTTCCAGGTGGACGTGCCCGATCCCATCGCCTGCGAGGAATGCGGCGTGCAGGGTGAGTTCGTACGGTTCGGCAAGCGTGACGTTCCCTATCGTGATCTGCCCATCCACGGCAAGCGGGTCACTCTCTGGGTGGTCCGCCGCCGATACACCTGCCGGGCCTGCAAGACAACATTCAGGCCCCAGCTACCGGAGATGGTGGACGGATTCCGTATGACACTGCGGCTGCATGAGTACGTGGAGAAGGAATCCTTCAACCACCCCTACACCTTTGTGGCGGCACAGACCGGCCTGGACGAGAAGACGGTGCGCGACATCTTCAACGCCCGCGCCGAGTTCCTGGGGCGCTGGCACCGCTTCGAGACGCCCCGCATCCTGGGCATTGACGAGCTATACCTGAACAAGCGCTACCGCTGCATTCTGACCAACATTGAGGAGCGAACCCTGCTCGACCTGCTGGCCACCCGCCGCCAGGACGTGGTGACCAACTACCTGATGAAGCTGAAAGACCGGCAGAAGGTCGAGATCGTCAGCATGGACATGTGGAACCCCTACCGGGCAGCGGTCAAGGCTGTGCTGCCCCAGGCCCGTATCGTGGTCGATAAGTTCCATGTGGTGCGCATGGCCAACGATGCCCTAGAGAGAGTGCGCAAGGGCCTCAGAAAGGAGCTGAAACCGTCCCAGAGCCGGACTCTCAAGGGAGACCGGAAAATCCTGCTGAAACGCGCTCACGAAGTCTCAGACCGGGAGCGCCTCATCATGGAGACCTGGACAGGCGCGTTCCCGCAACTGCTGGCCGCCTACGAGCACAAGGAGCGCTTCTACGGCATCTGGGACGCCACCACACGGCTCCAGGCAGAAGCCGCCCTGGACGAGTGGATAGCCACCATCCCGAAGGGCCAAAAGGAAGTCTGGAGCGATCTGGTAAGGGCAGTGGGAAACTGGCGCGAAGAGACCATGACCTACTTCGAGACGGACATGCCCGTCACCAACGCTTACACGGAGTCCATCAACCGACTGGCCAAGGACAAGAACCGTGAAGGGCGCGGTTACTCCTTCGAGGTGATGCGGGCACGAATGCTCTACACCACGAAGCACAAGAAGAAGGCACCGACTGCGAAGGTCTCTCCTTTCTACAAGAAAACCATCGGTTACGGACTGCCGGACTTCGCAGAGGAACTCAACTACGGAGTCGATCTATCAACCATCTGAGGGTGGTATCAGATTGATGGGGTGAAGGTGCCCCATCAACCATTAAATCCGTATACCC
>NZ_JAVAJF010000010.1 GCF_030718085.1 Marinobacter sp. MDS2
TACGGGCAAGGATGACGCAACCACTATCAGCGTAACCGCCGCTGATACAGCGGTCACCGAAGACGATGCCGGCAATAACACCGCTTCTGGCACAGTAAGCATTAGTGATCCGGATACCGGAGAAGGTGCCTTAGCCAGTAGCACCGCAAACTACGGTACGGTCACCGTAGATGGCAGCGGCAACTGGACTTACGCGCTCGATAACACCAACGCCTCGGTGCAGGCCCTGGCCGCTGGTGATACGTTGATCGACACCATCACCTTCACCAGTGATGACGGCACCACCCAAACACAAAACATTACCATCACCGGCGCCAACGATGCCGCCACGATCAGCGTGACCGCAACGGATACAGCGGTCACCGAGGACGATGCCGGCAATACCACCGCTTCTGGCACAGTAAGCATAAGTGATCCGGATACCGGGGAAGGTTCGTTAGCGAGCCGCACTGCCAATTACGGCGTTGTCACCGTGGATGGCAGTGGCAACTGGACCTACACCCTAGATAACACCAACGCCGCGGTACAGGCACTGGCCGCTGGTGATACGTTGATCGACACCATCACCTTCACCAGTGATGATGGCAGCACCGAAACTCAAAACATCACCATCACCGGTTCTAACGATGCGGCCACGATCAACCTAACCGCCGCGGATACAGCGGTCACCGAGGACGATGCCAGCAATAACACCGCATCTGGCACAGTAAGTTTTAGTGATCCGGATACCGGGGAAGGCACGTTAGCCAGCAGCGCCGCGACTTACGGCACGGTCACCGTGGATGGCAGTGGCAATTGGACCTACACCCTAGATAACAGCGCCCCAGTGGTACAAGCTCTGGCAGCAGGCGACACGTTGGCCGACACCATCATCTTTACCAGTGATGATGGCACCACCCAAACCGTGAGCATCACTATTACCGGCGCCAACGACGCAGCAGTGATTGGCGGTGATACCACAGCTGCCGTCAGTGAGGACGGTACTCTGACAGACAGCGGTGCGTTGACAATCAGCGATGCCGATAGCGGTGAAGCGGTGTTTGTGGCGCAGTCTTCCGCTGCGTCTACCAATGGTTACGGCACGGTTGATCTCGACAGTGCTGGCAATTGGACGTACAGCCTAGATAACAGCAACG